>NZ_JAVTIV010000006.1:0-210024 GCF_031843765.1 Sphingobium sp. WCS2017Hpa-17
TATCTTGTCCGAGAGCCGGATGCGGGAGATCTGCACGTCCGGTTCGATGAGCAGGGAGTGGAAACGGACCGTCTGGCAAGCCCCACAGGCGCGCCGCACGACACCGCGCCACTTCCTGACTCTACCGGCGGTCGACCGGCGATCTTGAACAGTCGATTGCCCAAACCTACCCGCTCTTGAAGGAACAGGACCGGTCCCCGGCTTTCCAGCTTGATGGCGATCGCCACCAGCACCAGTAACGGACCGAGAGCAATGATCGCTGGTACCGTGATGGCCAGATCAAAGGCGCGCTTCTGCACGCGACTCGACATGCTCAGCGGCCCTCTCGACACGACATGCGTGTCATGCCCCATACATTGTCCCAGCCCGATCGCGCCGGATTCGCGGGCATCGGTTAGCATGATTTCCCCCTGCACGGCTGCGCCCTGCAACACGATGGCCCAGGCATGGCGCCGTTCGGGGAGGCACGCTATGACCACGCGATCGAAACTGCGCAGCCAGCGGCCGAGACGATTGAGCATCTGCGGGTCATGCAGGTCGGGCCGGAGGTTGTGCAGTTCCGCATTGGCGAGAAAACTGCCGGTCTCCTCTCCGATTATTACACCGTCCGCCAGAATCAGGTCATCGGTCAATTTGCCTCCGGTCCGGCGCATCGCATAGCGCGCAAAAGGCCGGCGCAGGGCTGCCAGCAGCAGCGCGCTGACAATCAAGGCGACTGCAAAGGAGAAGCGTGAAATTTCGTCGCTTACATGCGCAAAATACAGGACGCATTGGATCGCCAGCATCGCGAACATCATGTTGAGAATCGCCTGCGCCGCGGCGGGAAAGGGCTTTGCAAGTGCCTGTAGCGAATAGGCGTTCCCCTTGATGGCAATGCCGACATAGATCGGAATGACCATCGCCATCAGGTTGATCTTGTCCAGTGCCATCCATTCCGGGCCGAACAGGTCGCCCACCGCCAGGAATACGGCGCCAATGATGATACAGTCGAGAACGAGCAACTTGATGTAGAGACGCAGGCGAACGTCCCGCTTCGCCTGCGGAATGGGAAGCGCGACCTCGGCAGCCATCTTTGTAAATCTGTTTAGCAGATACACTGAATCACCCCAAAATCCGTCTGGATGCGACCCCAGCAGGTTTCGTGGCTTTTCAGACCCCCTCTTCCTTTGCGGAAATAAGGACGGATTTCATGGTAAATGCAATATTAATTATTCTACCTTTGTCGGAATGAGACAGATTATTGGGAATTTCTGTAATTCCTCCAGAGTTTAGGCACTCTGTATAAATTCGGATCAGTATCTGATCGGTCACAATGGCAGCTTCTCCCATGACAGGTTGTTCCCGGAGAGAGAATTTTCTGGATTGCCGATTGTGGATGCTGCCTGGTCGCCAGAGAAGGAAGTATTCAGCCAAAGCCATCAGTATATCCGCAGCGAATCGATTCTGCCCCGGAATGGCCATGGGGAAAAGGCGCTGATATGGGTATCTGGCGTCAATCGGTCTTACCCTTCCTGCGTATCCGGGCCTGAGCAGTAATCGCCAGCTTATTTGGGATCGTCATGCTTCAGCAGTGCTTCCCGCTGCTAGGCTGCGGGTCTCTTTTCGAAAGCGGCCTTACCTATGTCCATCTGTCTGTCCCGCCGTCACGCTCTCGGCCTTCTCGCCGGCTCGCTCCTGTCCGCCTGTGCTGGCAATGGCGCGGGTGGGGTGGGCAAATTGTTCGTCGGTGATCAGCGTGGCGGATCGCGGGTCGTGTTGCAGGGGGCAAAACGGTTGAACGATGTCCCCTATGAGATCGTCTGGTCGCAATTCCCCAATGCCGCGCCCCTGTTGGAGGCACTCAATGCCGGTGCGATCGACAGCGGCATCGGCGGGGATTCCGCCTTCATCTTCGCCGCCGGTACCGATGCGAAGATAAAGGCGATCGGCGCGCAGGCTACGCGCGGCATGGGGCCGGTGGTGCTGGTGCGTCGGGATTCGCGTATCCGCTCGCTCGCCGATCTGGCCGGGCGCAAGGTCGCGACCCCGCGCGGATCGGTCAGCCATAATCATGTGCTGGCCGTGCTGGAGGCCTATGACCAGCCCTATGATACGGTCAGCTTCGCCTTCCTCTCACCCTCGGATGGGCGCGCGGCCTTGCAGAGCGGCGCGGTCGATGCCTGGGCGATCTGGGATCCCAACGCTGCCATGGCGGAGCAGGAGGGCGCCCGCATCCTGTCCGGCAAGCAGGATCTGGTCCCCGGATACGGACTGATGTTCGGGCGGGAAGGCGCGATCGCCGACAAGCGCACGCTGCTCCAGGATTATCACGACCGACTTTACAGCGGTTGGGAATGGTCGGCCAGGAACCGCGATGCCTATGTCGAACTGATGCACAAGGATACGGGCCTCGCGCTCGACATATTGCGTATCATGCAGAGCCGTGCCGACCGCTTCCCGGCCAAAGTCGATGAGGCGCTGATCGCCCAGCAGCAGGCAACCGCCGATCGCTATTTCCGCGCCAAAGTGATCGACCGCAAGCTGGACGTCCGGCCATTGTTCGACACCAGCTTTTCATGACCCGCTATTCGGCCGCCCATTGGGGCGTCTATGAGGTGGCGGCGGACCCCGCCGGCGCGGCCCCGCGCCTGACACCGCTGCGCATCGATCCCGATCCCAATCCGATCGGCCTCGACCAACTGGACGACAGCGTGACCCGGCTCAGGATCGCGCGTCCGGCGATTCGCAAGGGCTGGCTGGAGGGGCGCACGAGAGAAGGCCGGGGCGAAGAGTCTTTCGTCGAACTCCCCTGGGACGAGGCGCTGGATATCACCGCCGCCGAAATCGCGCGGGTACAGCGCGACCATGGCAATGAGGCCATTTTCGGCGGCTCCTATGGCTGGTCCAGCGCCGGCCGCTTCCACCATGCGCAAAGCCAGTTGCACCGCTTCTACAATATGCTGGGCGGCTATGTCCGCAGCGTCGACAGCTACAGCCTGGGCGCCGGCCGTGTACTGATGCCGCACATCGCGACCAGCATGGACGACAGCAATGCGTCGCATACCAGTTGGGACGTGCTGGAGGCGCATTGCACCCTGTTCGTCAGCTTCGGCGGCGTTCCGCTCAAGAATACGCGCGTCTCCTCCAGCGGCGCGGGACGGCACCGCGTGCGCGGCGGCCTCAAAAAGCTGCGGGAGGCAGGCGCGCGGATCATCAATATCGGTCCGGTCGGCGACAATCTCGGCGATGGGGACGCGGGCGAATGGATCGCGATCCGCCCGAACACCGATACCGCGATGATGCTGGCGCTCGCCTGGGTGGTCCTGCACGATCCGCTGTTCGACCGCAGCTTCCTCGACAGCCACACGGTCGGCTTCGACATCTTCCGCGCCTATCTGCTGGGAGAGGCGGACGGCACGCCCAAGACGCCCGACTGGGCTGCCGCGATCACCGGTGTCCCAGCCGCGCAGATCGCCGCGCTGGGCCATGACCTGCTGCGCCATCGCACGATGCTCAATTGCGCCTGGGCCTTGCAGCGCGCCGCCCATGGCGAACAGCCCTTCTGGGCGCTGGTGACGCTGGCCGCCATGGTGGGGCAGATCGGCCTGCCGGGCGGCGGCTATGGCCTTGGCTATGGGGCGATGAACGTCATGGGCAGCGCGCATCCGCGCCTGCCCGGCCCGGTCTTCCCACAGGGACGCAACGGCGTGTCCGCCTTCATCCCCTGCGCCCGCGTCACCGACATGCTACTGCATCCGGGCGATCGCTTCACCTATAATGGTGGGGTCCATGTCTATCCCGACATTCGACTGGTCCATTGGGCCGGCGGCAATCCCTTCCATCATCATCAGGATCTAAATCGTTTGCGGCAGGGCTGGGCGCGGCCGGACACGATCATCGTGCAGGAACAGCATTGGACCCCGGTCGCGCGGCAGGCCGACATCGTCCTGCCGGCGACCATCTCGCTGGAGCGCGACGATATCGGCTTTGCCACGCGCGAGGGGCTGTTCGTCGCCATGCGCCAGGCCGTGCCGCCCCAGGGCGAAGCGCGCGACGACCATGCCATCTTCGCCGCGCTCGCCCGGCGCCTCGGCGTGGAACAGGCCTTTACCGAAGGGCTGGACACGCTCGACTGGCTCCGCCGCATCTATGACGAAAGCGTGGAAAAGATCGCCACGACCGGCATCAACCTGCCCGATTTCGATCATTTCTGGGAGGATGGCCTGATCGACCTGTCGGTCCATGACGCCCCCCACGTCATGCACGCCGATTTCCGCCGCGATTGCTCGGCCCATCCCTTGTCTACGCCATCCGGCAAGATCGAGATTTTCTCTGAGAAAATCGCCGGTTTCGCGCTACCCGATTGCCCCGGCCATCCGGTCTGGCTGGAACCCTATGAGTGGCTGGGCCACGAAAAGGCTGGAACTTATCCGCTCCACCTCCTCTCCGACCAACCCGAACGGCGGCTGCACAGCCAGTTGGACGCCAGCCCCTATAGCCGGGCGGGCAAGGTCGCAGGGCGCGAGCCGGTCTATCTCAATCGGACGGATGCCGGCGCGCGCGGCATTGTCGATGGCGATCTGGTCGAGCTGTTCAACGATCGCGGCTGCTGTCTTGCCGGCGCGATCCTGAGCGATGCGATCATGCCCGGCGTGGCCCGGCTGGCGACCGGCGCCTGGTTCGATCCCGGCCCGGATCTCGAACGCCATGGCAATCCCAATGTGCTGACGCTCGATCGCGGCGCGTCCGGCCTGTCGCAGGGTTGCGTCGCCCAGACCTGCCTGATCGAAGCGCGGCGGTTCACCGGGGAACCGCCGCGCCTCACCGTCTTCGACCCGCCGCCGGTTGTTACCGGCGGCTGATCCTTCAAGAACGCTTCAGATCTTGCCGCGCAGCGTCAGCCCGTAAAGGCGCGGCTCGCCGATCGAGGCCATCGCCACGCCATAGGTCGAATTGACGCTGATCGTGTTGTAATAATCCTTGTTGAACAGGTTGCGGACCCAGATCGACAAATCCCATTTGCCCTCGCTCTGCCGCACGCCGGCATGGGCGCCGAACAGCGCATAGCCCGGCACGCGCGAGAAGGGGTCGAGGTTCACCGCCGCGCGGAAACTGGAGCGGTAGCTGCCGTCCGCCCCGACATAGGCCTCACGGTCGCCACCGGCGGCATGGACATAGTCCACCGTGCCGCCCAGCGCCCATTTGGGCGCACCCGACGCCTGCCGCCCGGACAGGTCGACCGACGTCTTGTAGCTGTTGAGATAGTCCGGCACCGCATTGGTATATTTGGTATATTTGGTATATTTCGCATCATTATAGGTGGCGGCGAAGGTTGCGCTCAGCCCCTCCAGCGGTGCGACCCGCGCGTCGAGTTCGATCCCGCGCGATCGCAGCGTGCCGACATTGGCAATGTAGGACACGGCCGGCGACACCAGCGTGTTCACATAATTGGCCTGATAATTCTTGTCTTCGGTCCAGAATAGCGCGCCGTTCAGTTCCACTGCGCCGCCGGCAAAACGGGTCTTGATCCCCAGTTCGAACGCATCGACCTTCTCCGGCTTCACGAAGATATCGACGCCCGCGCTCTGCCGCACCAGATTGATGCCCGGCGATTTATAGCCACGTGCATAGCTGTAATAGGCATGGGCATTGTCTGAAATATCATAGGCCGCGATCAGCGTGCCGGAGATATTGTCGCTGTTGCGCTTCACATAGTAACTGGCGGTCGGCGCATAGGCGGCCCGCAACGCGATCGCCGTCGCCTGATATTCCGCTGGCAGTTCGCTGATCGGCGTGACATCGCCGCGCGCCTCCGCATCATAGAGGCCGGTCTTATGCTCATAGGTATAGCGCAGGCCGCCGGTCAGGCGGAAGCGTGGCGAGATGTTCCAGGTCGCCTGCCCATAGGCGGCATAGCTGTGCGTCGCTGGCACGACATGGGCGTAGGCTTCGAGGCCGTCGAGGATCGCGGCCGGCAATGGTGACACGGTCGCGGTCGGCGTGTTCGCCGTGCGCAGCCATGCGACGGCATCCGATCCATAGATGCTGCGCTGCTTGTCGTCCGCCTCCTGCCAGAAGAAATAGAGGCCGGCGCTGAAATCGACCGTGCGCTCGCCGGTGGACGCGACGCGGAATTCCTGGCTGAACTGCTGCTGGTCGGTATCCACCACGCCGAATGGCGAAATGTCCGCGCCGATCTGGTCCCCGTCATAATTGGGGATCCATTTCCAGTTGCGATAGGCGGTGATCGACGTCACCGTCACCCCGGTCAGGTCGAGGTCCGCCTGCGCCTGAAAGCCGTAGCTTGGCATCTTGTCATATTGATTGCCGTCCAGATCGACCTGCCGGTCGAAGGCGTTGACGCTGCCCGGCACATAGCCGACATCGGCGGCGCGGCGATAGAAACCGCGCACCTCCGTCCCGTTGTTCAGCGTGGTGGGCAGCACCTTGGCGATGCTCTGGAACCCGACATCGCCTTTCTGGATCGAATAGTCCGCGATGAAGCGCAGGCGGAAATTGTCGGTCGGCTTGTAGAGCAGGTCGAACCGCGCACTGTGATTGTCCAGATTGTCCTAATCCTCATCATAGACGGTGTTGTGGATCAGGCCCCCGCGCGAGGTGCGCAGATATGACACGCGAAACGCCAGTTCGTCGTTCAGCGCCGCGTTCAGGCTGACATAGCCACGGAAATAATCATAATTGCCATAGGTCGCCTCGGCCTTTGCCTCGTTGGTGAAGCTGGGGGCGCGCGTCTTGATGTCGATCGCCCCGGCGACGGTATTCTTGCCGAACAAGGTGCCCTGCGGCCCGCGCAGCAACTGGATGCTGTCGACGTCGATCAGGTCGGTGATGACCGACCCGGTGCGCGGCCGGTACACGCCGTCGACATAGAGGCCGACGCCCTGTTCCAGCCCGTCATTGGTGCCGCCCGCATTGGTGCCGATACCGCGAATGGTGATGGTCTGGTTGCGGCCGCTGAACCCCTGAATGTTGAGGCTGGGCAGTTGCTGGATCGACTGCTTCAGCGTGAAGGCACCCTGCGAGGTGATCGCGTCGCCGCTGATCGCGCTGATCGCGATCGGCACCTTCTGCGCATCTTCCTTGCGATAGCGGGCGGTGACGACGATGCTCGCCACGCCGGCATCGCCACCTTCCGCAGCGTCCGCAGCCGGGGCCGCCGTTTGCGCCTGTGCGGCTTCCGGCAGAGCCAGTGCGGCCCCGCTGGCCAGCAGGGTGAGGGTGAAAGCCGATATATTTTTGCGCGCCCGATAATGTAGCATGGTCTTGCCCCTTTTTCCTTGTCGGGCAGGGCATAGGGAGCGAGAGCCGATCGGTTCCAACGCGGATCGCACCGCGACTTATGCGAAATGCCAAAGCATTGAGCGCCGCTCACCGGTCGCCACGCCCGCCTCAATCCATCAGGGTTGAGCAGAACCAATGTGGGGATGCGTGCTTCTCGTTGGTCGCGTCCCATGGCTTACCCTAGCCGATCCCCGACACAAGAATATCGGGGGCATCATGACTGCATCTTTTCGCCGCGCGCTGACGCTCGCGCTTCTGAGTTCTGCGACCTGGGGGGGCAGCGCCATCGCCGCCGACGCACCCGAAGCAGATGCCGCTGCCGGGGCCGACATCGTCGTGCTGGGCAGCCGCAGCGCCGACCGCACCGTGGCGCAAAGCACCGCGCCGATCGACGTCGTCGGCAATGACGCTTTGGTGCAGACCGGCGGTGCGGCAGGCCAGTTGCGCGACGCGCTGTCCGCACTCGTACCCAGTTTCAAGGTCGATACCGGCTCCAACGCCGCCTATAACACGTTCGGTCGCCCGGCTGGCCTGCGCGGCCTGTCCGGCGCCCATGTGCTGGTGCTGGTCAACGGCAAGCGCCGCCATCCCAGTTCGATCCCGCTGCCCACCACGGCGCAGGCTTCGGGCGCCAATGCCGTCGATCTCGACCAGATCCCGATGAGCGCCATCGCCCGCGTCGAAATCCTGCGCGACGGTGCAGCGGCGCAATATGGGTCGGACGCGGTCGCGGGCGTCATCAATATCGTGCTCAAGAGCGACGCTTCGGGCGGATCGGCCACCCTCTATGGCGGCCAGCGTTATGAAAGCGACGGCGAACAGGCGCAGATTCGCCTGAACCACGGTTTCCGCCTGCCCAATGAGGGCTTCCTCAACCTGTCGGCTGACTATTTCTTCCAGGATTTCGCTTTCCGCCCCGGCCTCGCCACCGTCCAGATCTATCCCAAGATCAACGGCCAGCCCGACCCGCGCGAAGCGACCCGCGACCGTCACCTGACGCGCGGCGGCCTGGCCCGGACCAAGGCGCTTTATACGGCCTATAATGCCGAATTGCCGCTCAGCGAAGGCGGCACCACGACGCTCTACAGCTATGGCACGCTTGGCATCCGCAACATCAAGAACGGCCAGACTTACCGCCTGCCCAACAGCACCAGCTTCATCCCCGAGCTTTACGACGATGTGATCCAGCCGACCGGCCGCTTCCCCGACAAGGATTTTCAGGTTCTGGCGGGCCTGAAGGGCAAGGCCGGCGCCTGGGACTGGGACGTCAGCTCCACCTTCGGCCGTCACCATGCCGACAATGGCATGGAAGATACGCTCAACCCCTCGCTGGGGCCGGACAGTCCCACCCGTTTCGACACGTTCGACGCGATCTTCGACCAGTGGACCAGCAATGCCGATATCCGTCGCGGCTTCGACATTGGGCTGGCGTCGCCGCTCAATGTCGCGGTCGGCGCGGAGTTCCGACACGAGCGCTATCAGACGATCGTGCAGGATGAGGCGGCCTATGCCAATGGCGGCTATATCTATCCGGTCGGCAGCCCCTTCGCGGGTCAGGCCGCCGCCATCGGTGCGCAGGGCGGCATCACCATCCTGCCGCAGGACGCCGCCGACCTGCGCCGCAACAATATCTCCGCCTATGTCGACCTGTCCACCCAGCTGCTGCCGGGCTGGGATGTCGGCGTCGCCGGCCGATTCGAACATTATGACGACAGCGCCGGCAATGTCGTGGTGGGCAAATTCACCACCCGCGTCGAACTCACGCCCACGCTGGCGCTGCGCGGCACGGTCAGCAACGGCTTCCGCGCGCCATCTCTGACGCAGCAGGGTTTTGCCAGCGCCGCTCGGGGCTATTCGATCGTCAATGGCGTCATCACCGGCCTCACCACCACCCGCACGGTCAAGCCTGACAGCGCGGCCGGCATCGCGCTGGGCGCCAAGCCGCTCAAGCCCGAAAAGTCGGTGAACCTGTCGGGCGGCCTGTCCTTCACGCCCTCGCCCGGCGCGACTCTGACGGTCGATGGCTATGCCATCTGGCTCAAGGATCGTATTTCCCAGACCGGCCAACTGTCCGGCACCGGCGTCAACGCCATCCTCGCCGCCAACGGGCTGGAAACGGGGCAGATCGTCAATTACTACACCAACGCCATCGACACCCGTACGCTGGGCGTCGATGTGGTCGGCCAATATGCCCAAAATCTGGGCGATTATGGCAAGATCAACTGGTCGCTCGGCTTCAACTATAACAAGACCACAATCACCGACATCGCCGCCACGCCATCGCAACTGGCCAGCCTCAACCTGACCCTCTTCGATCGCGTGGCGCAGGGCTATATCGAGGTCGGCAATCCCCGCACCAAGCTGATCCTGGGCGCGCTCTGGGATACGGAGCCTGTCAGCCTCAACCTGCGCGTGCAACGCTATGGCTCGGTCCAACTGCTCACCGCCGGTGCGGTCAACGACCAGCATTATGGCGCGCGCTGGATCACCGATCTGGAAGCGAACTGGCACCTGTCGTCCAAATTCGATTTCGCGGTCGGCGCCAACAATCTGTTCGACGTTTATCCCGAACGCAGCACCATCGCCGACAGCAGCGGCTCGCAATATTATGCGTCGAACAGCCCGTTCGGCTTTTACGGAGGCTTTTATTATGCCCGCGCAACCTGGCGTTTCTAAGTCCGGCCTCACCCGTCGTGCGCTGCTGGGTGCCGGCATGGGGCTGGCCGGAGCACTCGCCCTGCCGGGCTGCGCGACGGCCAAGGGGCGCACGCTCGGCATCTCCACGACGAAGGAAGGTTATCAGAATTTCTTCGACGTCGCGGGGCAGGGGGATACGCCCTATGCGGTGAATTACGCCATCCTGCCCTTCGACCTGTCGCTTCAGGCGATCAGCAGCGGGGAACTGGATGCCGGCTCCAACTTCACCGACATTCCGCTCACCATCTGGGGCGGGTCGTTGAAGGATAATCGCATCGTCGCGCTGATCCGCTCCGATGCGCAGGCGCGCCTGCTCGGCCTCGTCGCGCGCAAGGGGCTGGCCGCCCGCTCGCCTGCCGATCTGAAGGGCCGGCGCGTGGGCTATCTGCGCTCGTCCAATTATCACCATTATCTGCTGCAATTGCTGGAGCAGCAGGGGCTGAAATGGGACGATATCACCCCCGTCAGCCTGGCCCGCGACACGCTGCCTGCCGCCTTCGCCTCGGGCCAGCTCGATTTCTGGGTGACGCAGGGGATCGAAACGATCCTGGCGCAGCGCCATTATGGCGGCCATCTGGTGGCGCTGGCGGAGGGGGATTATGCCGGCAACGGCGTCGTCATCGCCAACCGCGCCGCGATCGAGGATGCGGACAAGGCCCGCGACCTGGGCGACTATCTGCTCCGCTTCCGTGCCACCATCGACTGGATGGAAAGTCATGACGAGCAATGGGCCGACATATTGGCCAAGGCGACCGGCATCGACCGGTCCTATTATCTGGAATGGCGCCGCCTGAAGAAGACCAAGACCCGGCTGGTGCCGATCGACGACAAGGCGATCGCCGACCAGCAGGGGGCCGCCGACCTGTTCCGCCGCTTCGGCGTGGCACAGGGCGGCTTCGACGCAAAGGCGCTATGGGACCGGCGCTTCAACGACCTGTTGAGCTAGCGGTCCCTGGCCGTATCAGGCGAAGATATCCGCCAGATCCTGCGACTGCGGGCCATCCTTCCAGTTCCGCAGCGACGTATAGAGGCTGGCATGCACCACGCTCCACAAGGCGATGAAGATCGTGTTGGTGACGGCCGACAGCGCCAGATAGGTCGGTGAAAGCTGCACCGCGCCATTGGTAACGGTCGGCATCATCCCGCCCGTGATCATCAGGACGCCCAGCAGGCCTGACACCAGCCACAACAGGATCATCATCAGGATCTCCAAACCGAAGATCCGCCAGCGCGCGCCCTTGGTCAGGTAACGGCTGCGCCCGAACGCCGCGAAGACGCCGCTTTCCTCCGCCACCAGCGCGGGGGCGGCGACCGACCACATGATGAACAGCATGATCCCCGGCACCAGCAGCAGCATGAAGCCGGCGAACAGGCCCAGCACTATCAGCAGCGTCAGCCCGATCAGCGGCACCGCCATCGACAGGCCGGTGCCGATGCACGCGCCGAAACTCGCTTTCTCGCCCTTGGCATGGGCCAGCGTCGCGCGCACCAGCGCGCCCTGCACCAGCGTCGACAGCAGCATGAAGACGATGAAGGCCGCGATCGACACGGCGATCACCGCGATCGTGCTGCCCCGGTCGGCCACCGCCAGCGAAGATCCGATGAAATAGCTGTAGAGCGCCTGCGGCACCGCCCCGAACAGAAAGGCGATGCCGAAGGTCGCGACCGGATTGCTGCCCAGCGTGCCGAATGCCCGCCCCAATACCGTCCCGATCGAAAAGGACGGCCCCTCATCTGCCATTGCCTGCGTCGCCATGCGGATACCCCCGTTGATAAACCCTGCGCCATGCTGTCTCATCTGTCGGACTTTGTCATCCTTTGAATGACTTGCGCCACCGTCTCCAGCCGCTAGGGTCGCAGGCCAACGGGGGTGGGCAGCAATGGCCGGACCAGATTCGCAATCGGACGACAGGCTGGCTGCGGCGCATGACGCGCTGCGGTCCGGTGGCGATATTCAGTTCGACATGATGCCGGCCCCAGGCCGCCAGCCACCGCCCGCCTGGCTCAAGGCACTGGGCGAATGGCTGGAAGAGGTGCTGGCGCCGGTCGGTCGTTTCCTGCACTGGATCGGCAGCTTCATGCCCGACGCGCCCTATGCGCGCATCTTCCTGTGGACCATCATCGCCGCGCTGGCGCTGCTGATCCTCTGGATCGTGGTGGACCGCATCCGCCATGGCGAATGGCGCCTGCCGCAATGGCGTCGCCGCCGCACCGCTCAATCGATGGAAGCGGCGGAGGAGGACTGGACGCCCGACGCCGCCCCGGCCCGCGCCTGGCTGGAGGAGGCGGACGCGCTCGCCGGGCAGGGCCGCTATGCCGAAGCCGTGCATCACCTCCTGCTGCGCAGTGTCGAGGACATGGCCCGTCGCCGGCCACAGATCGTCCGCCCCGCTCTCACCAGCCGCGACCTCGCCCGCGCGCCTGGCATCCCGTCTGCACCGCGCCGCCTCTTCACGGAGATCGCGCAGGCGGTCGAACGCAGCCTGTTCGGCGGTCGCCCTATCGATGCTACGGAATGGGACCGCTGCCGCCACGCCTATGCCGATTTCGCCCAGACGCGGAACTGGGCGGCATGAGCGACATCGCCGCCACCCGCCCGGCCAGCGACGCCGGCCTGTTTCGCGGCCGCACCGTCGCGCTGATGCTGGCGATCGGCATCGCCGGTTTCGTCGGCATGCTGGTGCTGGGCGCCTATGCGCCGGACCTGCGATCGGGCCGCAATGGCGGGGCGCATGCCTTGTCCAACGCCGTCACCGGCTATGCCGCGCTGGTGAAGCTGGCGGAGGCAACCGGCCGCAATCCCCGCATCGTCCGCAACGCCCATGATTTCGAGACGGAGGATCTGCTGGTCGTCACGCCCGAAACCGGCGCGACCGACATCAGCCAGGCGCTGATCCAGCGCGCGACCCGGCCGACCCTGTTCGTCCTGCCCAAATGGCGCACCGTGCCGGATGAGGGCCATGCCGGCTGGGCGCGCTATCAGGGGCTGCTCCCGCTCGACGAGCCGATCGGCGTCCTCGCCCCCGGCGTCCGCTTCACCATGCGGCAAAGCAAAAGCGGCGGCGGCGTGCTGACGTCCCATGGCGTCCCCGGCCGGTTCTGGACCCCGCGCCCGGTGCAGGTCATCACCGGCATCGATCCCGACAATGAGCAGCAGCAGGACCGGTGGCGCGACCTCCATCCGCTGCTGACCGACGGGCGCGGCGGCATCGTGCTGGCGCAGGTGGGGCAGGGGCCGCTCTTCGTTCTGGCCGATCCCGACCTGCTCAACAATCGCGGCATGAAGGATCTGGCGCAGGCGCGGTCCGCGCTGGCGCTGCTTGACTGGCTGAACAGCACCGATCCCGAAGGCATCGCCTTCGACGTGTCGATGAACGGTCTCGGCCATTCGCGCAGCCCGCTGAAATTGCTGTTCGAACCGCCCTTCCTGGCGATGACGCTGGCGATCGTCGCGACGCTGCTGCTGGCCGGCTTCCACGCCTTTGGCCGCTTCGGCCCGCCCCGCGCCCGGACCCGCGCCGTCGCCTTCGGCAAGACCGCACTGGTCGACAACAGCGCTTTGCTGATCCGCAAGGCCGGCCGCGAATCGCGCCTCGGCGGTCGCTATGCCGCCGTCATCCGCGAACGGGCGGCCCGTGCCTTCGGTGCGCCTGCACGGCTGCGCGATCAGGCGCTCGACCAGTATCTCGATAGTTTGAAGGGCGCGCACCGTTTCACCGACCTTGCGCAGGCGGCGGATGCGGCGAGCGACCGACACAGCCTGCGCGATGCCGCGCAGGCGCTCCATGATTGGCAGAAGGACAAGAGCTGATGAATGTGACCGACGTACAGGCGCTTGGTCAGGTGATCCGGCAGGAGGTCGCCCGCGCGGTCGTGGGGCAGGAGGCGACGGTCGACCTCATGCTCGTCGCGCTTTTCTCTGGCGGTCATATCCTGCTGGAAGGGCCGCCGGGCACCGCCAAGACGCTGATCGCGCACAGCTTCGCCCGCGCGCTCGGCCTCGACTTCGGCCGTATCCAGTTCACGCCAGACCTGATGCCCGGCGACATCATCGGCGCGAACCTGTTCAATTTCCAGACCAGCCAGTTCACCCTGACGCGCGGGCCGATCTTCACCGAACTGCTGCTGGCCGACGAAATCAACCGTACCCCGCCCAAGACACAGGCGGCGTTGCTGGAGGCGATGCAGGAACGCACAGTCACCATCGACGGCGAAAGCCTGGCCCTGAGCGAGCGGTTCATGGTCGTTGCGACCCAGAATCCGATCGAGCAGCAGGGCGTCTATCCGCTGCCCGAAGCGCAACTCGACCGCTTCCTCTTCAAGCAGAGCGTGGATTATCCCAGCGCCACGGAGGAACGGCGGATCGTCGCCACCCATGGCGCGCGCACCCATGCGATGACGCCGGAAACATGGGGCGTTACCCCCGTCGCCGACGCCGCCCGCATTGCGGAAGCCATCGCCGTCGTGAACGAAGTCCGTCTGGTCGATGAAGTGATCGACTATATCCTCGCGCTCATCCGTGGCACGCGCGACGTCGCCGATCTGGAAAGCGGCGCGTCCCCGCGCGCTGGCGCCATGCTGGCCGGCGCCGCCCGCGCCCGCGCCGCGCTCGACGGCCGCGACTTCGTCATCCCCGACGATGTGAAGGCGCTCGCACCCGCCTTGCTGCGCCACCGCCTGATCCTCTCGCCCGCCGCCGAAATCGACGGCCGCCGGATCGAGGATGTCGTGACCGGCATTATCGAGACGATCGAGGCGCCGCGCTGAGCGCCCCGCAATGATCTACCCCACCCGCACTGCGATCCTCTGCGCGGCGGCCGGCGTGCCTGTCACTTTGCTGGTCGCGCTGATGTTGCCGGGCCGCTGGTATGCCGCGCTGGCCTGGCCGGTCGCGGTGCTGCTGGCGTGCCTCGCCGACGCACTGGGCGGGGCGCGGCCGGGGCGGGCGCAATTGCACCTCACCCTCCCCAAGACCGCCAGCGTCGGGGCGAGCGTGGAGGGCAGGGCGACAGTCACCATCCCCGGCACAGCACGCGCGCAACTGCTGCTCGATATAGGGCCATTGCTGACGCAGGATGAAGACGGCCTCTGGATCGACCTGACCGAAGGAAAGGGGGGAGCGGCCATTCCCCTGCAAACCACCCGGCGCGGCACCGCGCGGGTGGCCCGCGGCTGGCTGCGCTGGAAAGGGTCGCTCGGCCTCGTCTGGAAACAACGCATCTTGCCGCTCGACGCCAGCATGGCGATCCTGCCCGACATCCGCCCGGTCCATGATCGCGGCGCACAGATTTTCCAGCGCCATGCGCTTCAGGGTCTGATGGCGCAGGTCGATCGTGGCGACGGCGCCGATTTCGACGCGCTGGTCGAATTTCGCTCCGGCATGGATCGGCGCGCGATCGACTGGAAACAGTCCGCCCGTCACAGTAAGCTGCACGCCAAGGAATTCCGCTCCGAACGCAACAACCAGATCGTCTTCGCCATCGACGCCGGCCGCCAGATGAGCGAGCCGGTGGCCGGCCTCCCCCGGCTCGACCGAGTGGTGTCCGCCATGCTGCTGACCGCCTGGGTCGCCTTGAAGCTGGGCGATCGGGTCGCGCTCCATGCCTTCGATTCGCGCCCGCGCATTGCCAGCGGCCTCGTCTCGGGCGCGGCGGCCTTCGGCGAACTTCAGCGGCTCGCCGCCCAGATCGACTATGGCGGCGACGAAAGCAATTATACCCACGCCCTCACCACGCTGGCGACCCGACTCACCCGCCGCTCCATGATCGTGCTGTTCACCGAGTTTACCGACCTCACCTCCGCCGAATTTCTGGTCCGTGCCGCCAGCCGGCTTGTGGAAACGCATTTGCTGCTGGTCGTGGTGCTGCGCGACGAGGAACTGGAATCCATCATCGACCGCCGCCCGGCCAGCGCCGACGACGTCACCCGCGCCGTCACCGCCGCCGCCCTGCTGCGCGACCGGCTGACCGTGCTGACCCGGCTGCGCCACCTCGGCGCCCATGTGATCGAGGCGGAGCATGATCGCGTCGCTGACCGGCTGGTCCAGGGCTATGTCGATCTCAAGCGGAGGAACCTGCTATGAGCGCTCTTGTCCAGGGCTCTGCCGCCCCGCCGCTGGTCAATGCCAGCCGTTTCCGCGCCGCGCATGAAGCGGAATGGGACCGGCTCGACCAACTCGTCACCCGCATGGAAAAGCGCTCGGTCCGCGTGCTGTCGGAGGATGATATTCTCGCGCTGCCCCTGCTTTACCGCTCGGCGCTGTCCTCCCTGTCGGTGGCGCGCGAAACCTCGCTCGACCGGGCGCTCACCACCTATCTGGAGCAGCTCTGCACCCGCGCCTATTTCCAGCTTTATGGCGTGCCCGACACCGCCATGCGCCAACTCGGCCGCTTCTTCCGCACCGACTGGCCGCTCGCGGTACAGGGGCTGTGGCGCGAAACATTGGTCAGCTTCGTGCTGACGCTGACGGGCGTCATCGCCGGCTGGTGGCTCGTGGCCACCGACGCCAGCTGGTATTACAGCATCATCCCCGACGCGATGGCCAGCGGCCGCGATCCCGCCGCAAGCGTGGAAACGCTGCGCGCCACCATCTACGGCCCGCAGGAGGGCGGGGGCCTCGCCACCTTCGCCGCCTATCTCTTCACCCATAACAGCCAGGTCGCGATCTTCGCCTTCGCATTGGGCTTCGCCTTCACCGTGCCGACCGTGCTGCTGCTGCTCTATAACGGCCTCACCTTGGGCGCGATGCTCTGCCTGTTCGCCAGCAAGGGGCTGGGCCTCAACTTCCTCGGCTGGCTCACCATCCATGGCTCGACCGAAATGTTCGCCATCATCCTGGCTGGCGCGGCGGGCATGAGGATCGGCACCGCCGTCGCCTTCCCCGGCCGCCATGAACGGACCGAGGCCGCCGTCATCGCTGGGCGCAGCGCCGCCATCGCCATGGCCGGCGTGGTGCTGATGCTGCTGGTCGCCGGCCTGCTCGAAGGGATAGGACGCCAGACGATTCAGCAGGATGCGATGCGCTACGGCATCGGCCTCGCCGCGCTCGCCGGCTGGCTGGCCTATTATTATCTCCCCCGCCGGCAGGAGGCTCCCGATGCGCTGGCGGCGTAAGCGCGAGCGAAAGGCGCCCGCCTCGTTGCGGCGCAGCTTCGTCACGCCCGAAGGGGTCGACCTGCGCCTCGAACTGGCGAGCGCGGGGACGCGGGCGTCGGCCTTCCTCCTCGACATCCTCATCCTTTTCATCAGCCTGATCCTCACCACCGTCGCGATCGGCCTGCTCGGCATTGCCAAGGCGCGCGCCGAGATCTTCATGATCCTCTGGCTGATCGGCGCCTTCATGCTGCGCAACGGCTGGTTCATCCTGTTCGAAATGGGCGGGCGCGGCGCCACGCCGGGCAAGCGGCTGCTGGGCCTGCGCGTCGTCGCGCGCGATGGCGGACGGCTGACCGGCGGCGCGGTGATCGCCCGCAACGCCTTGCGTGAGATCGAGATTTTCCTGCCGCTTTCCTTCCTCGGCATGCAGGCCGCGGATGGCGCGGCGGACGGCTTCCTCACCCTCTTCGCGCTCTGCTGGACCGGCATCTTCCTCTTCTTCCCGCTCTTCAACCGCGACCGGCTGCGAGTGGGGGATCTGCTGGCGGGCACCTGGGTCGTGAACACCGTCCGCGCCAAGCTGGGCGATGATCTGGTCGCCACCCGCGCGCAGCAACCGCGCCGCATCTTCACCGACGCAGCGCTCGACCTCTATGGCATTTACGAATTGCAGACGCTGGAAAATGTCCTGCGCAACGGACAGGACGATGCGATCGTCACCGTAGCCGCAACCATCCGGCGCAAGGCGGGCCTGCCCGACGATGGCGACGATTACGCCTTCCTCTCGGACTATTATGCGGCGCTTTGCGCCCGGCTGGAGCGCGGCATGCTGGTCGGTCGCCGCCGCGAGGACAAGCATGCCAGCGTGGCCCGGCGCTGATTATCCCGGTAGCGCGATCATTGAAATCTGTCGCCCATAGTCGCTTTCGCTGCGGTGGCAGGACCGGCGATAACTATAGAATCGGTCGGGCTGGCTGTATGTATCCTCGTCCAGCATCGCGATCCGCCCGATCCCGGCAGCCGCCAGCCGCGCCGCGACATAGGCGGCGATGTCGAACTGGCAATGGCCCGGCCGCCCCGGCGTAAAGAACCGCTCGTTCGCGGCATCGGCCTGCGCAAAATGCGCCGCGAAATCGTCCGTCACTTCATAGGACAGCCGGCCGATACACGGCCCGATGGCGCAGGCGATTCGGCTCCGGTCGGCGCCCAGCGCCACCATCGCCTCGATCGTCCGGTCGGTCACCCCACCGATAGCACCCTTCCATCCCGCATGGGCCGCGCCCACGACGCCGCCCTGCGCATCGGCGAACAACACCGGCACGCAATCGGCGGTCAATATCCCCAGCACCAGCCCCGGCCGGTCGGTCACCATGGCGTCGGCGGCAGGCCGATCACCCTCGGCAATGGCCGCCGTCACCTTCACCACATCAGGCGAATGGACCTGATGCACCGTCACCAGAGTCGCGCCCGGCAGCAGCGCGTCGCGCGCCAGATCGCGGTTGCGCAGCACCGCCTCGCGCGCGTCCGCCGATCCCAGCCCGACATTCAGCCCCGCATGGATGCCGCCCGACACCCCGCCGCGCCGCCCGGTAAAGCCATGGGGCACGCTCTCCAGCCCCTGCGCGCGCAGCAATTCGATCATCGTCCGGCTCCTGTCAGTCCCATGTCAGTCCGCGCCGCTACTGCATCGGAATGTCGCGTGAACGCAACATACTTGCGCGTGGCGGATTAGGCGATAGTCTCGCGTTCATAGCCAAAGGGAGCGGGTGCAAAGCCGCCCGGGCAAAACAATGAAGACAAAAGGGCATCATTCATGATTTTCGGGCGCGTAAAGCCTCTCGACGCCATATTGGCGACGGCCGAGAAGAAATCGCTGCATCGGTCACTGGGCGCGTTCCAGCTGACCATGCTGGGCATCGGCGCCGTCATCGGTACCGGCATCTTCGTGCTCACGGCGGAGGCGGCGCAGAAGGCCGGCCCCGGCATGATGCTCTCCTTCGTCATCGCGGGTTTCGTCTGCGCGGTAGCCGCGCTCTGTTACGCCGAAATGGCGGCAATGGTCCCCGTATCGGGGTCCGCCTACACCTATAGCTACGCCGTGATGGGCGAACTCATCGCCTGGATGGTCGGCTGGGCGCTGATCCTTGAATATGCGGTCGCTGCGGGCGCTGTATCGGTGGGCTGGTCCGGCTATGTCGTCGGCCTCATCGAACATACATTCCATCTCGACATCCCCGACCTTTTGACGCGCGGGCCGTTCGATGGCGGCATGGTCAACCTGCCGGCGATGCTGATCGCGTCGCTCGTCACCTGGCTGCTGGTCATCGGTACGAAGGAAAGCGCGACCGTCAACGCCGTGCTGGTCGCGATCAAGGTCGCCGCGCTGACCCTGTTCATCGTGCTGGCCCTGCCGGTCATCAACATGGACAAGTTCACCCCCTTCGCCCCGCTCGGCTTCTCGGGCATCTCGGCGGCGGCTGCCTCCATCTTCTTCGCCTATGTCGGCTTCGACGCCGTATCCACCGCTGCCGAAGAAACCAAAAACCCCCAGCGTAACATGCCGATCGGCCTGATCGGCTCGCTGGGCATCTGCACCATCTTCTACATGCTGGTCGCCGCCGGCGTCATCGGCACCGTCGGGGCGCAGCCAGTCTATGGCCCCGCTGGCGAAGCGCTGGCCCCCGGTTCGACCGCTCTGTCGCAGCAATGCGCCGCGCTGGCCGCCGCCGGCACCGAAGCCGTCACCTGCTCGAAGGAAGCGCTGGCCTGGACCCTGCGTGAAATCGGCTGGCCCCAGATCGGCAACCTGCTCGGCCTCGCCGCTGGCCTCGCTTTGCCCTCGGTCATCCTGATGATGATGTTCGGCCAGACCCGCATCTTCTTCGTCATGAGCCGCGACGGCCTGCTCCCGGCCGTCTTCTCGAAGGTGCATCCGACCTACAAGACGCCGCATGTCATCACCATCCTGACCGGCATCTTCGTCGCTTTGTTCGCTGCCTTCTTCCCGGTCGGGATTCTGGCGGACATCTCCAACTCCGGCACGCTCTTCGCCTTTGCCGCCGTGTCGATCGCGGTGATGCGCTTGCGCAAGACCGACGCGGATCGCAAACGTCCTTTCCGGACGCCTGCAATCTATGTGACCGCGCCGATCGCCATCGCCGGCTGCGTCTATCTCTTCTGGAGCCTGGGCGTTGAAACCAAGCTGATGTTCGTCGGCTGGGCGACCCTGGGTCTGCTGGTCTATTTCGGCTACAGCCGCAGCCGCAGCCATGTCGGGCGCGGCGTGGTGGATGTGGCGGAAGGTGACGCCGATGTCCCGCCCCAGCCGGTGCCGCCGTTGCCGGGCGCACCCACGCCGGGCGGCAAGGACGCCTGATCCGGCAAGAGTTCGGAGCAAAAAGAAGGGGCGGGAAACCGCCCCTTTTTCTTTGTCTGAATAGGCTTGGGATCATCTACGCGCCCGTTCGGGCTGAACCTTGTCGAAGCCCCCTGGAAAGGGCACCACCGGTCAGTGGAAGTCGACCTCCGCCTCCCGCATCGCGCCATGATTGGGCCGGGTGAACAGCTTGCCGCGCTCGGCCCAGATGACGATCAGGAAGGAGCCGACCCCGAACACCAGCAGCCCGATGGTAAAGGGCAGGGTGGTCCCGTCGAAGGCGCGACCCACAATGCTGCCCAGCGCGCTCGACAGGGCCGTCGTCAGGAACGCCTGGAAGGAAGAAGCGACGCCCGCTCCCTTGTGGAACGGCTCCATCGAAATGGCGCTGAAATTGGACGCGGTGAAGGACACCGTCATCATCGTCATCGCCTGCAACACCATGAAGGTGATCAATGTCTCCATGCCCGCCAGGATCACCGCCAGATGCACGGCCGCGATCAGAATGAAGGCGATCAGCGCGCTCTGGCTCATGCGCCGCGCGCCGAAGCGCGACACCAGCCGGCTATTGATCAGGCTGCCGATTCCCATGCTGCCCGCGATCACTGCAAAGCCCAGCGGAAAGATCGCCTGCGCGTCGAACACATCGAAGAAAATCTGCTGGATCGACAGGATGAAGCCGATCAGGCCGCCCATCACCACCCCGCTTGCCAGCATATAGCCGATCGAACTGCGCGTGCGGATGACCAGGCCGACCGTCTGGAGCAGGGCGCCGGGCGTGATTCGCATCCGGTTTTCCGGCTTTAGCGTCTCGGGCAGCCGCGCCATCATCCAGATCAGGATCAGGCTGGCCAGGATCACCAGCGCCCAGAATATCCAGCGCCACGGCGCGATCAGCAGGATCGCCGACCCGAAACTCGGCGCCATCACCGGGATCAGCATGAACACCGCGAAGATCAGTGACATGACCCGCGCCATGGCATCGCCCTTGAACCGGTCGCGCACGATGCCCACGGTGATGACACGGCTCGCCCCGGCGAAAAACCCGGCGCTGGCCCGGCCGGCCAGCAGCATGGCAAAGCTGTGCGCGCTGGCGCAGGCGATGGAAGAGACGATGAACAGCGCCATCGCACCGCCCAGCACCGCCTTGCGCCCAAACCGGTCGGACAGCACGCCGAACAGCAGCGATCCAAAGCCCAGCCCCAGAAAATAGACGCTGATGATCAGTTGCCGATCATTGGGATGCGGGATCGCCAGATCGCGGCCGATGTCGGGCAGGGCCGGCAGCATCGGGTCGATCGACAGGGCGTTCATCGCCATCAGGCAGGCGCACAGCAGCACGAATTCGCGAAACTGGATATCCTTGGGCGCGGATGGGGGGGAAGCGTGGGGCAGGGGACTCATGCGGGGGCTATGCGGGCAATGGCCTGTCGATGCCAGTCCCAATCCGCTACTGGCTATAAGAAGTGCGCAGGATCATCAATTTTCTGCCTTAGCGGAAAGTCTAATGATCAGGCCATTATGGCAAAAATCCCGTTAACTATTTTTTATCGCTTCCCGGTCAAACCTGCTTTTCGTGGAAAAGGGGTCGCAATCCATTGAGCTAGTTTGAAAGACGGGGGAAAGATCATGGCTAACAGTATCAAGAGCGCAGAATTTCTTATGCAGGCCCGCCAGTCGCGGGCGACCTATGGTTCGGCGGACGAGTGTTTCGATCTCGGCGTCGCCTATAGCTGCGGCACTGGCGACTTGCCGATCGACCTTATCGAAGCACATAAATGGTTCAACCTCGCCGCGCTGCGTGGCAGCGAGCAGGGCCAGTCGATGCGCGCTGAAATCGCCGAGGAAATGACCGCCCGCCAGATCGCCGAAGCTCAGCGTCAGGCTCGCGCCCTCATCGCCGCCGGCCAGCTGCGCGCCGCCTGATCAGCCGCCTTTTTTGAACGGGGTCCGCTCCGCGAGCCACATTCGGTCGCGCTGCACGCCTTCCCGCTCGGCCGCCAGAAAATCGGCGACCGCCCGGCGAAATCCGGCATTGGGCAGGAAATGCGCGGAAAAGGTCGGCTCCGGCGCATAGCCGCGCGCCAGCTTATGACCGCCTTGCGCACCTGCCTCTACTTTGTTCAGACCGCGCGCGATCGCCGCGTCGATCGCCTGATAATAGCACAGCTCGAAATGCAGGTTGGGCACATCCTGCGAACAACCCCAATAGCGGCCGTAAAGCGTGTCGCCGCCGATCAGGTTGAGCGCGCCCGCGATCGGCTGTCCATCGCGCAGCGCCAGAATCAGCAGCACCCGGTCCGCCATCGTTTCTCCCAACAGGGAGAAAAAAGTGCGGGTCAGATAGGGCTGCCCCCATTTGCGGGCGCCAGTATCCTGATAAAATTCCCAGAAAATATCCCAATGCGCCTCGGTCAGGTCGCTGCCGGTCAGGTGGACGATCTCCAGCCCCTCGACCGCGCGGGCGCGTTCCTTGCGAATATTCTTGCGCTTCTCGCTCGACAGGTCGGTCAGGAAATCGGCAAAGCTGCCATAGCCCCGGTTGGTCCAGTGATATTGGCTGTCCTCCCGGATCAGCCAGCCCGCTGCCTCGAACAGCGGTACCTCGTCCGGCGCGATGAAGGTCGCATGGGCCGACGACAGCGCGTTGCGCTCCACCAGCATCTCGATCCCGGCGATCAATGCGGGCGCCATGGCCTTGTCGCGCAGCAGCAGCCGGGGACCGGGCACGGGGGAGAAGGGCGCGGCGATCTGGATCTTGGGATAATAACGCCCGCCCGCCCGTTCCCACGCCTCGGCCCAGCCATGGTCGAACACATATTCGCCCTGGCTATGGCTCTTGCCATAGGCCGGCGCGGCGGCCGCAATCTGCCCGTCCGGCCCGTCGATCACGATCGGCAAGGGCTGCCAGCCGCTGCCCTTACCGACACTGCCGGATCGCTCCAATGCGACAAGAAAATCCCAACTTATAAATGGGTTACCTTGTCCTGCACAGGCGTCCCATTGCGCCCTGTCGAAATCCGCGACCCCCGATGCGATGCGGGCGACCACGTCAGTCACGGGCGCGCTCGAAGATGATCTGGGCGGCATGGGAGGCGGCGCTCGCGCGATCGGCCTCACTGCGCACGGTCCATGTCAGCACGGACAGCCCCCTCGCTTGGGCATGGCGGGACAGGCGGGATGGCAGGTCGCGAATATCACAGGCCAGAAAATCGGGTGTCGACAGCCAAAGTGCAAGGGCGCGTTCGATCCACCCGCGCAACCAGCCCTTGCCCTGCTGCGTCACGACAAGGCCTTTTACCTGTCCAACTCGCTGTCGCACGAACCAGCGCACTGCCCATGGATTGAAGGACATGACCGCCACCGGCGCATCGGGCCACGCCGCCAGATCGCGCGCCACCGCCGCGCAAACGGCCTCGACCTGCCGTCCGTCCGCCTTGATCTCGACCAGCAATGGGGTCTGTCCCCCGCATCGCGTTAGCAGTGCCGACAGGCGCGGGATCGCACCGCCATCTGGCAGGGTGATCTGGTCCAATATGGCGGCGTCCAGCGCCGCGACCGCCGCGTCGCGCCCGGTCATCCGCGTCAGCGCGGCATCATGAAAGACGAAGGCGACGCCATCCCGGCTCGCCCGGACATCGCATTCGATGCCGAAATGCCCGGCGATGGCGGCGTCGAACGCCGCCATCCCGTTTTCGCTCAGCCTTTGCCCGCCCTTTGGCCCATGCAGTCCGCGATGGGCGAAGGGCCGGGCCGTCAGCCAATCAGGCGTCCGCTTTGACAAGCACGACCGCGTCGATCTCGACCACAGCGCCCAGCGGCAGCACCGGCACGCCGACCGCGCTGCGCGCATGCTTGCCCGCTTCGCCAAACACTTCGACCATCAGTTCCGACGCGCCATTGGCGACTTTGGGCTGGTCGGTGAAGGACGGCGCGCTGCTGATGAAGGCGCCCAGCTTCACGATCCGCTCGACCCGGTCCAGCGACCCCAGCGCCGCCTTGATCTGGGCGATCAGGTTCAGGCCGCACACCCGCGCGGCAGCGACGCCATAGTCCAGGTCGCGGTCTTCACCCAGGCGACCGGTCATCAGGCCGTCGGGCGCCAGCGCGATCTGGCCGCTGATATGCAGCAGGCCATTGGCTTCGACCGCCGCGACATAGGCGGCGACGGGCGCGGCGGCCTGCGGCAGGGTGATGCCCAGTTCGGTCAGGCGGGCTTCGATGCTCATGAAAACACTCCTTGATTATTATCTACGTCGATCGGTGCCGGCCCTTGCGCCAGCTTCTCGGCAATCCAGCTTTCGGCCGCCGCCCATTGGTCGATCCGGGCATGAGCATAGGCCGCATCTTCGACATAATCTGCCATTTCCGGCTCGCCGACCAGATGCAGCCGCCATACGTCCGGCGCATGGAGCGCCACCGAATGATGATGTTCGGCCAGATCGTCGATGAACACAGCAACGCCCGGCTGCCGCTCCGCGACGATCTTCGCCAGCGCGCGACCCTTGCCACCCTGGTTCCACTGAACCGGCAGATGCAGGCCATGGGTCGCCAGCTGATCGGCGCGCGGTTGCTGGTGCCGCTCGGTGATGTTGGTCAGAACGACGATGTCGGCGATCGCCGACAGCCGGTGCAGCGCCTCGACCGCGCCCGTGATCGGCGTTTGCCGGTGCATCTCCGTCTCGAAAAAACCCCGCAGCAGCTCCCACACCAGTTCGCGCTCCACGACCACGCCGCTATCTTTGTGACGCAGCGCCTCGGCAAAGCCGCGTTCCTGCATGTCGAAATGCACGGCGTGCGTCTCGTCCAGCCACTGGCGGAACGGCACCACCATATGCAGCAGCACTTCGTCGCAATCGGTGATGATCAGGGGACGGGTCATCGGCTCAATCTCTCCTGCGCCACGATCAGTGCGGCGGGCGTGGTGTCGATCGCCTCGGCGCAGGCGATCAGGTCCGGTTCATGGTCGGCCAGGAAGGCCAGCACCGCGCTCAATATGGTGGGATCGCCGATCCCGGCGCGCAATGCGTCGACGTCCAGCCCGGTCAGCGACAGCAACCGGTCGGCACGCGACCCCTCGCTCAGTGTCCATCCCAGCGCCATCAGCGCCAAAGTCGCAGGGTCGGGACTGCTATCCTGCTTGCCATTCTCTGTGTCGGGTCGCATGATCGGCTTTCGGGGCGGAGCGGCTGTTCGGGCGCTCCAAAATCATTTTCGGACCGCGGGTGACTGGTGGCAAAGCGCGTGCTCGTTGTCGAGGACAACGAACTCAATCTCAAACTTTTTTGCGACCTGCTGCGCGCGCACGGGCATGAAGTGCTGCCCCTGCGCGACGGGCGCGACGTACTGGCCCAGGCGCGCGACTTCCTGCCCGACCTCGTCATCACCGACATTCACTTGCCCCATGTCAGCGGCCTCGATCTCATCATTTCGCTGAAAGCGGATGATCGCCTGTCCGCCGTGCCGATCATGGCCGTCACCGCCTATGCGGGGCAGGGGGATGAGGATCGTATCCGGGCCGCCGGCGCACAGGCCTATGTGTCCAAGCCCATTTCGGTGCTGCGCTTTGTCGAACAGGTGAACGCGCTTCTGTAACGGTCCCGTAACGCACTTCACGGGATCGTCATTTTCCTTTCATGCGGGCTTCATCAACCCGCCCTTTGTGCGTCATTCTTCTGCGCCATCCCCCGCTGCGCAAGGGCGCGGCGCGTTGCCGACAGCCTGTAGGCACAGGGGTAGTTTTCACATGTCTCATCTGACCGACGAAGCGCGCGCGCCTTATCGCGCCGCGCAGCCCACCATCGATATGGGCGACCAGAGCCTGGAAGCGATCATTGCCGCCAATCCGGGCCGCCGCTCGGTGCTCAAGAACGGCCTGCTCGGCCTGTCCGTCCTGCCGCTGCTCGGCTCGCTTGCTGCATGCGGTGACGATGACAATGATTCGGGTACGCCCACGCCGACGCCAACCCCCACGCCGACCCCGACGGACAGTTATGCGATCAGCTTCGCCCCCGTCGCCGCCAACATGAACGATACCGTTACCGTGCCGACCGGTTACACCGTCGACATCCTGCTCAAGGCCGGCGACTCGGTCGAAGCCGGCACGCCCTATTCGGGCAGCTTCCCGACGGCGGACCAGGCTGAAAAATGGGCCGGCGGCAATCATGACGGCATGGAATATTATGAACTGTCCGGCACCGACGCGAACAGCGGCGGCCTGTTGGCGACCAACTTTGAATTGCCCGACTTCAACATCCTGTTCGCCGATGGCCAGCCAGACCCCACCACCGCCACCGCAGAGCAGCGCGCCATCGCCCTGTCGGCCGTAGGTGTCGGCGTCGTCGAAATCGCCAAGGGTTCGGACGGCAAGTGGGCGGTCAAGGCCGGCTCCAAGTACAATAAGCGCTACACCGGCAACAGCCTCTACCGCGCCAGCGGCCGCGCTGCGGGTCTGCTCTCGACCTCGATCAAGGGCACGCTGAACAATTGCTCGTCGGGCCGTACCCCCTGGGGCACCTACCTGACCTGCGAAGAATCGACCGACAATTATCTCGATCCGTCGCAGCCCGCCGAAAATTACGGCTGGGTGGTCGAAATCGACCCCTATCAGGAACTGGACGCGGCGACCAAGCGCACCGAACTTGGCCGTTTCGATCATGAAAACACCGCCTATATGGCCGACGCGAACAGCCGCGTCGCCTTCTACATGGGCCATGACGGCACGCCGGGCTGCATCTACAAATTCGTCTGCGATCGCGCCTTCAGCAGCAGCAACCGCAGCCAGAACCGCGACATGCTCGACCATGGCACGCTCTATGTCGCCCGCTTCAACGCGGACGGCACCGGCGAATGGCGCGCGCTGGTCCAGGGCCAGAACGGCCTCATCGTCGGCGCCACTGATCCGGGCAATGTCAGCCAGGGTCCGCAGACCCCCGCTACCGTCGACTTCAACAATCAGGCGGATGTCCTCATCAACACCATCTCGGCTGCCCGCGTTGCCGGCGGCACCGTCATGGACCGTCCGGAATGGATCACGGTCGCGCCCGACAACAGCGCCGTCTTCGTGACCCTGACCAACAACAGCAGCCGCGCCGTCGTGGATGCGGCCAACCCGCGTACCCGCAACCGCCATGGCCACATCATCAAGTTCAAGGAAGAGGGCAATTCGCCGCTCGCCATGAAGTTCAGCTGGGAAATCTTCCTGCTGGCGGGTGATCCGTCGCTGGCCGGCTTCGGCGACAAGCTGGAAGGCAATATCAACGGCGACACCTTCTCCAGCCCCGACGGCATCCGCATCGACCCCAAGGGTCGCCTGTGGGTCCAGACCGACCACAGCGTTCCGGGCAATTCGGGTGATTCGGCCCGCACGATCGAGCAGATCTTCGGCCAGAACGCGATGTTCTACATCGACCAGACCACCAAGAAGTCCTCGCGCTTTCTCGTCGGCCCGAAGGGCTGCGAGATCACTGGCCTTGCCTATACGCCGGACCTCAAGACCTTCTTCGTGAACATCCAGCATCCCACGGGTGACTGGCCGGTCGCTGGTCAGCAGCCGCGTTCCTCGACCATCGTCGTGCGTCGCACCGACGCCAAGCCGGTCGGCAACTAAGCATTGCACTTGAAAAGCCCCTCCCCTTCAGGAGGGCTGGGTGAACGGCGCCCCGCGCTGTTCAGGCCATGCCGGGGGCATGGCCGGCCCAGCCCTGGGTTGGGGTGGGGGCGTTCCGCAAGGAGCGCCCTTTCCTTTTGAATCAAGAGCACGGGACAGTCCGAATCGACAGCAACAGCAAAAGGCCCGCTCCCACATGGGACGGACCTTTTCCTGTTCGTCAGAAGCGACTGATCAGGCGCGCGGGCGTGATGCCCGCAAGCGGCTTACTTGATCTTGGCTTCCTTGAATTCGACATGCTTGCGCACGACCGGGTCATACTTGTTGAAGCTGAACTTCTCGGTCTTGGTGCGCGGATTCTTCTTGGTGACGTAGAAGAAACCAGTGTCAGCCGTGCTGACGAGACGGATCTTGACGGTTGCCGGCTTGGCCATGGCCCTATTCCCTGGTCTTGAAATGCGTAAAAAGAAAAGCGGCCCACAGCGGACCGCCCCGTTTCAGCGCTGGCCCTTGGGGCAGATTCGGCTCCATGTCAAGGCTGCGGCGATAATCGGCGGCGTCCGATCCACGCTTTACATGGCTTTAACCAATCGGGCGCATCATCTCTCATGGGGCGATAGACGGGGGATTTTCCCATGCGACATGATCCGAAACTGGCCATTTTGAGCGACCTGATGCGCCGGGTCGACGGCCTCGCGAGCCAGCGCGGCCATGTCTCCGCACTCCGTATGCAGGACGAACTGGCCCAGATCCGCCATATCGCCCGCGCCTTTCGCCTCGACACGATCGAGCGGCTGGCCGGCACGCTCGAATCGGCCCTGTTGCTGCACGGCCTCGGCCCGATCGTTCTGTCCTATCTCGACCTGATGCGTGATTCGCTTGCGGAGGATATGCCCGACGCCGCGATCATCCCGATGATCCCGCGCACCGCTGCGGTCGCCACGCTGCCGTTGCGCGCCTGATTCGCACGACCTGATGGACGCACTACTCATCGCCCTGCTCGGCTGCCTGCTTGGCGAGATGGGCGACAAGAGCCAGTTGCTCGTCCTCGCGCTCGCCGCCCGCTATGACCGCAACGGCGCGATCATCGCCGGCATCATGATCGCCGCAATCGCCAATGCCGCCATCTCCGCCTTCGCCGGGGCGTGGATCGGCCCGATGCTGGGGCCGGACGCGCGGCTCCTGTTCATGGCGCTTTCCGTCCTCTTCCTGGGCGCTGGCTTGTTCTGGCCGGTCAGTCAGCCCGACACGCTCAGTGGCTGGCGGCTGGGCGCCTGCCTTACCACCGCCATCGGCCTCTTAATCCTGGGTTTCGGCGATGGCCCGCAATTTCTGATACTCGGCATCGCCACCCGCACCGCCGATCCCTGGCTTGCCGGTATCGGCGGCGCCATCGGTGTCATCACCGCGCTGGTGCCTGTCGTGCTGGCCCGCGACCGCATGCTGGCGGTCCTGCCGCTGCGGGCGATCCGCTGGAGCGGCGGCGGGCTGATGCTCGCCACGGGCGCGCTCATGGCCCTTTCGGCGGTTGGTCTGCTCTGATCGCCGGCCTCTGATCGACCGGCTGGATCAGGCTGATCGGGATTTTGCGCTGCAAAAAATGGCACCAACTTCGCCCGCGATCATTATATGTCCGAAATCATTTCTCGCGAAACAGGAGGACATGGCATGACGGCCCCCGATCTGAAGACCCCGACCGATCTCAAGAGCAACGCCACCAAGTCCGTGGCCGATGCGCTGAACGGCGCGCTGGCGGATGCCTATGCGCTGTATCTCAAGACCAAGAATTTCCACTGGCACGTTTCCGGCCCGCATTTCCGCGATTATCATCTGATGTTCGATGAGCAGGCGACCGAGATATTGGGCGTGACCGATCTGATCGCGGAGCGCGTGCGCAAGACCGGCAATGTCACCCTGCGCTCCATCGGCGACATCGCCCGCCACCAGACGGTGAAGGATAATGACGCCGAATTCGTCGCGCCCGCCGATATGCTGAAGGAACTGCGCGACGACAATCTGGCGCTGGTCGAAACTTTCCGCGCGGTAAAGGCGGCCGCGACTGAAGCGGGCGACAATGCCACTGAAGGCATTGTCGACGACTGGACCGATCAGGCCGAACAGCGCGCATGGTTCCTGTTCGAGGCCGCCCGCGGCGCCTGATTCGTTTTTTATGTCATGAAAAAGCCCGCCGGCGCAAACCGGCGGGCTTTTTTGTGTCGGTTAGGGGGCAGATCAGTCTTCGCTGACCACCGCTATCGCCACGATCTCCACCGCCTCTACCTTCCCGGCAAAATCGACCTTCTCGCTGACCTCGGCATCCATCATCGCGCGGGCGAGGGGGGAGGAGAAGCTGATCCGTCCCTCATGCGGATTCGCCTCGTCATCACCGACCAGCGCGATCGTCTTTTCCTGCCGGTTCAGTCGATAGGTGACGCGCGTGCCGAAAGCGACGACCTCGCCATCCGCCGGCGGCCGCAATTCCGCCGTCGCCAGCCGCGTGCGCCAGTAGCGCAGCACCCGCTTATGCTTCTTGGCCGCCTCTTCCTCCATGCCGACGGTATCGACGGCTTCCAGCGCCTCGACCATCTCCCGCGTCAGCCGCAATCCCCGCACCGTCACCCAATTGGGGCCGGAAGGGATCGGCAGCTCGAACTTGGGCTCCATATGCTCATCGTCGCTCTCGCGACGAAAGGCGACACTCACGTCATCACTCTCCTGAAAATAGCGAACCATGCCCCGAACGTTGTCCGGCGCATGGCTCAACCCGTCCCTATGTCGGGATCAATCCTCGTCGAACAAGCCCGCCAGCTGCTCGACCATCGTGCCGCCCAGCTGCTCGGCGTCCATGATCGTCACCGCGCGCCGATAATAGCGCGTCACGTCATGCCCGATGCCGATCGCCACCAGCTGCACCGGCGACTTATTCTCGATCCAGTCGATCACTTGCCGCAAATGCCGCTCCAGATAGGTGCCGCTATTCACCGACAGGGTCGAATCGTCCACCGGCGCGCCGTCGGAAATCACCATCAGGATGCGCCGCTCTTCGGGCCGCGCGATCAGTCGGCTATGCGCCCACAGCAGCGCTTCGCCGTCGATATTTTCCTTCAGCAGCCCTTCGCGCATCATCAGGCCCAGATTCTTGCGCGCGCGCCGCCACGGATCGTCCGCCTTCTTATAGACGATATGACGCAGGTCGTTCAAACGACCCGGCATCGGCGGCCGTCCGGCGGCCAGCCATTCCTCGCGGCTTTGCCCGCCCTTCCACGCCCGCGTGGTAAAGCCCAGAATCTCGGTCTTGACCCCGCACCGCTCCAGTGTGCGCGCCATGATGTCGGCGCTGATCGCCGCGATGCTGATCGGCCGCCCGCGCATGGAACCGCTATTGTCGATCAGCAGCGTGACGACCGTATCGCGAAATTCGGTATCGCGTTCGATCTTGTAGGACAGCGAATGGGTAGGATCGATCACGATCCGCGCCAGCCGGGCCGCGTCCAGCATGCCTTCTTCCTGATCGAAGTCCCACGACCGCGACTGCTGCGCCATCAATCGCCGCTGCAACCGGTTGGCCAGTTTCGTGACCGCTCCCTGCAAGCTGACCAGCTGCTGGTCCAGGAAGCCGCGCAACCGCGCCAGCTCATCCTCGTCGCACAGCTCTTCCGGCGCGACGACCTCGTCGAACTTCATCGTATAGGACTTATAGTCGAAACCGGGTGGCAGGTCGGACATCGGCCGGTTGGGGCGGACCGGCATCATGCCTTCCTCGCCCATATCGTCCGCGCCTTCGTCGCTGTCGGCGTCGAATTCGTCGCTATAGTCGGTTTCGCCGTCTTCGGTGTCGCCGCCCTTGTCCTCGGCGCGCGCCTCGGCGTTCATGTCGCTGTCGCCGGATTCCTCCTGGCCGCTCTCGCCTTCCTCCTGTTGATCTTCCTGATCCTCGCCTTCGTCCTCGGCTTCGGGTTCTTCGGTATCGGGCGGCACATCGGCGTCGACCAGTTGCAGATGCTCCAGCATCGCCGTCGTCAGCTTCTGAAACGCGCGCTGGTCGTCGATCGCCATCGTCAGCGCGTCGAGATCGGCACCGGCCTTGTCCTCGATCCACTGGTCGACCATCGCGACGCCCGCCGCCACATCCTTAGGGATCGCCTGACCGGTCAGCCGCTCGCGTACCTTCAATACCAGCGCAGTGGACAGCGGCACTTCGTCGGCCGACCGCGCCCGGCGGATCGCATCGGACTTCAGCCGCAGCTCCAGCGCATGATTGAGGTTGGCGCGCACGCCCTCCATCGACCGGGCGCCGATCGCCTCGACCCGCGCCTGCTCGACCGCGTCGAACACCGCGCGCGCCACGGCCTCGCCCGGCGCCGAATGGGCGTGGATCCTGGGGTTATGATGGCGCAGCTTCAGCGCGGACGCATCGGCAAAGCCACGCGCCAGCGCCACCTGATCGGCGGGCAAAGCGCGGCCGGGCGTCGGCACCTTGATCGCCTTGCCCACGGCATGGGGCGTATCGGCGGTGAAGCCGACCTCGACCTCTGCGTCGCGGGTGATCGCGCGCGCCACGCCGGACAGCACATCCTTGAAGGCGTCGATGGGGGACCGTTCGGTCATGGAACCAGCAACGCCTCACGCAGCGCTGCCTGTTCGACCACACCTACACCCAGCACATCGCGCAAATAGCCGTCGACGCCGCCATGCAGCCGGTCGAAATGCGCGAACAACGCTTCCAGATAGGCGACGTCGGCAACCAATAACGGTTCCAGCACATCCGCCCGCGCCTTCTTCAACCGGCTGAGGTGACTCTCGCCCTGCGCCAGTCGCCATGTCCAGTCGGCATGGCTGTTGGTCAGCAGATAATCCTCGATGATGACGTCGCGCGACACGCCAAGCGCCGCCAGCACCATCGCCGCGCCCGCGCCGGTCCGGTCCTTGCCCGCCGAACAGTTGATCAGGATCGGCAAATGGCCCGCCAGCATCTGCCGGAACATCGCGGCATAGGCCTCCGCATGGTCGGTTGCGATCTCATGATAGACGGCCAGCATCGCGGCCTTCATGTCGGCCGCCGTCGTCCGCTCCTCGCGCACCATGTCGACCAGCACGCCGGTCGCCCCGCTATAGTCGCGGCAATAATAATCGACGCTCGCGTCATGCCAACTGGTCGGCTCCGACCTGCGCTCGCCCGGACGCCGAAAATCGCAGATCGCCCGGATGCCCAATGATCGCAATTGCGCGCTGTCCTCCGGCGTCAGCAACGCCATCGTGCCCGACCGGTACAGCATGCCGCGCCGGATCGTGCGCCCATCGGCCGTTGGATAACCCCCGAAATCGCGCAAATTAAATGCGCTGGCCAATGGGAGTCCGCTGCGTTCCATCACCGCTTCCTCGCTCATGGCCGCTCCGCCTCCCCGACGCGGGGCACGGCGATCGTCTCGATCTGCGTCTCGACTTCGCTCATCAGCTTGTGGATCGGGCACTTCGCCGCCACCGCGATCAGCTTGTCATGCTGCTCGTCGCTCATGTCTCCGGTCAGCGCGATACGCGTGGTCAGCTTGTAGATGCCCTTGCGCTCCTGGCTCGCATCGCGAACCACGCCGACATGGATGGCCTCCACCGGAATGGCGTTGCGCTGCGCATACCAGAGCATGGTCATCGCCTTGCACGCGCCCAGCGCCGTATCATAGAGGTCATGCGGGTCCGGCCCGGCATCATGCCCGTCCGGCGCCGACATGTCGGCGACAATTTCATGGCCCCGGATGCTGATCCGGTGCGCGGTGCCGCCATTGGGGTCGATCCGTTCGACGACGATCATCTTCTGTCTCCCTGCCGTGCAAAAAGCGCCACTAGCAGGGCGAACGGTCAGTTCGCCCGGCTCGCCACGCTTTCCGGCAGATCCTTACCGAACACGCGCTGATAATATTCGGCGACCAGCGCCCGCTCCGCCTCATCGCATTTGTTGAGGAAGCTCAGGCGGAAGGCGAAGCCGACATTCTTGAAGATCAGCGCATTTTGCGCCCAGCTGATCACGGTGCGGGGCGACATGACGGTCGAAATATCGCCGTTGATGAAGCCCTGCCGCGTCAGTTCGGCCACCTTGATCATATTCTCGACTTCCTTGCGGCCGCCCTCATGATCATATTCGCCCGACTTCGCCAGCACCACCTGCGCCTCGGTCGCGGCGGGCAGATAATTCAGCGCCACGACCAGATTCCACCGGTCCATCTGGCCCTGGTTGATCTGCTGCGTGCCATGATAGAGGCCGGTCGTGTCGCCCAGACCCACCGTGTTGGCGGTGGCGAACAGGCGGAAATGCGGGTTCGGCCGGATCACGCGATTCTGGTCGAGCAAGGTCATCTTGCCGTCCGTCTCCAGCACGCGCTGGATCACGAACATCACGTCCGGGCGACCGGCATCATATTCGTCGAACACCAGAGCGACCGGACGCTGCAACGCCCATGGCAGCAGGCCTTCCTTGAACTGCGTCACCTGCTGGCCGTCCTGCAACACGATCGCGTCGCGCCCGACCAGGTCGATACGGCTGATATGCGCGTCCAGGTTGATGCGGATGCACGGCCATTTCAGGCGCGCGGCGATCTGCTCGATATGGCTCGACTTGCCGGTGCCATGATAGCCCTGCACCATGACGCGGCGATTATAGGCAAAGCCCGCCAGGATCGCCAAAGTGGTGTCCGGGTCGAACACATAGGCGGGGTCGAGGTCGGGGACGCGCTCGTCGGCTTCCGAAAAGGCCGGGATCTTCATGTCGATATCGATGCCGAAAATCTCCCGCGCATCCACTTCGCGATCGGGCGCTTCCAGCAGCGTTTCGGCGCGGGTGTCAGGCTGGACGTTGGAAATATCGGTCATCGGGTCCGTCATCTTTCTGCGAGTCACTCGCGCCCTAACCCAGATTCAAAGCGCGTGTCGATAGAGTGGCGCTTCGCAACGCGACGATCAAGCTGCCCATTCCGCCAAATTGGCTTCCTCGCCGATCAGCGCCAGCCCATGGGCGATGGAGGTCAGTTCGCCCCCGGTCGCCAGCCTGTCCTGCCCGAAACGCGCCCGGAAAATGTCGCGGATCGCCGGAATCAGGGACGATCCGCCGGTCAGGAACACCCGGTCGATAGTATCAGGCGTCACATTGGCCTTGGCCAGTGCCTTGTCCACCGTCGCTTCGATCTGCGCGATATCGGGCCCGATCCAGCCCTCGAAATCGGCGCGCGACACCTTTTGCTCAATCTCCAGCCCACCGCCCGAAAAGCGGAAAGTCGCGCTTTCCTGTTCCGACAATGCCCGTTTCAGCGCGCCCACCGCATCATAAAGCGGATAGCCCAATTCCTTTTCGATGACGGTGATCATCCGGCCGATCGCCGCCGGCTCCTTCGCCGTCTTCTGCAACCGGGCCAGTTCCTCCATCGTGCGGCGATTGCGCATCAGGGCGAGTCGCGACCAGTCGGCAAAGTCGGCGAAATAGCTGCGCGGTATCTCCAGTTCCTTGCCGAAACTCTGATAACTACCGCCCTTGCCCAGCATCGGCAGCACCAGATTGTCGAGGATGCGATAGTCGAACCGGTCGCCGGCCAGGCCGATGCCCGCCGACCCCAGCGGCGTCGCCCGTCGCGCCGCGCCCGGTGCCTCGATCCGCACCAGCGAAAAGTCGCTGGTACCCCCGCCGAAATCCGCAACCAATATGGTGGCGGCGTGGTCGATCCGGCTGGCGTAGCTGAACGCTGCGCCCAGCGGCTCATAGACATAATGCACCTCGGTGCCGAACCCGTCGAACATCGCGTCATAGCGTTTGCGGGCCAGCGCCTCGTCGGGCCGCGATCCGGCATATTCGACCGGGCGGCCGACAACGATCCGCTCCGGCCGCTTGTCCAGCATGCCGCCGGCATGGCCGATCATCCGATTCAGGAACATCTGTCCCAGTTCCTCGAAGCGGAACCGCTTTTCGAACACATTGGCGCTTTCGAAAATGGGGCTGGCCGCCACCGACTTGAACGATTGCAGGAATCGGCTGTCCTCAGGATATTCCATATATTCGGCGATCGCCCATGGCCCTGCCTCATGCGCCATGCCGCCTTTCACCACATCGTCATGCCAGAAACAGAGCGCGGAGCGAAACACCGCGCCGGTCGCCTGTTCGCCGGCAAATTCCACCAGTTGCGAATCCCCGCCTGCCGCCAGCGCGGCCACGCTGTTGGTCGTGCCGAAATCGAGGCCCAGCGCGCGCGGCACCTGCTGCATGAAAAGTCTCCGGGATTCTGAAAGGCCGGGCGCTATGACAGCCCTGTCGGACGGGGGCAAGGGGGCTGCGCTGTCCTACATCCTGCCCTGATGCTATGAAGGCAGCCGGCTCTTTCTACCCATCGGCTCACCCCTCACATGCGCAGCAAAATTTCCTATTCCCGCACGATAATGTCGAAATATGCGGGAAAAGTGCGAAGTTAAGCGAAAACCGAAGCCTTCTTCAAATGACCATAGGCTTCGATCACGCTTTGCAACGCCCCTTCATGACTGCGATCCCCGCCATTATGGTCGGGATGATAGCGGCGCAGCAATTCGGTATAGCGCGTTCGCAACGCCTTGCGGTCGGCATTGATGGACAGGCCCATGACCGACATGGCCTTGCGATCCTCGGCCGACAGGAACTTCCCGTCCTGCCGCACTTGCGCGTCCGCCTTCGCCTTGGCCATCCGTTCCCTGAACTTGGCGCCGATCGCGTCGAGGGGGTCGGAAAAATCCGCCCATTTGGGCGGCGGGCTATGGGCGTTGGAGGAAAAGGCCCGCGTTTCCCGCTCCCACCCGGCAAAGGGGCGCTGTGCAGCGGCAATCTCATCGGGCGACATGCCGGTGAAGAAATTATAGCCCTGATTGAAGGCCTTCACATGCTCCAGGCAGAACCAGCGCCAGCGCGGGCCTTCGTCACCCGGCCGGGCGCTGCCCTCTGCCGGGGGCGCGCGGAACTCGCCCGGCTCCGGGCATCCGGGCGCGGCGCAGGGCCGGTCGCCCTCCACCCGGCCATGGAAACGGTTGAAACGGCGTGTCGAGAAAGGGTCGCTGCTCAAGATTGTCCTGATGATCTGCTGGCAAAGCAGCCTATATAGGAAATATGACCACAGACCTCAAAGGCCCCGTTGCCACCGAAATCGAAGCGCGCCTGCGCGCTGCCCTGACGCCCGAGCATCTCGCCGTCATCGACGACAGCGAAAAGCATCGTGGCCATGCCGGCCATGACGGTTCGGGCGAAAGCCATTTCACGGTGGAGATCGTGTCCGATCGCTTCACCGGCCAGACCCGCGTCGCGCGCCAGCGCCTCGTCAACGACGCCCTTGCCGATCTGCTCGCCGAAAAGGTCCACGCCCTTGCCATCAAGGCCCGTGCACCCGGAGAAGCCTGATGATCGCCGACGATCTCATCATCCAGACGATCACGCCCACCAGCCATGATCTGGGCGATTTCCGGGTGTACCGGTCCTTGCCGGTCAAGGGGCGTACGATGGTTGGCCCCTTCATCTTCTTCGATCAGGCCGGCCCTGCCAAGATCGGCGCGGGACAGGGGATCGACGTCCGCCCGCACCCGCACATCAACCTCGCCACCGTCACCTATATGTATGAAGGCGCCTTTCTCCACCGCGATTCCCTCGGCACGGAGCAGTTGATCGAGGCCGGCGCGGTCAATCTGATGACGGCGGGCAAGGGCATCGTCCATTCCGAACGCTCGCCCGACGATGAGCGGGTGAAACTGTCGAAGCTGTCGGCGATCCAGACCTGGCTCGCTCTGCCCGACCGGTTCGAGGAAATGGACCCCGCTTTCGAGCATGTGGGGGAGGGTGGCATGCCGGTGATCGACGACGGCCATGTCCGCGCGCGCGTCATCATGGGATCGCTCTGGGGCGAGACCTCGCCCGTCACCACCTATGCCCAGACCATCTATGCCGATATCCAGTTGTCGCCCGGCGGCCGGATCGCCATCGACCCGTCCGCCGACGAACGGGCTCTCTATGTATCGGGAGGCGACGCGGCGCTCGACGGCCGGATGCTGGCACCGCAGACGCTCTACGTCCTCCGCCCAGGCACATCGGCCACGTTGATGAGCGTCGATGGCGGCCGCGTCGTGCTGTGTGGCGGGGAGGCGTTCACCAGCCCGCGCCATGTCTGGTGGAACTTCGTGGCCTCGACCCAGGACCGGCTGATGCAGGCGCGTGAGGATTGGGAAGCGATGCGCTTCCCGCTGATCCCCGGCGACGATCAGGAGTTCATCCCCATCCCGCAGGGGCGTCCGAAGACGGTCAGCTATCCCTGACCGATTGCCCTATTGAACGCCAATTACTGGACGAAGGTCAGCGAGAGATTTTCGGCATTTTTCGGAATGTCGATCCGGCTCTCGTTGATCGACGCTTCCTCGCCGGGCTTCAGCCGCGTCTTGTCCGCCTTGGTGGTCCAACTGAACACCAGCCGGTTCTGCCGGTCGCGCAACTGCACCAGTACCGGCGGCACCGGCAGTGTCTGCGTCCCGCTGTTCACGATCCGCGCGCCAAAGGCGAAATATTCCTCGCCCGTCGGCAGCTTGCGGCGTTCCGCAGGCTTGGACAGGTAGAACAGCAGGTCGGGATCGCCCTCCTCGGCGACCAGGCCCATCGACACCATCCAGGCGGGCGGGCCGAAATAGGTGAAGGCGCCACCCAATGCGGCGACGATCAGGCAGAATCCGATCGCGGCATAGGTCCACAGCTTGATCGGATTGCGTCGTGCCTTGACGGCCGGGACAGGGACGAAACGGCTTTCCTCGACCGGATCAACCGGCGCGCCGGCATAGATGTCATCAAACCGGTGATCGGCAGGCGCGGTAACCGGCGCCGTCACGGATGCTGCGACTGACGGTTCGGCGACGACGGCGGCGTCTTCCACCACAACAGGATCGGCGGCGACCGGTTCGGGCGCGACGACGGGCGGAGGCGGCGGTGCTGTGGGCGGCGGCGGAGGCGGCGCAACGGGTTCGGGCGGCGCTATCGGTGCCGGAGCCTCGACCGGTGCGGCAGCAACGGGCGTTTCCCGTTCGGGCAGGACCGGCGGCGCCTGGAACCAGCTATGCTTGCAAGCGGCGCAGCGGACCTGGCGGCCGTTCGTACCGACGGCTGTGTCGGGCACGACATAGCGCGTCGCGCAATTGGGGCACACCAGGATCATTCCGCTTCATAGGCATGGCAGGGACTCGGGCGCAAGATGCCAACGACGACCCGAGTCATTCTGCCGCGACTCGTGGCATCGTGCGGCGCGGGCTTTACGGCGGGGCGCCCGCTGTGCCATGGCTGATGCTCCGGGAAGCAGGGAGCGCGACAGCGCGATAATATTCAGCCATGTCGGCCATCGTCCAGTTCGAAAATGTCGGCCTGCGCTATGGTCTGGACAGCGAAACCCTGTCCGATGTCAGCTTCTCGCTGGCCAGCGGCGGCTTCTATTTCCTGACCGGCGCATCGGGCGCGGGCAAGACGTCGTTGCTGAAATTGCTCTACCTTGCCCAGCGGCCCAGCCGCGGCGTCATCCGCCTGTTCGGCGAGGACGTGGTGACGCTTCCTCGGAAAAGATTGCCCGGCTTCCGCCGCCGCATCGGCGTGGTGTTCCAGGATTTCCGGCTCGTGCCCCATCTGTCCGCCTATGACAATATTGCCCTTCCGCTGCGCGTGTCGGGCATGGAAGAGGGCGAGATCGACGCCCCGGTGGCGGAGATGCTCAACTGGGTGGGCCTAGGCGATCGTCGCCAGGCGCGTCCCGCCACCTTGTCGGGCGGGGAGCAGCAGCGCGTTGCCATCGCCCGCGCGGTAATCGGCCGCCCGGAAATATTGGTCGCGGACGAACCGACCGGTAACGTCGATGCCGACATGGCTCGCCGCCTGATGACCTTGTTCGAGGCGCTCAACAGGTTGGGCACCACCATCGTCGTCGCCACCCATGACCTCCCCCTCATCGCGCAGGTTTCCGGGGCGCAGATGATGCGGCTGGACAAGGGGCGGCTGGCCGACCCCACCGGCACGCTGCGCTACCCGCCTCAGTCCCAGTCGAAACCGCAGGGCAACGCCTGATGCCCAGCCATGCAGATCGCAAGGCGTCTGCCGCCGCGCGCCATCGCCTGCTGCCAGGCGGTCGTCTGGCCGGGCCCATGCCGTGGATCATCGCCATCATGATGTTCCTGACCGTGCTGGCCGCGGCCGCTGGCCTCGGCCTGGGCGCCGCTGTCCGGTCCATGAGCGCCGACCTTGCCGGCCGCGCCAGCGTGCAGGTGGTGGAGGCCGACGCACAGGTCCGCGCGCAACTGGCCGGCCGGACCCTGACGGCTCTGCGATCCTCCCGCAGCGTGCGCGCCGCCGAGCCGGTCGATCCGGCGGCGCTGGCCGACCAGTTGCGCCCCTGGCTGGGCGATGCGGCGACCAGCGGCGACCTGCCGGTGCCAGCGCTGATCGACGTTATGCTGACGCCGGGCGACGCAGAGGCCAAGATCGGTGGCTTGCGCCGCCTGCTCGCCGATGTTTCGCCCAAGCTACGGATCGAGCCGCATGCCGCCTTCCTGCTGCCGCTGGCCGGACTGCTGACGGCATTGGGCTGGCTGTCGGCGGGTGTCGTGCTGCTGATGATTCTAGCGACCGGCGCGGTCGTGGTGCTGGCAGCGCGGGGCGCACATGACAGCCATCGCGGCACGATCGACGTGCTGCACCTGATGGGATCGACCGACGTGCAGATCGCCCGACTGTTCCAGCGCCGAATCGGCCTCGACGCGCTGATGGGCAGCGCGCTGGGCTTCTCCTTTGCCGCGCTCGTCATCCTGCTGATCGGCTTGCGCCTTGCCGCCACCGGGTCGGATCTGATCGGTGCGGTCGAACTGGATATGCGCGGCTGGCTGATTCTTGTGGCCCTGCCGATCTTCGGCGTGCTGCTGGCGACGTTGACGGCGCGCTGGACGGTACTGCGCGCCTTGGGCCGGGCACTGTGATCGTCCGCTTCGTCGCCATTACGCTGCTGGCCTGGATGCTGGGCTTTGCCTGGTTCGGGATCTTCCTGCCGCAGCCGCTGGACGGGCGGCAGACCGACGCCATCGTCGTGCTCACCGGCGGGGCGGGCCGCATCGACCGGGGCATCGCCCTGTTGCAGGATGGTGCGGCCAAGCGGATGCTGATTTCCGGGGTCGACCGCTCGGTCCGTCCGGTGGAACTGGCCGTGCAATACAAAGCGCCCGAAAGCCTGTTCAACTGCTGTATCACGCTGGGTCGGGAAGCGATCGACACGCGCTCGAACGGGCTGGAGACGGCGCGCTGGCTGGAACGGCGTGATTACAAGACCGTCCGCCTGATCACCACCGACTGGCATATGCGCCGCGCTGCGCTGGAACTGCGCCAGTCGATGCCCGACGGCAAGGTCACGATCGTCTATGACGCGGTGCCCAGCCGCCCGAGCCTGACCATATTGGCGCGGGAATATAATAAATATCTGCTGCGGCGCATCGCCGCGCTCATCGGTATCTGATCGGACCTTATCTTGACCGTCATCCGTTCGCTTCTCTTTGCGCTGGCCTTTTACACCGGCAGCCTGATCTTCGTGTTGTGGGCCATGGCCTTTGGTTGGACCACGCCGTTGATGGTGCAGAACACCGCGACCAACTGGAGCCGGTTCCACCGCTGGTGCGTCCAGCAGTTGCTGGGGCAGCGGATCGTGGTGGAGGGCGACCTGCCGATCGGTCCCTATCTCTATATCGCAAAGCATGAATCCATGTTCGAGACGATCGACATGCTGTGCCTGTTCGACCGGCCGGCGATCGGCGCCAAGCGGGAATTGTTCGATATCCCGCTCTGGGGCGGCATCGCCCGCCGCTATGGCCTCATCCCCATCGAGCGCGCCGCCGGGGCGAGCGCGCTGCGCGTCCTGCGCGCGGCGGCGAAGGACCGGATCGGGCAGGGCCGCGCCATCTGCCTCTTCCCCGAAGGCACCCGCGTCCCCCATGGCGAATCGCCGCCACTCAAGGCGGGGTTCGCCGGTCTGTACAGCCTGCTCGGCCTGCCCGTCGTGCCGATCGCCATCGACAGCGGGCGGGTGTCGCCGCGCGGCAAATTCCTCAAACGTCCCGGCACCATCACCTACAAGGTGGGGGAGATCGTTCCGGTCGGCCTGGACCGCAAGGAGGCCGAGGCGCGGGTCCATGCGGCGATCAACGCGCTCAATTAAGCCGGGCCGGCTAAAGTAGGAAAGCGATTTTAAGCCGCTTCAGTGCGACCGGCCGAAGTCCGGCTTGGCGTCGTCCTGGCCCTGTTCGATGATCGACCGGCGGATCGCGCGGGTGCGGGTGAACAGGTTGAACAGCGCGTCGCCGTCATTCCAGCGGATCGCCCGCTGCAACGCAGACAGATCCTCAGAGAAGCGCTGAAGCATTTCCAGCACCGCGTCCTTGTTCGCCAGGAACACGTCGCGCCACATCGTCGGATCGGATGCGGCGATGCGGGTGAAGTCGCGGAAACCGCCGGCGGAATATTTGATGACTTCGCTCTGGGTCACATTTTCCATGTCGCTGGCCGTGCCGACGATGGTGTAGGCGATGAGGTGCGGCAGATGGCTGGTGACCGCCAGCACCAGATCATGATGCGCCGGGTCCATCACCTCCACATCCGCGCCGACGCGGCGCCATAGTTCGGCGACCCGTTCGACGGCGGTCGGATCGGCGTCGGCGGGTGGGGTGACGATGGACCAGCGGCCCTTGAACAGGGTCGCAAAGCCCGCTTCAGGCCCGCTATTTTCGGTGCCGGCCACAGGATGCGCCGGGATGATGGTCCGTCCCGGCAGCGCGGCGTTGAGCTGCGCCAGCACATCCACCTTGCAGGAACCCACATCGCTGACGATCGCGTCGGCCGGCAGGTCGTCGGCGATTTCCGCCGCAGCCGCGCCCATCGCCCGCACCGGTACGCACAGGATCACCAGATCGGCGTCGGTGACGGACGCGCCCGCCGTGTCGGTGACATCGTCGGTCAGGTCGATCCGCCGGGCGGTTTCGCGCACGGCGGGATCGGCGTCATAGCCGGTCACGCGCACGGTGGGCATGTCCGCCCGGATCGCGCGGGCGAGCGAGGAGCCGATCAGCCCCAGGCCGATGATGGTGACGCGCGCGAACGGCAGCATGGGCTCAGGCGGCCTCCGCCATGGCGCGCAGCTTGGCCGCGACGGCGCGGTTCTGCGCCTTGGTCCCGATGGTGATGCGCAGGCCGTTGGGCAGGCCCTGACCGGGCAGCCAGCGGGTGGCATAGCCTTCGTCCCACAGCCCCTTCATGGCGGCTTCCGCAGTCAGCTTGCCGTCGAACAGGATCAGCAGGAAGTTGGTCTTGCTGGGCACCGCGCGCAGGCCGTGATTGGACAGCGCAGCGACTTCGCTCGCCAGCCAGTCGCGCCAGCGGGCATTGTGGGTGCGGCTGAACGCGACCCATTCGCTGTCGCCGATCGCTGCGATCGCCGCTGCCTGACCCGCTGTCGTCACGTTGAACGGCGCGCGGATGCGGTGGAGGATGTCGATCACCTCGGGCGAGCCATAGCCCCAGCCGATCCGTTCGGCGGCCAGGCCATAGATTTTCGAGAAGGTGCGGGTGACGAGGATGTTGGACGCGGTCTTCGCCAGTTCCAGCCCGCCGTCATCCTCGCCCTCTTCCAGATATTCGGCATAGGCCTGATCCAGGACGAAGAGGATGTCGGGGCGCAGCCCGGCATGCAGGCGGGCAATCTCTTCCCGGCTGGTCATCGTGCCGGTCGGGTTGTTGGGGTTGGCGAGGAAGACGACCTTGGTCCTGTCCGTGACGGCGGCGAGCAGGGCATCGACGTCGGTCGCATAATCCTTGTCCGGGGCGATGACCGGCGTCGCACCGACGCGGCGTGCGGCGATGTCGTAGACGGCAAAGCCATAGCGGACATAGAGGATTTCATCGCCCGGCCCGGCATAGGCGGAGGCGGCGATATGCAGCAGTTCGTCGGACCCGGTGCCATAGATGATCCGGTCGGGATCGAGGCCATGGACGGCGCCGATCGCCGCGCGCAGCTTTTCCGCGGCGGGATCGGGATAGGTTGCCATGTCGGCCGTCGCGGCGACGAAGGCTTCGCGCACGGCCTTGCTGGTGCCGAGCGGATTTTCGTTGGCGCTCAATTTGATGAGGGGACGGCCGTCGTCGGCCGCCGATTTGCCCGGCACATAGGCGTGAATGCCGAGAATCCAGTCTTTGGGAGCAGGCTTTGTCATGGGTGCGGGCTTTAGCGGCTTCCGGACGAAAGGCAAAGTGGGTGGAAGGGCGACAGCGACGCGACAGGCGAAGTTCACACCGTTGCAGGGGTAAAAAGGGGCCGAAGCGCTCGCGAGGCTTTCGCGAAGCCTCTCCCAGGCGCCACGGACGCGCCACCTGCGCGATGCGGAAGTGACAGCAGCGCGCCATCGACGCGACCGCTGGACGACGCGAAGCGACGGCTGCGCGTCTGTCTTGCGACAGGGAGGCGACACGGAAAAGGGCGAGGGGGGAGGCTGTCCATCGGACAGGGTAGATCAGAGGAAATCCTACATTGGAAGCATGTTGGATGGCTTGCGGCCGGGCCGTTAGTGAATGGCAGCGAGCATTTCTAAACCCTCTCCCGTGAAGAACGGGAGAGGGTTTAGAAGGTGGCGCCTCCCCCCCCCCTTTACACCACCGGCGTCAGCAACGGCTTGCCCGCGAACCATGCATCCAGATTGGCGAGGACGAGGTCGCCCATCGCCTTGCGCGTGTGGGTGGTGGCGCTGCCCTGATGGGGTTGGAGTACGACCTGGTCCATCGCGATCAGCGCTGGCGGCACATGGGGTTCATGGGCGAAGACGTCCAGTCCGGCGCCGGCGATACCGCCTTCGGACAGTGCGGCGATCAGGGCATCCTCGTCGATCACGCTGCCCCGGCTGATATTGACGATCACACCATCCGGGCCGAGCGCGTCGAGCATGGCGGCATCGACCAGCTTCGCCGCCTCCGGGCCGCCCGAAGTGGCAACGATGATGACATCGCTTTGTTGTGCGAAAGCGATCGGGTCGGCGACATAGCGACAGGATGTGTCAGCCGCTTCGCGCCGGTTGTGGTAGAGAATTTCGCCAGCCACCGGTTCCAGCCGCGCCGCAATCGCGCGGCCGATGCGGCCAAGGCCCAATATGCCGATGCGCTTGCCGGTCACCCGGCCGGACAAGGCCGGCCTGATGCCCCGCGCCCAGTCGCCCGCGCGCAGCATGCGGTCGTTGGCGACCATGTTGCGCACAGTGGCATAGAGCAGGCCGACGGCAAGATCCGCGACATCGTCGGTCAGCACATCGGGCGTATTGGTCAGGCGGATGCCCTTCGCACGGGCGTGATCGACATCGACCTTGTCATAGCCGACCGAGAAGAGGCCGATCATTTCCAGCTTGGGCAGCGCGTCCATGATTGCGGCCGATGCGCCGACCGACCCGAAGCTGACCAGCGCGCGCGCCGCCCGCACCTGTGGGGGCAGGGCGGTAAGGTCGGCGTCTGCCGCTACGGCATGAACAGTGAAGCGGCGGGCCAGCTCGGCGTCCATATAGGGGTTCAGGGGGCCATAGGCGACGATCGGGGGGCGGAAGGCATTGGTCATGCCGGCCATCTAGGGACTGTGCCGCCGATGCGCCAGATTGACAGAGTGGGGCGGCGGTCCTAGCCCCGCCTGCATCATGGCCAGCGTTCCCATCAGTGAAGACAGCCGTTTCGGTCTGCGCCGGCAGGCCCGCCTGACCGGTCCCCTGCATCTGTCGAGCGGCGCGCTGCTTGGCCCGGTCGATATCGCCTATGAAACCTATGGCACGATGAATGCGGACAAATCCAACGTCATCCTGATCTGCCATGCGTTGACCGGCGACCAATATGTCGCGTCCGACCATCCCGTCACCGGCAAGCCCGGCTGGTGGTGGCGACTGGTCGGGGAGGGCAAGCCGGTCGATCCGGCGCGCCATTTCATCGTCTGTTCCAACGTCATCGGCAGCTGCATGGGGTCGTCTGGCCCGGCCAGCATCGACCCAGCGACCGGTGAACCGCATGCCATGCGCTTTCCGGTGCTGACCATCGCTGACATGGTGCGCGCGCAGGCGGCGCTGCTCGATCATCTCGGCGTCGATCGCCTGTCCGCCGTCATCGGCGGGTCGATGGGCGGGATGCAGGCGCTGACCTGGCCGACGCTCTTCCCCGATCGGGTTGAAAGCTGCGTGGTCATAGCCTCCACCGCGCGGCACAGCGCGCAGAATATCGCCTTTCACGAGGTGGGGCGGCAGGCGATCATGGCCGATCCGAACTGGCGCGGTGGCGATTATTATGCCGACGGGCAGGTGCCGAGCGCGGGCCTCGCCGTCGCGCGCATGGCCGCGCACATCACCTATCTGTCCGAAGCGGGGCTGACCGAGAAATTCGGGCGACGCTTGCAGGGGCGCGACGCCAAGACATTCGGTTTCGACGCGGATTTCCAGGTGGAAAGCTATTTGCGGCATCAGGGGCTGAGCTTCGTCGAGCGGTTCGACGCGAACAGCTATCTCTACATCACCCGCGCGATGGATTATTATGACATTGCCGACGATCATGGCGGATCGCTGGCCAAGGCGTTCACCGCGACCAAGGCGCGCTTCTGCCTCGTCAGCTTCGATACCGACTGGCTCTACCCCACCACCGAATCGCGGATCATCGTCCATGCGCTCAACGCATCGGGCGCGCAGGCCAGTTTCGTGGAACTGTCCAGCCCGTTCGGCCATGATGCCTTCCTGCTGGAATGTCCCGAACTCAACCGGGTGGTGGACGGATTCCTGAAAGGCGGCCGGGCATGAGCGAGACCCTGCGCCCCGATCTGGCGCTGATCGCACGGACGGTGCGGCAGGGCGCGCGCGTGCTGGACGTGGGCTGCGGCGATGGCGCGCTGATGGCGGCGATGCGCGACAATGCGCAGGTGGACGCGCGCGGGCTGGAGATTGACGGGTCGAACGTGGCCGCCGCGGTGGGCCGTGGCCTGTCGGTGGTGCAGGGCGATGCCGACACCGACCTTGGCTATTATCCCGACGCCAGTTTCGACTATGCGATCTTGAGCCAGACGTTGCAGACGACGCGGCGGCCGGACCTGGTGGTGGAGGAATTGCTGCGCATCGGGCGACAGGCTTTCGTGTCCTTCCCCAATTTCGCGCATTGGCGCGGGCGGATTTCGCTGCTGTGGGGCGGCCGGATGCCGGTGACGCGGCTGTTGCCCGACACCTGGTATGATACGCTCAACATCCATCATGTCACAGTCGATGATTTCCGCGCGCTGGTGAAGGAGCGCGGCTGGACCATCGACGGGCAATGGTTTCTGAAGGGCGACAAGGAAACGACGCACGCCAACGCCAATCTCTTCGCGGAGCATGCGGTGTTCCTGCTGCGCAAATAGTTTAGCGAGCCACTCCTGCCAGCCGCTGACCGAAGGACGTGGCGCGGCCGCGTGGCGTGTAGCGCTGGAAATGCGCCAATCCGGAGGTGAGGGCGGCAGCATAGACCGGGCGATCGGGCGATTTGGGCGGCACCGCCTTCAGCACCGCATCGACATCGACCGGTTCGTCAAATTCCATGCCGAAATGACGGTCAGCAGTCCAGACGACGCGGCCCGGCATATCCGTTTCGCCCCGCGTCACCACGATGCGGACGCCCACACCGGGCGATTTGCCCTGAATGCGGGCGCCGCCGGCGGATATGTCGCGGATGCGCACGACTTGCTTGGCCGACAACGGCTCGCCCAGGTTGAGATGGGCGTCCATGAAGACATTGGAGCGCTTGGCGCGTGGGGGGAGGTCCATGATCCTTCTCGCATGATGGTTGGTCATGGGAAGGAGTCTTGAGGAGGGCGGGTGGTTGCAGGCGTCTCGCCAGTCCGGGGCTGCCGTGCGGCGGATGGAGCCCGTGTCAGCGCTGCGGGCCGATGCCCTTTTCGATGAGGGCGTTGGCGATGGCGGCGACCTCTTCGGCGGAGCGGCTGTCATCCCATACGCCGTAGCGCAGGCCGAGGAAGACGTTCATGCCCATGATCGCCCAGGCATGGACTTCCTCCACATCGGGGCGCACGTCGCCGCGGGCGGCGGCGGCGGACAGACGGGCGGCCATGCGGCTGGCGGTATTTTCATAATGGGCGCGATAGGCGACGGCATCGACGAACTCGGATTCGTCGATGATGCGGTAGATTTCCTTGTGGGTGCGGGCGAACTCCAGGAAACTCAGCAAGCCGATCCGTTCCGCGTCGATGCCGTCGCGCGCCTGTGCGATGCGCGGGGATACATAGTCGCGCACCTGCCCCGACATGTCGTTCACCAAGGCGCGGAAGATATCGTCCTTGGTATCGAAATAGGTGTAAAAGCTGCCGAGCGCACAACCAGCGCGGCGGGTGATGCCGCTGATCGACCCATCATGAAATCCCTTCTCGCCAAATTCCGCCGCAGCGGCCGACAGCAGGGCGCGACGGGTGCGTTCGCCGCGCGCGGTACGGGGCGTCTTGTCGTCCTTTTCGGCGCCTTGCTCGGTCATCTCCACTCCTGATTATGTGTATTTTTTGCCGCACCGGCGCACTGTCGTCCCCAGCCCCTTATTTCAAGTTGAAAGCTGGTTCAACTTTCATTATCGAGTTGGCAAGGCAAAGCGACCCGGCAGACCGGGCGCGCCATTTCCAGGAGAGGACCGACCCGATGAAGGCCCATCAGACCATCCGTGCGATTGCCCTCGCTTCCGCCGCGTGGGGCGGCATGATTGCGTTGCCTGCACTGGCGCAGAACGCCACGCCGCAGGCCGCCGCCGACGAGGATGGCGCAGCGATCGTCGTCACCGCGCGCCGGCGCGAGGAGACTCTGGTCAGCGTGCCGATCGCAGTCAGCGCCTTTTCCGGCGAGGCGCTGGAAAAGGGTGGCGCGATCGACATTACCGATCTGGCCAACATCACCCCCAACACCACGCTGGAGGCATCGCGCGGTACCAATTCGACCCTGACCGCCTTCATCCGCGGCGTGGGCCAGCAGGACCCGGTGTCGGGATTTGAACAGGGCGTCGGCATCTATCTGGACGATGTTTATCTCAACCGGCCGCAGGGTGCGCTGCTCGACATCTATGATGTGGAGCGGATCGAGGTGCTGCGCGGACCGCAGGGCACGCTCTACGGCCGCAACACGATCGGCGGCGCGGTGAAATATGTCACCAAACTGCTGCCACAGGATTTTTCACTGAAGGTGAAGGGCACTTACGGAAGTTACGATCAGGCGGATGGCCTGATCAGTGTGTCCGCGCCGATCAGCGACCTGATCCGCGTCGGCGGCGCCTTTGCCCGCCTGTCGCGCGGCGGGTTCGGCAAGAACCTCACCACTGGTCAGGAAAATTACAACAAGGATATCTGGGCCGGCCGCGCCACCTTCGAAATGGGCGGCTATGGCGAGCCGGTGCTGGTGCGCATCACCGGCGACTATACCAAGGACAAGAGCAATCCGCGTGGCGGCCATCGGCTGATTCCGGGGCAGGCATCGGGCGCGCCGGTGCTGGGCAACGTGTTCGACACGCGCGGCGGGCTGGTCGATCCCCGGCAGCAGGTGAAAAGCTATGGCCTGTCGATGAATATCTCGGCGGAATTGAACGATGTCTTCACGCTCAAGTCGATCAGCGCCTGGCGCAAGGATGACAGCGCGTCGCCGATCGATTTCGACGCGCTGCCCGCCGTCGATGTCGACGTGCCGGCCTTCTACCGCAACGAGCAGCTCAGTCAGGAAGTGCAGTTGCAGGTCGATGCCGGGCCGCTGAAGGGCATGATCGGTCTCTATTATCTGGATGCCAGTGCCGACACGCAGTTCGACACGCGTATCTTCACCACGCTGGCGGGCCTGACGGCGTTCACGCAGGCCGATGTCGACACCGAAACCTATGCGATCTTCGGCGACTTCACCTATGATTTCAGCCCGCAATTCAGCGTGTCGGCGGGTGGGCGCTATACCTGGGACGAGCGGCGCGCGGCGATCCTGCGGCAAAGCTATCTGGGTGGCGGGTCGCCGGTGTTCGGTGGTGCGGGCCTGCCGTTTGGCGCGCCCAGCACCGATTTCCGGGGATCGGCCAAATATAAGAAATTCACCCCGCGCTTCTCCGTCAGCTACAAGCCGACGCAGGATCATAATATCTATTCCAGCTATTCCAAGGGCTTCAAGGGCGGCGGCTTCGATCCGCGCGGCGTAGGCACCAATGCGCCGGACCTGAATGGCGACGGCATCCGGCAGGATAGCGAAATCGCCTCCTTCCTCAGCTTCCGCCCGGAAGAGGTCGACAGCTATGAGGTCGGCTACAAGGGCAATTTCATGGACGGCGCGCTCTATGTCGCCGTCGCCGGTTTCTATGCCGATTATAAGGATGTGCAGATTCCGGGGTCGGTCGCCTGTACCGTCAATGTCGGCGGCGTGGCGACGCCGTCCTTCTGCGGCATCGTGTCCAATGCGGGCAAGGCACGGTTCAAGGGGCTGGAGTTCGAGAGCAACGCCCGCCTGGGGCGTGACCTGCTGTCGAGCGGCGACCGGTTGAACCTGTCTACCGCGATCGGCTATATCGACGCGGAATATCAGGAATATATCACCAATATCGGCGGTGTGCCGACCGACGTGGCGCAATATCGCCGGGTGCAGAATACGCCCAAATGGACGGCGAGCGGGACGCTGAGCTACAACACACCCATCGGCGAAGGCAGCCTCTATGCCGGGACGACGGTGTCATGGCGGTCCAAGACCTATCAGTTCGAAATCCCCAATCCCTATATCGACCAGAGCGGCTATGCGCTGTGGGACGCCAGCATCGTCTATACCGCGCCCGATGATCGCTGGTCGCTGGGCGTCCATGGCAAGAATATCCTGGACAAGGAATATAAGACGTCGGGCTACACCTTCGTCGCGGCCAACCCGGTGACAGGCGCGATCATCAACAATGCAGCCGGTTTCCCGACGCCATCATTGGGGCGTGAGGGGACACTGACCGCCTTTTACGGCAATCCGCGGCAGGTGTTCGTGACGGGCACGTTGAAGTTCTGAGTTGGCACCGGTTTGGACACTGAAATTCCGTTCGCCCTGAGTAAAGGCTGAGCGAAGCCGAAGCCTTGTATCGAAGGGTTGTGCGCTACATCGGTCCTTCGATACGCCACTTCGACTTCGCTCAGTGGCTACTCAGGACGAACGGATATGGAAATGGTTCACAGGAAACCCACATGACCGACCGAACTACCTCCCCCGCCTATCGCGGTGTCGTGCTGGCGATGCTGCTGCTGGTCTATACGTTCAACTTTCTCGACCGGCAGATCCTCGGCATCCTCGCCGGGCCGATCAAGGCGGAGCTGGGGCTGAGCGATACCCAGCTGGGCGCGCTGGGCGGTATCGCATTCGCCCTGCTCTATTCGACGCTGGCAATCCCGCTGGCGCTGCTAGCCGACCGGACCAGCCGGACATGGGTCATCACCGTCAGCCTCGCCATCTGGAGCGGCTTCACCGCGCTGTGCGGGGTCGCGAGCAGCTTCACCCAGATGTTCCTGTTCCGCATCGGCGTGGGTGTGGGGGAGGCTGGCGGCGTCGCGCCATCCTATGCCGTGATATCCGACTATTTCCCGGCGCATCAAAGGGCGCGGGCGCTGTCCATCTATTCGCTGGGCATCCCCTTGGGATCAGCGGGCGGCGTGCTGCTGGGCGGCTATATCGCACAGGCGGTGGAATGGCGGACGGCCTTCATTGCGGTCGGCGTTCTGGGCATATTGATCGCGCCGATCTTCCGCCTTGTCGTGCGGGAGCCGGCGCGCCCGGTGCAGACAGGCGGTGCCGTGCCGGTCAGTGCCGTGTTCGGCATCCTCGCCGCCAAGCGCAGCTTCTGGATGCTGGCGCTGGGCGCGGCGTGCAGTTCGATGTGCGGCTATGGCGTCGCCTTCTGGTTGCCCAGCCTGCTGATGCGCAGCTTCGGCCTCGACATATTGGGCGCGGGGCAGTTTCTGGGCGGGCTGCTGCTGATCGGCGGGGTCGCGGGCGTGTTGCTGGGCGGGTTTCTGGGCGACGCGATGGGCGGAAAGGACAAGGCCTATTATGCCTGGGTGCCGGCGGTCAGCTATGTGGTCGGGATGCCCCTGTTCGTGGTCGGCGTGCTGTCGAGCAGCGTGACCTTCGCCTTCGCCCTGTTCCTGATCCCGCAGGCGCTGGTCTATGTCTGGCTGGGGCCGGTGCTGACCGCCGTGCAGCATCTGGTGCCGCCGCATATGCGGGCCAGTGCGTCGGCGACCTTCCTGCTGATCAACAATCTGGTCGGGCTGGGGCTTGGGTCATGGAGTGTCGGCGCGCTGTCCGACGCGCTGACGCCGACCTATGGGGTCGAAGCGCTACGCTATGCGATCGTCGCGGCGCTGGGCTTTTATCTGCTGGCGGGGCTGTTCATGGCGCTGGCGGGCAAGGCGCTGCGCAAGGATTGGGTGACGGCCTGAGCCGCATAAGTGAGACAGCGAGTTGGACAGGCAAAACGATAGGTGTAATTTCATGAATGGGCGGAAGCAATCTACCCATTCATGATTTCAAATCACCAATCAGCCTTTTTATTTTCGCATTCTGCGAGCCGTTGGCCGTTCCAGCCGACTTCAGAATGCTTAGCGTTCTTTCGTCGCGCTGAACTTCACCTTGGGGTGGCGTTCCTGCTGGTAACCGATGTCCCAGGCGCTGCGGGCCATGAAGACGAGGTTTCCGTCGCGGTCTTTGGCCATGTTGGCGCCGTTATAGCTGACCAGATCCTTCATCGCGGCTTCGTCGCCGCTGATCCAGCGGGCGGTGTCGAAGGGCGAGGGTTCCAGGCCCGCCGCGACCTTATATTCGGCCTCCAGCCGGCTGATCAGCACTTCAAGCTGAAGCTGACCGACGACGCCGACGATCCAGTTGCTGCCGATTTCCGGGTAGAAAACCTGAATCACGCCCTCTTCGCTGAGGTCGTCCAGCGCCTTGCGCAACTGCTTCGTCTTGGTCGGGTCTTTCAGCTGGACGCGGCGCAGGATTTCCGGCGCGAAATTGGGCAGGCCGGTGAAGCGCAGGCCGGGCTTTTCGCTGAGCGTATCGCCCACGCGCAGCGCGCCATGGTTGGGGATGCCGATGATGTCGCCGGGAAACGCCTCGTCCGCCAGTTCGCGGTCCTGCGCGAAGAAGAGGATCGGCGAGTGGACGGCGAGCGGCTTGCCCGATCCCGACGGCGTCAGCTTCATGCCGCGGCGGAACTTGCCGGACACGAGGCGCATGAAGGCGATGCGGTCGCGGTGCATGGGGTCCATATTGGCCTGCACCTTGAAGATGAAGCCGGTGACTTCGCTCTGGTCGGGTTCGACGGCGGCGGGTTCGGCCGGCTGCGATCGGGGCGCGGGGGCATGGGCGGACAGGGCGTCGATCAGCTCGGTGACGCCGAAGAGCTTCAGCGCCGATCCGAAATAGACCGGGGTCAGGTCGCCCGCGCGATAGCGGTCATGGTCGAATTCGGCATAGCCGCCCTGCGCCAGTTCCGCCTCTTCGCGCAGCCTGCCCAGCGCGCGGTCGGACAGATGATCGGCCAGCTTCGGGTCGTCCAGGCCGTCAAACTGGTGGCGGGTGCCGTCAAATTCGCGGCTGGGGCCGGTCGGCTGCATCAGTCGGTTGGTGGCGAAATCGTAGATACCTTCGAACTCGCCGCCCATGCCGGCGGGCCAGCTCATCGGGCAGACGTCGAGTTGCAGCTGGTCGGCGACTTCATCGAGCAGGCCGAAGACTTCGCGGCCTTCGCGGTCGACCTTGTTGACGAAGGTGATGATCGGCAGGTTGCGCAGGCGGCAGACTTCGAACAGCTTGCGCGTCTGCGGCTCGATGCCCTTGGCCGCGTCGATCACCATCACGGCGGAATCCACGGCGGTCAGGGTACGATAAGTGTCTTCGCTGAAATCTTCATGGCCCGGCGTGTCGAGCAGGTTGAAGGTGATGGTTTCGCCATCGCGGGTCCGCTCGAACGTCATGACTGAGGAGGTGACGCTGATGCCGCGCTGCTGCTCGATCTTCATCCAGTCGGAGCGAGCACGGCGGTTGGCGCCGCGCGCCTTGACCTCGCCGGCCAGATGGATGGCGCCGCCTTCCAGCAGCAGCTTTTCGGTGAGCGTGGTCTTACCGGCGTCCGGGTGGGAGATGATCGCGAAGGTGCGGCGGGATGGGATGGTCATGACAGTTCCAGAAATATCAACAGCCGTTCGTGCTGAGTAGGGACTGAGCATGGCGAAGGCCCATATCGAAGCACCCGCGCGAAACCCATCCTTCGATACGCCGCTTCGACAAGCTCAGCGGCTACTCAGGACGAACGGAAAGCGGGCTACTTAATCGCCAATCAGCGTCACGTCCATGCGGAAGCTGCGGGCGTCGCCCGGCAGCAGCGTCATGATGCCCTGCTTGGCCCAGACATCGCCGTCGAAGCCGACCAGATCGGCCATCCCGGCCCAGGGTTCGACGCACAGATAATGGGCGCCGGGTTTCTGCCACAGGCCCAGCCAAGGCGTGTCGGGAAAGTCGATCTTGAGGTGCGGCCGGCCCGGCACGCCCCATGTCAGCGATCGGCTGGCGAGATCGTCCCAGATCAGCGCGTCGCCCTCGAACATTGCATGAGCCGGGGCGAGCGTGTCGCCGTCCACCGGAGAGGGGGCATTCTCAAGGGCGATGAGGCCGGGTTCGTCGCCGACCTTGCGGATCGGGGCGGATTCGGGCTTTTCGAAGCGGATGCGATGATCCTCCACGGCGCCGCCATAGGGGAGCGGCCAGGCGAAGGCGGGATGATAGCCGAAGGAGAAGGGCATGGGGGCCTCTCCCCGGTTGGTGACGGTCGCGGTCATGCGCAGCGTGGCGCCTTCGATGGCAAAGCGCATGTCTAGGCGGAAGTCGAAGGGGTAGATGGCGCGGCTTTCGTCGTCCGCCTCCAGCCGCAGAGTGATGCTGGCATCGTCCTGCGCCACCGGGGCGAAGGGGCGGCGGCGGGCGAAGCCATGCTGGGGCATGGAATGTTCCTGCCCGTCGAGGCGGTAGACGTCGCCGCGCGATCGGCCGACGAAGGGGAAAAGCAGGGGGGCGTGGCCCGTCCACCAGCGCGGATCGGCATCGGTCATCAGCGCGCGGCCCTCACTGTCCGTCAGCGACCAGAGTTCCGCGCCGAGCGGGTCGATAGTGGCGGACAAGGCGGGAGAGGCGATGGTGAAATGCGGGTCGGATGCGGACAAGGATGGGCCTCCTGCATGGGGATGGGCCTCGCATAGCGGGGCTGCATGTAGCTGTCTCCTTCGCTGTTCGTTTCGGAAGGGAACCGATGGCCGTGATCGCTGGTTTTGCGGAGCGGAGGATCATCATGAAATCAATCGCAATCGTAACCGCTCTGGCGCTGCTCATGCCCTGCGCCGCGCTCGCCCAGAATCAGGACCAGTCTGCGGACAAGGCCAATCAGGAAGAGGCGAAGAAGAAAGAGGGCAATCTGGACAAGGCGGGCAAGATCGCGACCCAGCCGGCCCGCGACGTGGGGCTGGACAAGGAGGAGATTCCCCCGATCCTGCTGAAGGCGGTGGAAAATCCCTATGCCGCACCGCCATCGCGCACCTGCAAGGGGTTGAAGGCGTCGCTGGGCGAATTGAACGCCGTGTTGGGTGATGATTTCACCGTGGGCGCCACGGCGAACGAGAACCGCACCGGCAAGATTGCGACGGCGGTCGGCAAGACGGTGGTCAATTCGCTGATCCCCTTCCGGGGTCTTGTGCGCGAAATCAGCGGCGCGGCGCCGGCCGAGCGGCGCTTGCAGGCAGCCGTGACGGCGGGCATCGCGCGGCGCGGCTATCTGCGCGGCATGGCAGCGGCCAAGGGGTGCAAGGTGGTAAGTTAAGCCGAAAGTCTACATCCTCTGTTCGCCTGAAGCGAACAGAGGATGCGAAAGCGGCTTCCGCTCGGTCCAATTGCCCCTATATGGCTCGCATGACCGACCTGCCGAACCTTGCCGATCTTCAGGAAGAATATGAATTTCTCGATGCGGACGATCGCTATCGCCTGCTGATCGATCTGGGGCGCGGGCTGGAGGATATGCCCGACGCGCTCAAGACGGACGCGACTTTGGTGCGCGGCTGTTCGGCGGCGGTGTGGGTTTATCCTACCGTGCTGGATGCCGATTCTGACAATGGGGGCAGGCTGCATTTTCTGGCGGACAGCAATGCGGCGATCACCAAGGGGATCATCGCGCTGGTGCTGCTGACCGTGCAGGACCGCGCGCCGGCGGACATCGCGGCAGCCGATATCGAAGGCGCGCTGGCGCCGTTCGATTTGAAGAACCAGCTCAGCTCCAATCGGACGCAGGGCATCCCCAACATGATCGCGCTGATCCGCGAGACGGCGGGCCGCTACACCGCCTGAGGAAACCGCAGGCCGGTTCAGACATTATCCTTCCGTAACTATATCGGAAGGACATGACGCGATGCGCGCCATCATGATGATTGCGGTCGTTGCCACGCTGGCGGCCTGCGGCGACAAAAAGCCCGAGGGACCGACCCAGCGCGAGCAGATCGGCCAGGTATGGAAATATGAAGGGGCGGAAGGCGGCGGCCGGCCCAAGGTAGCCTATATCGGCAGCGCCAACAGCGTACAGACCATGACCGCGCCGGACACATTTTCGGTGTTGCTGGTCCAGCCCTTGAAAGAGGGCGGGGCGGACGTGACGGTCAAGCTGGTCGGCGCGCCCTTCACCTGCGACCTGTCGGATTGTCGGATCACGGCGGTCACCGATGACGGCAAGAAACATGAGTGGCAGGGGCGGATGGCGACCAACGATGACGGCATCGCGATCGCGCCGTCGCAGGGTGCCTATGCCATCATCAAGGACGCCAGGAGCCTGAAGGTCGACCTGATCGTGGACGGCAAGACCCAGACCGTGCCGTTCGAATTCAACGTGGCAGGGCTGGATTTGAAGGGGTAGAGCTAAATTTGGATCACCCAATTTCCGTTCGTCCTGAGCCTGTCGAAGGACGTTGCGCGCGTCCTTCGACAGGCTCAGGACGAACGGATCAGATATAAAGCGCGCTGCTTGGCTCTTCATCGCTTCGCTCCGCTCGCAATGACGTACTTTTATTCCTGCAACGAAACCCCCGGACTGCGCGGGTCGGCGGCGCCCTGCCAATGGCCATCGGGCAGGCGTTCGGCGGCATTGGCCTTCAGGCCCATGCGGTTGACGCTGACGCGATGGCCGAGCTTCTCCAGCGGTCCCTTCATCGCCTCCAGCGACGTGCCCTGTTCCAGCACCAGCCCGTCGCCGTTGAAGAAGACGAGGCCGTGGGCGATCGAATCCTGCGCGGACAGGCCCCAGTCGAAATGGGCGATCAGCGCCTTGGCCACCTGCATGATGATGGTCTTGCCGCCCGCCGCGCCGACGGTGAAGATCGGTGTGCCCTTGTCGTCATAGACGATGGTCGGCGACATGGAGGAGAGGGGGCGCTTGCCCGCCTCCACCCGGTTGGCGACCGGCTTGCCGTCCTTTTCGGGCGTGAAGCTGAAATCGGTCAGTTCATTGTTCAGGATCACGCCATTGGCGATCAACTGGCTGCCGAAGAAGCTTTCGATCGTGGAGGTCCAGGCGGCGATATCGCCATTGCGGTCCACCGCGACGAAATGGCTGGTGCCGCTTTCGGGCTGGGGCAGCGAGGCCGTGCGCGGCTGGGCGCCGGGGGGCGTGCCGGGCTTATAGGCACCCAGAGCCTTGTTCAGGCGGATGAGCGAGGAGCGTTGCTTGAGATAGGCGGGGTCGATCATGCCGCTGACCGGCACGGACACGAAATCGGGATCGCCCAGCCATGTGTCGCGATCGGCATAGGCCAGCTGCATCGCTTCGCCGATCACATGCCAGCTGCGCGGATCATCCTTACCCCATTGGGCCAGCGGGAAGCGCTCCACCATGCCGAGAATTTCCAGCACGGTGACGCCGCCGGCGGACACTGGCCCCATGCCGCAGACGGTATAGGCGCGGTAGTGGCCGCAGACCGGCTTGCGCGGTTTGGCCTGATAGCCGGCGAGGTCGGCTTCCGTCATCGGCACCGGATTCTTGGGTGCGTTGGTGACGGCTTGGCTGATCAGGCGGGCATTTTCGCCGGTGTAGAAGGCGTCCGGACCTTCCGCCGCAATCCGCTTGAACAGGGCGGCGAGCGGCAGGTTTTTCAGGTGCGTGCCGACCGGCGGCGGTGCGCCGTCGATCCAGAAGGCTTTCTGGATTTCGGGGAAATCGGCCCAGATACCCTGCGTGGCGCGCAGTGCGGTAGCGGTGCGTTCGCCGAGATCAAAGCCGTCTTCGGCATAGCGGATCGCGGGCGCGAACAGATCGGCCCAGGGCAGCTTGCCCCATTTTTTGTGGGCGTCCCATGCCATGCGCAGATTGCCCGGCACGCCGGCAGAATAGCCGCCCGGCCAGGCCTGCATGAAGGGCAGGGGTTTGCCGTCCGGTCCCATGAAGCGATCGGGCCGCGCGGCGGCGGGCGCGGTTTCGCGGCCGTCGATCGATTCCAGCAGGCCGGTCGTGCCGTCATGGTGCATCAGAAAGCCGCCGCCGCCGATACCGCTATTATGCGGTTCCACGACGTTCAGCGTCAGCATCATCGCGATCGCGGCGTCGGTGGCGCTGCCACCCTGACGCAAAATCTCCTGCCCGGCCTGAGCCGCGCGCGGATCGGCGGCGGAGACGGTGGCGTTGGTCGATATTGGCTCGCGGGCGAGAGCGGGCAGGGGTGCTAGGACGGTGAGGGCGAGCGAGGCCAGCAGGCCAGAAAGGCGAAGGATCATGCCAGTTACCCTAGCCATAAGGTTGCCTGCCGCAACCCTTTCAATTGACTTGGGCCCCCAAGCATTTTGAGCCGTTGTAGGGGATTTTCGCTTGCGGGGCAGGCTCCGTTGCCGTTGATGTTTGATCATGCACATGTCCAGTCGATCCATCATTATCGGGCTGACCATATTACTGGTTGTAGGGTTTGCCGTGCTCGTGACTCTTTATCCTCGTGCAAATCTACCGCTTGTGCGGCGGGACGACACAGCTTGGGTGGAAAAAGCCCGGAAGGATGCGCGCGCAATCTTTCCTGAAGCCGCGCAGGAACGAAAGACTTTCCCGATGGTCATGCGCCTGTCGGATCGGATTTGCGTCGACCTGCGATCGACGGCGGCAGACGGGGCTGGATCTTATCTGGCCTGCTATGAAGCCCGCACCGGCAAGAAGGTTGAGGAGCATAGCATGGGCGGCTTCTGAACTGCCCCAAGCCGCCGCGGCTATGGATCAGGCGTCGACGCCCACGATCTCTGCCACATTCTTCACCCCATCCCGCGCCATCAGCGCCTTCAGGCCCGCGTTGATCCGCCTGGCGAGGTACGGCCCTTCATAGACCAGGGCGCTGTAAAGCTGGACCAGCGATGCGCCGGCGCGGATACGGGCATAGGCCTGATCCGCATTGGCGATGCCGCCGACGCCGATCAGCGGCAGGCGGGTGCCGAGCAGGCGACGGAAGTCCCGTAGCCGATCCAGCGACAGGTCGGTCAGCGGCGCGCCCGACAGGCCGCCCGCTTCACCGGCATGGGCCGATTTGAGTGCGGGGCGGGTGATGGTAGTGTTGGACACGGTCAGCGCATCGACGCGGTGGTCGAGGCAGGCAGCGGCGATATCTTCCACATCGGCCGGATCCAGATCGGGTGCGACCTTCAGAAAGATGGGCGTGGTATCGGTGCCACGCGCCGCCATCACGGCCGACAGCAGGTCGTCCAGCGCTGCCCGGCCCTGCAAGGCACGCAGGCCCGGCGTGTTGGGAGAGGAGATGTTGACGGTCAGATAATCGGCCAGCGGCGCCATGACGCGCACGCCGGTGGCATAGTCGGCTACGCCGCGCCCGGCGGCCGTCGCGTCCTTGTTCGCGCCGATATTGATGCCGATGACCGGGCCGTCCCCTTTCGGCTGGCGATAGCGGGCGATGCGGTCGGCCGCGGCGCCCTGACCGCCATTGTTGAAGCCGAAGCGGTTGATGACGGCGCGGTCCTCCACCAGCCGGAACAGGCGTGGCTGGGGATTGCCCGGCTGGGCCAGCGGGGTCAGCGTGCCAAGTTCGGCAAAACCAAAGCCCAGGCCGTGCATCTTGTGCGCGATCCGCCCATCCTTGTCATAGCCCGCCGCCAGGCCGACCGGGTTGGGGAAACGGATTCCGGCGACCACCGACTCCAGCATCGGATCGGGGGCGAGCGGCGCGGGCGTCGGCATGAAGCGCAGCGCGGCGATCGACAAATGATGGGCGCGCTCGGCATCCAGAGCGAAGAGCAGCGGGCGGATCAGGCGGTAGGACATGCGCCAAGCCTATGCCAGCGGACCGCCTATTCGTCGAGAGGCTGTTGCCATGCAGCAACAGCGACCCCTCTTGGTTATTTCATGACAAGAAACGTCATGAATGAGACCGTTTGCAGCGGAAAAATGTCCGTTTCATCCAATAAAGTTGCTGTGATTCGGGCGTAAAGCCGCCTTGCGACCCGAAGGCTCTCAGGCCTATGGCCTATGAGACCTTTTACTGACCCGGCGATGAAAATCGCCGGGTCATTTTTTTGGGCCATGGCTGCTAGCTGTCGAAAAACTTTACGATTTTCCCTTTCGGACGCTTGCGCCGCCGTCGCGTTGGCGCATAGTGATCGGCAGGGGTGAAAAGATGGGGTCGCATCACAGCGAAAATGCGGCACGCGCCATAGCGCTGCCGGATGACAGGGGGCCGCTATCCTACGCGGTGGATGCGGCGCAGGGGCCGGTGCGGTTGCGCTATTTCGCGCCGCCTTCGCATTTGCGTTCCTATTTCGGTTCGCTCTACTTCTTTACCGTGTCCGCTGACCATTATGCCGACGCCACCCGTGCCGATGTGCCACAGTTGCGGTTGATGCTGGAGGGCGGCGGTCATTATCAGTTCCAGGACGGAACGGCGATGGCGACGCCCGACGTCTGCCTGCTGGGGCCGACCATGGGGGCCACGCGTTTCGTGCTGGACCGGCCGCTGCGGCTGATGGGCATTTCCCTGCTGCCGGCGGGATGGATTGCGTTGCATGGCGGCGATGCCAGCAGTCTGGCCGATCGGCTGTGCGATCTGGCAGCGGAGCGGGGCGAGGTCCATCATCGCCTGTTGGAGGGGCTGCGCGCACTGGGCGATGATGCCGATGCAATGGCGGCGCTATGCTGGGCGGAATTGGGGAAGCTGGTCCGCCCGTTGCGCCCGGCTACATGGGCATTGCTGGCGGCGATCGACGCCTGGCTGGTGGACGAAGGGTCGCCCAAAATCGAGACATTGGCCGAGGCGACCGACCTGTCGCCGCGCCAACTCGCGCGGCTGGCCAATAAATATTATGGCGCGCCGCCCAAGCTGCTGGCGCGCAAATATCGAGCGTTGCGCTGTTCGGCGCGGATCGCGCTGGATGGCGACAGCTGGCAGCAGCTGTGCGAGGAGGGCGGCTTTTACGACCAGTCGCACTTCATCCGGGAGATCAAGCATTTCATCGGCCTGACCCCGCACCAGTTGCAGACGGAGCCGTCGGCGGTTGCGCAACTGACCCTGCTGCGGCGCTCGCTGGGCGGCGATGTGGCGGTTTTGAACCGCCTGAGTTAATCGCGCCCAAGCAAAATTTCCTTGATTAACGGTCCGCTTGCGACCACATGCGCCCAATCGGATGGAATCAGTCCGATTTGAGAATGGTTCGCAACTTTGAAGGGCGCGTGTCGCGACATGAAACTGTCGAGCTTCGCTGACTATGCGGTCGTGCTGATGTCCGCCGCCGCGCGCCACTGTGGCGCAGGAGCGGGGTTTGACCCTGCGACCAACAAGCATCTCAAGATGAACGCGACCACCTTGTCGGCCGAAACCGGCATTCCGCTGCCCACCGCGCAGAAGCTGGTGAGCCGCCTGTCGGCCGCCGGCCTGCTCGAATCGAGCCGGGGCACCGGTGGTGGCGTACGCCTGTCGCGCCCGCCGGCCACCATCACGCTGGCCGATGTGGTGGAGGCGGTCGAAGGACCGATCGCCATGACCGCGTGTAGCGAACAAGGGGCGCATGACTGCAATCTGGAACAGGATTGCCGCATCCGTCCGCACATGAATGTGGCGAACAATGCCATCCGCGAAGCGCTCGCGGGGGTGACGATCGCCAGTCTGACACGAGAAATGGCATGACTGAACAAGCAACCACCGTTCGCAACCAGGAAGCGCAGGACGCCGCCGATCGCGCGTCGACCTACGAACATGGCTGGTCGTCCGCCATCGAGCAGGACTTCGCGCCCAAGGGGCTGAACGAGGATACGGTCCGCTTCATTTCCGCCAAGAAGAACGAGCCGCAATGGCTGCTCGACTGGCGGCTGAAGGCGTTCGCCATGTGGCAGAAGATGGATGCGCCGGACTGGGCGAAGCTGAACGTCCCGCCGATCGACTATCAGGACGCCTATTATTACGCGGAGCCGAAAAAGAAGATCGAACTGGATTCGCTGGATCAGGTCGATCCCGAAATCCTGGCGACCTATCAGAAGCTGGGCATTCCGATCGCCGAGCAGGAGATGCTGGCGGGCGTAAAGGGTAGCCGCAAGATTGCGGTCGACGCCGTGTTCGACAGCGTCAGCGTCGCCACCACCTTCCGCAAGGAGCTGGAGGAAGCGGGCGTCATCTTCCGCTCGATCAGCGAAGCCGTGCGCGAATTTCCCGATCTGGTGAAGAAGTGGCTCGGCAAGATCGTGCCGATGCACGACAATTATTTTGCGACGCTCAACTGCGCGGTCTTTTCCGACGGCACCTTCGTCTACATTCCCAAGGGCGTGCGCTGTCCGATGGAGCTGTCGACCTATTTCCGCATCAACGCGGAAAATACCGGGCAGTTCGAACGCACCCTGATCGTCGCGGACGAAGGCAGCTATGTGTCCTATCTCGAAGGCTGCACCGCGCCGATGCGCGATGAAAATCAGCTGCACGCCGCAGTCGTGGAACTGGTCGCGCTGGACGATGCGGAGATCAAGTACAGCACCGTCCAGAACTGGTATCCCGGCGACGCGGACGGCAAGGGCGGCATCTATAATTTCGTGACCAAGCGGGCGCTGTGCCAGGGCCGCAACAGCAAGGTTTCGTGGACGCAGGTGGAAACCGGGTCGGCGATCACCTGGAAATATCCGTCCTGCGTGCTGAATGGCGAAAACAGCGTGGGCGAATTCTACTCCGTGGCGCTGACCAACAACCTGCAACAGGCCGATACCGGCACCAAGATGATCCATAATGGCAAGGGCAGCCGCTCGACCATCGTGTCGAAGGGGATCAGCGCCGGCCGCAGCAACAACACCTATCGCGGGTTGGTGCGCGTGGCGCCGGGCGCGGAGGGCGTGCGCAACTTCACTCAGTGCGACAGCCTGTTGCTGGGCGACCAGTGCGGCGCGCACACCGTGCCCTATATCGAAGTGCGCAACCCCAGTGCGCAGATTGAGCATGAGGCGACGACCAGCAAGATCAGCGACGATCAGCTGTTTTACGCCATGCAGCGCGGGCTGGATCAGGAAAGCGCGGTGTCGCTGATCGTCAACGGTTTCGCGCGTGAAGTGCTGCAACAGCTGCCGATGGAATTTGCCGTGGAGGCGCAGAAGCTGCTCGGCATCAGTCTTGAAGGCAGCGTGGGATAATATCATTCCCCCGTCATGCTGAACTTGTTTCAGCATCCATTTCGCCGTCGCAGGCGAGGGTTGGGGGAGAAATGGACCCTGAAACAAGTTCAGGGTGACGTGGAATTTAAGAGCTTGAAGGACTGAGAGTTGAGCGACGAAGACGATATTCAGGATGCCCTCGCGGATTTCGCGGAGGATGTGAGCAATGGCCAGTCATGGACTGCTGCGATCCGTATCCTGACCGAAGATTATGAGCTGGAAGAGGGCGAGTTGCAGGCCCGCGCCGCCAAGGATTTCGGTGACCTCGACGCCTATGAGGCGGAGAGCCGCGCCGCGCTGGAAGCGGGCGACGTGGCCTTCACCGATAAGCTGCGCAAGGACAAGGCGTTCCACAAGGCGAAGGCGCCCAACCTGGCCCGCATGGGGCCGGTCAGCGAATTCGTCGTCGCGCTGCTGGAAAAGGGCGCGCCGGAACCGGATGCCGACTGGTGGCCCTATATGCCGATCAAGCGCCATATCGACACGCTGTTCCCCGCGCCGGGCGATGTGCGCGACATGGCTTTCTGGACCGCGCGGACGCTCCAGCGCGCCCATAAGGACTGAAGACTGATGCTGACGATCGACAATCTGACCAACGAAATCGACGGCAAGGCGATCCTGAAGGGCCTGTCGCTCCAGATCAACGCGGGCGAAATCCACGCGATCATGGGGCCGAACGGCGCGGGCAAGTCCACGCTGGCCTATACGCTGGGCGGCCGTCCCAACTATGAAGTGACGGGCGGCAGAGCGACCTTCGAGGGCGCGGACCTGTTCGAACTGGAGCCGCATGAGCGTGCGGCGGCCGGGTTGTTCCTGGGCTTCCAATATCCGGTCGAGATTCCGGGTGTCTCCAACCTGCAATTCCTGCGCGAAAGCCTCAATTCGCAGCGCCGCGCGCGTGGCGAGAAGGAATTGAACGGTGGCGAGTTCATCAAGCTGGCCAAGGAAAAGGCCGGTCTGCTCGGCCTCGACATGGAAATGCTGAAGCGTCCGGTGAATGTCGGTTTTTCGGGCGGCGAAAAGAAGCGCGCCGAAATGGTGCAGATGGGGATTCTCGACCCCAGGCTGGCGATCCTGGATGAAACGGACAGCGGCCTCGACATCGACGCATTGAAGATCGTGGGCGCCGGCATCAACGCGATCATGCGCAAGCCTGACAAGGCCGTGCTGCTGATCACGCATTATCAGCGGCTGCTCGATTATGTGAAGCCGGACTTCGTGCATGTTCTGGCCGCCGGCCGGATCGTCAAGTCGGGCGGTCCCGAACTGGCGCTGGAACTGGAACGCGAAGGCTATGCCGAGGTGGTGTCCGCGTGACCGCGTTGGCCCTTCCCACGCGCAAGGACGAAGCCTGGCGCTATAGCGATGTGGAGGCTGTCGCCGCCATCTGGCCGACGCCCGCGCCTACGCGCATCGACGTTGCCGCCGGGGAAAGCGTACGCCATCATCTGTTGCAGGATGCAGGCGAAGACGCGGCGGCGGTGCATGATTATGTCATCACCATCGCGGACGGGGCGCGGTGCGATTTTCATGTGCTCAATGTCGGTGGGAAGCTGGGGCGCGTGACGTTCGACGTCACAATCGGCAGCAACGCGCATTTCGAGCTGAACGGCGCGATCCTTGGCGGCGGCGACCAGACGCTGGAGATCATCACCAGCGTCACCCATGCCAAGCCGGATTCGACCAGCGGCCAGACGATCCGATCGATCCTGGGCCAGCGCGCCACGGGCAGCTACCTCGGCAGCATCAACGTCGCGCGCGATGCGCAGCGCACCGATGCCTTCCAGTCGATCAAGGCGATGCTGCTGGACCGCACCGCGACGGCGAACGCCAAGCCGGAACTGGAAATCTTCGCTGACGACGTCAAATGCGCCCATGGCGCGACGGTCGGCGAACTGGACAAGGCGGCGCTCTTCTACATGGCGTCGCGCGGCATGGACCCGGCGACGGCCAAGACGCTGCTGCTGCGCTCCTTTGTTGCGGGCGTGTTCGACGATGTGGCGGACGAAGCGGTCAAGGACGCGCTGGAAGCCGCCGCGATCGCCAAGCTGGAGTCGCTGGTATGACCGACCTCGCGCAGGGCCTGCGCTTGCGGGATGATTTCCCCGGTGTGGGCGACTGGCATTATCTGGACAGTGCCGCCACCGCGCAAAAGCCAAATGCCGTCATCGACGCGATCGCGCGGGCCTATGGTCCCGATTATGCGACGGTGCATCGCGGCGTCTATGAACGGTCGGCCAACATGACGCTGGCCTATGAAGCGGCGCGGCGGAAGGTCGCGACGTTCATCGGGGCCAAGTCGGACAGCGAGATCGTTTATGTCCGCGGCGCGACCGAAGGGATCAATCTGGTCGCGCAATGCTGGGCGGGCACGCAGTTGAAGGCGGGCGACCGCATCCTGCTGTCCACGCTGGAACATCATAGCAATATCGTGCCCTGGCAGATCGTGGCGGAGAAGGTCGGCGCCCATATCGACGTGGTGCCGCTGACGCAGGATGGCCGGATCGACCTGGACGCGATGCGCGCGATGATCACGCCGCAGCACCGGATGGTCGCGCTGGCCCATGTATCCAACGTCCTGGGCAGCGTGCTCGATTGCCGCCGCGCCGCCGACATCGCCCATATGGTCGGCGCCAAGATCCTGATCGACGGTTGTCAGGCGGTGCCGCGCCTTGCCGTCGATGTGGCTGCGCTCGATTGCGATTTCTACGTCTTTTCCGCGCACAAGCTCTACGGCCCGACCGGGATTGGTGTGCTGTGGGGGCGCAAGGAATTGCTTGATGCCATGCCGCCCTATCAGGGGGGCGGGTCGATGATCGACAAGGTGACGTTCGAAAAGACGACCTATGCCCCCGCGCCGACCCGGTTCGAAGCAGGGACGCCGCATATCACCGGCGTCGTCGGGCTTTCCGCTGCGATCGACTATGTGCAGGGCATCGGCCTCGACGCCATCCACGCGCATGAATGTGCGCTGGTCGCCAGGGCCCGCACCGCATTGGAGCAGATCAACAGCGTGCGCGTCTTCGGGCCGGACGACAGTGCGGGTATCCTCTCTTTTGAAGTGGAGGGGGTGCATCCGCACGATGTCGGCACCATATTGGACGAAACGGGCGTCGCGATCCGGGCCGGCCATCATTGCGCACAGCCGCTCATGCGGCATCTGGGTGTGGAGGCGACCGCACGGGCCAGCTTTGGCATCTATAGCGACGACAGCGATGTGGATGCGCTGGTCAAAGGTATTGAGCGGGTCAGAAAGATTTTCGGATGAGTGACGAGCGGAAGATCATGGTGGAAGAAGTCGACGCGGTGGATGCGCCGCCGAAAGTGCGCGTGGACGATGGGGCCGAAGCCGCGCCGCGCCAGCGCGACTATCTGGACGGGTTCCTGTCGCAGAAGCCCGCTGAACTGTCCGCCGGCGAGCCGGGTGGCGACATTTATGATGGCGTGATCGAGGCCCTGAAGGAGATTTTCGACCCGGAAATCCCGGTCAACATCTATGATCTGGGCCTGATCTATGGTGTCGATGTCACCACGGACGGCCATGTCGTCGTCACAATGACGCTGACCACGCCGCATTGCCCGGTCGCCGAATCCATGCCGGGCGAAGTCGAACTGCGGGTCGGCGCGGTGCCGGGTGTGGGCGATGCGCAGGTCAATCTGGTCTGGGATCCGCCATGGGATCCGCAGAAGATGAGCGACGAAGCGAAGCTCGAACTGGGGATGCTGTAATGACCGACGTACAGACCAAGACCCGCGCCCGCCCCGCCGCCGTCCTCCTGACGCCGAGCGCGGAGCAGCGCATCGCCGACCTGATGGCACAGGCGCCCGAAGGCACGATCGGCGTCAAGCTGTCCACGCCCAAGCGCGGCTGTTCGGGTCTGGCCTATTCGGTCGACTATGTGACGACGGAAGCCAAGTTCGACGAGAAGATCGCAACGCCTGGCGGCGTCCTCTACATCGACGGCGCGTCGGTGCTCTATCTGATCGGATCGACGATGAACTGGGTGGAGGATGATTTCACCGCCGGCTTCGTCTTCAACAATCCCAATGCCAAGGGCAGCTGCGGCTGCGGCGAGAGCTTTACGGTTTAAGCGCTTTCCTCCTCCGTTCGGTTCGAGCTTGTCGAGAACCTTGCGCGGGGTTTTTGAGACGCTCGAACCGAACGGGGGGAATAATGGCATATATGCTGATCCTCGGCATGGGCTATACCGCCGCCCGTCTCGCCGTTCGCCTGCGCGGCGAGGGCTGGACCATCACCGGCGTCCGCCGCCGCGCCGCTGCCGACAATATTGCCTTTGACGATGACAGCGCCGTCCGCGCCGCCATCGCAGGGGCAACCCATATCCTTTCCTCCGTCCCGCCTGAAGGTGACGCCGACCCGGTGCTGGCCCGCTATGGCGACGCCATTGCCGCCGCGCCCGCACTGTGGACCGGCTATCTTTCCTCCACCGGCGTCTATGGCGATGCGGCCGGGGCGTGGGTGGATGAAGCCAGCCCGGTCGGGCGGGGGCGCCGGACCGCGCGGGCGGCGGCGGATATGGCGTGGGGGGAGTTACGCGCTGACATGCGCCGCTTTCGCCTGCCCGGCATCTATGGCCCCGGCCGCTCTGCGCTGGACCGGGTGCGGGAAGGGAAGGCGCATCGCATCGCTCTGCCGGATCAGGTTTTCAGCCGCATTCATGTGGACGATATCGTCGCGGGTGTGATCGCCTCGTTCGGCGGACCTGCGGGCGCCTATAATCTGGCCGATGACCTGCCTTGCGCGCAGAATGATGTGATAGAGGCGGCCTGCGACCTGCTGGGGCTGCCATGGCCGTCTTTGCAGACGCTGGACGAAGCCGGGCTGTCACCGATGGCGCGGGCTTTCTATGCTGAAAATCGCCGGGTCGCCAATGGTCGGGCGAAGCGGTTGCTGGGCTGGATGCCGCTCTATCCGACCTATGTGCAGGGATTGCGCGCCTGCCTGTAAGGCATCTGTCGCATGGTTTACGTCTTGTTAACCGAGTTGGTCGACAAGTGGGGCAGCACTTCATAAGGACCGCCTCGTGACCCGCATCGACCAGAGATTTTCGGAACTCAGCCACCGGATGAACGACCTGACGGTACCCGGCCGTTCGGGCGCGGCGGTGCCGTCGATCGCCAGCCTGCTGGACAAGGTCAATACCGCCAAGCTGCGTTACCAGCCGGGCGCGCGTTAAGCCGCCTTCGATCGCAGGGCGATGGCCATGCCGGCGGTCGCCAGCAGCGCACCGATGATGGCCAGCGCCGACCAGCGATAGCCCTCCAATATGGTCGAGATCAGCATCGCGATCACCGGGATGAGGACGCTGGTATAGGCCGCGCGGCCCGCGCCCATGCGCTGGATCAGGGTGAAATAGAGCGGGAAGGTCACGACCGATCCCGCAATGCCCAGCCAGCCCACGCCCATTACATAACCGATGCGGCTGTCGAAGGTCGGAGGGCCAAGCGTCGCCCAGGCATAGAGCGCGTCCACCCCCGCGCCGATCAGCATCGCCCAGGCCAGCACCGCCACCATCGGCAGACGGCGGGCAATTTCCATCCCCTGCATCACATTGGCGGCCGACGCGCTCATCAGCCCGGCGAAGGAAAAGGCCGCGCCCAGCAGCACCATGTCCGGGCGGACGCCCCCGGCTTCAGATAGTGCGGCATGATATTCATGCAGCAGCATCAGCACGATCCCCGTCATCGCCACCACCGACCCACCGATGAAGGTGCGGCTGACCGGTTGGCGAAAGATGAGGAAGGCGAGGATCGAATTGGGGATTAGCAGCATCGCATAGACGACCGCGACCACGCCGGAGGTCAGATAATGCTCCGCCCGGTAGACGAAATTGAAGTTGAGCACGAACTGCGCGATGCCGAGCAGGGCGGCGTAGAGCAGGCCGTTGCGCCCGATGTTGAGCGATACGCCGCGCATCCGCGCAAAGGCTGCCATGGCGATCCCGGCCAGCGCGAACCGGTAGCAGACCGACCAGCTGGCCGGCACCGACCCGATCTGGTCGCGGATCACGATCCAAGTCGAACTCCAGATGAGCGTGACGAGGATGAAGGGGATCGCGATGCCCCCTTTCCCGTTCTCAGCCATGGGGCAGGGCCTTGAGCGCTGCGGCCAGCGGCGCGACGCTCTGCGCATCCTGCGACCAGTTGGTGACGAGTCGCGCGGCGCCTTCACCCCAATCGTAAAAGTCGAAGCCCTGCGCACGCAGGCTGGCGGCTTCGTCGGCGGTCAGGCGCACGAACAGCTCGTTCGCTTCGACCGGGTGCATCAGTCGGCCTGTGGCGCTCTGCGCCAGCGCCTGTGCCGCGCCGTTCGCGGCGTGGGCGTTGTGCAGCCACAGGTCATTCGCGATCATGGCCAGAATTTGTGCGGCGAGATAGCGACCTTTGGAGAAGAGATGGCCAGACCGCTTGCGCCAGCGCTTCGCTTCGGCGGCGCGGGCGGGGCCCTGTTCACCGAAGAAGAGCAGCGCTTCACCCACCATGCCGCCATTTTTGACGCAGCCGAAGGACAATGCGTCCACGCCCGCGCGCCATGTGACGTCGGCAGGCGCGCAGCCCAGATGCGCGACCGCATTGGCGAAGCGGGCGCCGTCCATGTGGAAACCGAGGCCATGGGCCTTGGTGAGATCGCCCAGTGCGGCCACCTCTTCGGGCGTGTACACCAATCCATATTCGGTGGCGTTGGTGATGCTGATCGTGCGGGCCGGCACCTGATGCACATCCGGGCGGATTGCTTTCAGCCGGTCGGTCACGCGATCGGGCGTGAGCTTTGCGCCGTCGCCCGCAAGCGGCATCAGCGTTGCGCCATGGGTGAAGAAGCCCGGCGCGCCACATTCGTCGGCAATGATATGTGCTTCTTCATGGCAGAGGATGCCGCCATAGGGTGGGCAGAGCGTGGCGAGCGCGATGCAGTTGGCCGCCGTGCCGGTCGACACCCACAAGGCGCTGACCGGCGTGTCGAACAGGTCGGAAAAGGCACCGTCCAGCCGCGCGCTCCAGGCGTCGCCATCATAGCCATGATCCGCCCGGTCGGCATCAGCGATGGCGGTCATGACGGCGGGAGCGATGGGCGTCACATTGTCGGAGAAGAAGTGCATGGCGCAGCGATAACCGGACGGCGCGCAGGCGGGAAGAGGCCAGCAGCGCGCAACCGGCCTTTTTCCGATCATGGAATATGTCAGTATAGATGACCCATTGTTTCGCTGGCCGCTCTGTGACATAGGCGGCCTCGTCCGAGCCAGAACAAGGAGACTCACCATGGCCGCCGAGCAGACGTCGCGTTTCACCGTCACCCGCAACAGCCAGGCTGTGCCGGCGGACAAGCGCGCTGTATTGCTCGAAGATCCGGGCTTCGGCCGGCTCTTCACCGACCATATGGTGACGATTCGCTATACCGAGGGGCAGGGCTGGCACAGCCACAAGGTCGAGGCGCGCGCGCCCTTCCAGCTCGATCCCGCCTGCGCCGTGCTGCATTATGCGCAGGAAATTTTCGAAGGGATGAAGGCGTACCGGCTGGAAGATGGCAGCATCGCCATGTTCCGCCCGGAAGAAAATGCCCGCCGCTTTGCGGATTCGGCTGAACGACTGGCGATGCCTGCCATTCCGCAGGATCTGTTCATGGAAGCGATCGAACAACTGGTGAAGATCGACGCCGACTGGATTCCGGCGGGTGAAGGCAGCCTCTATCTGCGCCCCTTCATGTTCGCGAGCGAAGCCTTTCTGGGCGTTCGGCCGTCGAACGAATATATTTTCTGCGTGATCGCATCGCCCGTCGGCGCCTATTTCAAGGGCGGCAAGAAGGCCGTGACCCTGTGGGTGTCCGAACATTATACCCGCGCCGCGCGCGGCGGCACCGGTGCCGCCAAGTGCGGCGGAAACTATGCCGCCAGCCTCGTCGCGCAGAAGGAAGCGATCGGCCATGGCTGCGATCAGGTCGTCTTCCTCGACGCCGCCGAAAATAAGTGGGTCGAGGAACTGGGCGGCATGAACGTCTTCTTCGTGATGGATGACGGGTCGATCGTCACCCCGCCGCTGGGTGGCACGATCCTGCCCGGCATCACCCGCAATTCGATCATCGACCTGGCCCGCGCCAAGGGCCATGATGTGCGGGAGGAACCCTATAGCTTCGCCCAGTGGCGCGCAGACGCCGCCAGCGGCACGCTGCGCGAGGCCTTTGCCTGCGGCACAGCGGCGGTCGTCACTGCCATCGGCACGGTCAAGAGCGTCGATGGCGACTTCACCGTCGGCAATGGCGATGGCGGTCTGGTGACGGAAACGCTGCGGGCTGAACTGACCGGCATCCAGCGCGGCGTGGTGGCGGACCCGGCCGATTGGGTGCGCACGCTGTAATTTAAGCGGCAAACTCAGCTCCGTTCGCCCTGAGCTTGTCGAAGGGCCTCTCCTTTCTGTCAGAAGAAAGAAAGGGGCTTCGACAGGCTCAGCCCGAACGGAATTAGGGTTTAGCCATACTTCCCAATCGCATCCCAAGCGCCTAGACACAGCCCCATGGAACGCTTCGACGTCGTTATTCTGGGTGGTGGCCTTGTCGGCCTGACCCTTGGCATCGCTCTTTCGGGCCATGGCGTGAAGACCGCCGTGATCGACCCGGCCGATCCGGTGGGCGTGACCGCCGCCGGTTTCGACGGGCGGGTGTCGGCGATCAGTTCCACCAGCTATGCGATGATGACCGCCATTGGCGTGGGCAAGCATCTTGAGGGCAAGGGCTGCCCGATCGACCGCATCTGGGTCAGCGACGGGCTGGAGCCGGGCGCGCTGGATTTCGCACCGGACGCCGATGATGGCGTGATGGGGACGATGGTCCCCAATCGCGACCTGCGCGTCGCGCTGGCGAAGACGGCGGACGAAGCCGTCAACCTGACCCGCTACCAGCCGGATCGCGCTACCCATGTCGATCGCAATGCCGATGGCGTCACGCTGACGCTGGCGAGCGGCGCGACCATCCACGGCGCGCTGCTGGTCGCGGCGGAGGGGCGCAACAGCCCCACGCGCGAGGCCGCCGGGATCAACACGACGCGCTGGCAGTACAAGCATACCGCCATGGTCACGGCGATCGACCATGAGGTGCCGCACGCCAACACGGCTTACGAGATTTTCTATGTCGGCGGCCCCTTCGCGCTGCTGCCGATGCTGCCGGGTACCCGCTCCGCCGTGGTGTGGACCGTGCCGACGGAGCAGGCACCGGCGATGATGAAGCTGTCGACACGCGCCTGGCTGGCCGAGGCGCAGAAGCGGATCGGCGGTTTCCTGGGCGAGATCAAACTGGCCGGGCCGCGCTCCTCCTATCCGCTCGGCTTCCACCATGCCGCGCGCATCACCGACACGCGTCTCGCGCTGGTGGGCGACAGCGCGCACGCCATCCACCCGATCGCGGGGCAGGGCGTGAACCTCGGTTTCCGCGACGTCGCCGCGCTGGTCGAGATACTGGTGGAAGGGATGCGCCTTGGCCTTGACCCCGGCGATGCGCAGTTGCTGGCGCGCTATCAGCGCTGGCGTGGCCTCGATTCGATGATGACCAGCGTGGCGATGGACGGGTTGGTGCGGCTGTTCGACGTGCCGGGCAAAATCCCGTCGCTGGTGCGCCGCGCGGGACTGGCGGCGGTACAGCGCAGCGGTGCGCTCAAGGGGCGCTTCATGGCCGAAGCGCGGGGCCAGTCGGGTGCGCTGCCAAGGCTGCTGACGGGCGAGATGGTGTAGTGGAAGATGTCAGCCGGATGCCTTGGACGGGGCATCTGTTTCTCTGTTACGTCTGATTTGCGGCAATAATGCCGTCTATCAGAAGGAGAAACGCGCATGACATTTGCAGATGCGTGCATCGCTCTTGGAGTGATGATCGCCTTTGCGACCTTGATCCTCAAGATCGTGGAGGTTTCGCGCTCCAAATAAGGTGTGCGACGGGCGGGGGCGCGTTGCCGCGCGTCCCCAAACGAGTGAACCCCCGCCATTGCCGTGACGGGGGTTCTTCTATCAAAGGCGAGAACGCCATGACATTTGCACGCTCCATATAGCGCGCAATCGTCAAAAATTCAACTCACAGCATCCGCCGCAGCACATCGTCCTTCAGCATGAAATGATGGCGCAGGGCAGCGCCGACATGCAGCAGGATCAGCGCGACCCAGAGCCAGGGGAGCAGGCTGTGCGCCCCGCGCGACAGGCCGACGATCGCATCTTCCTTGCCCACCGCAAATTTGGGGACGTCGAACAGGAAGAACCAGTTCAACGGCCGCGTTCCCGCCGACGACATGATCCAGCCCGACAGCGGCAGGATCAGCATCAGCGCGTAGAAGACGATGTGCGTGACATGGGCGGCGCCCTTTTCCCATGCCGGCATGGCGGCGGGCAGCGGCGGGGCAGGGTGCGTAAGCCGCCAGACGATCCGCAAGAGTGTCAGCGCCAGCACGGTCAGCCCGATCGACTTGTGGACCGGCATCACGGCCCAGTCCTTTGGCAGGGCATCATGGGCAAAGCCGAAAAAGAGATTGCCCAATATCAGGATCGCGATGATCCAGTGCAGGGCACGGGCGACGGAGGTGTAACGGGCCATGGGCTGCTCCTTTTCGGATGTGTCCCTGAAACAGCCATGGCCGTCCTACCCGACGGCCATGGCCCTATATCCAACGGATTGCGCGGCGGTGCGATCCTTTCTGTCTACTTCTGACGATTGGCGACCAGATTTTCCACCACCGACGGGTCGGCCAGCGTACTGGTGTCGCCGAGCGCCTGCGCGGAGACTTCGCCCTCGGCAATCTTGCGCAGGATGCGGCGCATGATCTTGCCCGACCGGGTCTTGGGCAGGCCGGGGGCGAACTGGATGACGTCGGGCGTGGCGATCGGGCCGATTTCGGTCCGCACCCATTTCACCAGCGCCTTGCGCAGATCGTCGGTCGCTTCCTCCCCGCTGTTGAGCGTCACATAGGCGTAGATGCCCTGCCCCTTGATATCATGCGGGAAGCCCACGACTGCCGCTTCCGCGACGCTTTCATGCAGCACCAGCGCGCTTTCGACCTCCGCCGTGCCCATGCGGTGGCCCGACACGTTGATGACGTCGTCCACGCGCCCGGTGATCCAGTAATAGCCGTCGGCATCGCGCCGCGCGCCGTCGCCGGTGGTATATTTGCCGGGGAAGGTGGTGAAATAGGTCTGGAAGAAGCGATCATGATCGCCCCAGACGGTACGCATCTGCCCCGGCCAGCTTTGCGCGATGACCAGATTGCCCTCGGTCGCGCCGTCCAGCACCTTGCCTTCGCTATCGACGATCTGCGGCACCACGCCGGGCATGGGGAAGGTGGCGGAGCCGGGCTTCAGGTCCGTGGCGCCCGGCGTCGGCGCGATCATCGCGCCGCCGGTTTCGGTCTGCCACCATGTGTCGATGATCGGGCAGCGGCCTTCGCCGACCACGCCATGATACCAGCGCCAGGCTTCCGGGTTGATCGGTTCGCCCACCGTGCCGAGCAGGCGCAGCGATTTGCGGCTGGTCTTCGTGACGAATTCGTCGCCCTCCTTCATCAAAGCGCGCAGTGCCGTGGGAGCGGTGAAGATCGTCTGCACCTGATGCCGGTCGACCACCTCCCAGATGCGGCTGGGCGTCGGCCAGTTGGGCACGCCTTCATACATCAGGGTCGTCGCGCCGTTGGCCAGCGGACCATAGACGATATAGCTGTGGCCCGTGACCCAGCCGATATCGGCCGCGCACCAGTAGATGTCGCCGGGGCGATAATCGAAGCAGAGTTCGTGGGTCAGCGCCGCCCACAGCAGATAGCCGCCGGTCGTGTGCAGCACGCCCTTGGGCTTGCCGGTCGATCCGGAGGTGTAGAGGATGAACAGCGGATCTTCCGCCTGCATCGGTTCGGGCGGGCAATCGGCCGATACCTTTGCCGCTTCCTCATGCAGCCACAGGTCGCGTCCGGCCTGCATTGTCACCGCGCCGCCGGTCGCCTTGACCACCACGACCTTCTTCACGCTGGGGCAATGGGCCAGCGCTGCATCGACATTGACCTTGAGCGGCACCGCCTTGCCACCGCGCCGCCCTTCATCGGCGGTGATGACGATATTCGAATCGCAATCCTGGATGCGGCCGGCCAGCGCGTCGGGGGAAAAGCCGCCGAACACGACGCTGTGCACCGCGCCGATCCGCGCGCAGGCGAGCAGGGCGAAGGCGGCCTCCGGGATCATGGGCATATAGACGGTGATGCGGTCGCCCTTCTTCGCGCCTGCGGCCTTCAGTACATTGGCGAAGCGGCTGACTTCCTCATGCAACTGCGCATAGCTGTAGCGGCGCGGCTCTGCATCCGGCGAATCGGGTTCCCACAGGATCGCGGTCTGGTCGGCCCGCTGCGCCAGATGGCGGTCGATGCAGTTGGCGCTGACGTTCAACACCCCGTCGGAGAACCATTGCACGCCGAAATCCGCTTCGTGGAAACTGCTTTCATTGGTTTTGGTCGGAGGAGTGATCCAGTCCAGCCGCTGCGCCCGCTCCAGCCAATAGTCATGCGGCGTTTCGATCGAGCGCGCATAATCGGCGTCGCGTGCCGCCCGGTCCAGCAGTGCGCCCTTGGCCCATTCCTCCGGCACCGGGAAGAAATCGTCAGACATCGGGCATCCTTTCCATCACGAAACCATTATTGCCTTCTCTTCTATCGCCCGATGGCGGGGATCGGAAGGCCGGACCATGCCGTTTCTTGCCCTCCTTTTGGCCAATATCGCCGTATCGAATGAATATCGTGATGGCATTTTGCCGCTTTCCCCGCAGCCCGCCCGCGCTTGGCGCATGATGCGACCATCATGCGCCAGGTCTCTTTTGTTTTCCGCATTTTGCGAGCCGTCATCTGTTCCAGATGACTTCAAAATGCTCTAACAGGGATCACTTATGTGGTTGCTTTATCAATTCCCGCTCTGTCCCTTTTCGCGCAAGGTCCGGCTTCTCCTCGGTGAGAAGGGGATCGGCTATGATCTGGTGCGTGAATCGCCCTGGATGATGCGCGACGAGTTTCTGGATCTGAACCCGGCCGGCACCACGCCGGTCATGGCGGATGCGGAAAAGGGCGTGACGCTGATCGACAGTCAGGCGATCTGCGAATATTTCGAGGAGACGGTGGAGAAAGTCCCGCTGATCTCTGGCACCGCCGCCGGACGGGCGGAGGTGCGGCGGCTGACCGCCTTTTTCGACCAGAATTTCTATGGTGATGTGGTCGGCCCGTTGCTGCACGAGCGGATGAAGAAGCGGCTGGTTGAACGGACGTCGCCTGATGCCCGCATACTGCGCGAGGCGATGAAGCGCGCCAATGTCCATATGGATTATATGGATTATCTGCTCGATCATCGCAGCTGGATGGCAGGTGCGACGCTCAGTCTGGCCGATATCGCCGCGGCTGCGCATCTGTCGGTGGCGGATTATCTGGGCGGCATCGACTGGCAGGGGCACGAACCGGTCCGGCGTTGGTATGCCGGCTTCAAGTCGCGCCCCTCCTTCCGCCCGTTATTGTCGGAGCGGATGGAGGTCATTACCCCGCCGGCCCATTATGAAAAGCCGGATTTCTAACGCCTTTAGTCCACCTCCGCCGCAAGGTAGACGCGGTTGCGGCCATGTTCCTTGGCAAGGTAGAGGGCGCGGTCGGCGGCCTTGAGCGCGCCGCGCGGGTCGTCATAGGCCAGCACATTGGCAACGCCGGCGGAAAAGCTGACCCGGTCCATCCGCTCGCCATTGGTGCGGTTTACCAGGCTGCGATTGGCCAGATCCTCGCGCACGCTATCCACCACTTCGCAGGCTTCGGCGGCGGTCTTGCCGCGGAACAGCATGACGAATTCCTCGCCGCCATGCCGCGCCACATGGCAGCGGTCGTTGGAGGCTTTGGCCAGCAGGCCGGCGACGAATTTCAGCACCCGGTCGCCGGTGTCATGGCCATGCGTGTCGTTGATATGCTTGAAATGGTCGATGTCGCAGAAGGCGACCGACAGCGTTTCGCCATTGCCCTGCGCCTGTTCCATTTCATCGCGCAGCACGCCTTCAAAGGCGCGGCGGTTGGGCAGGCCGGTCAGATGGTCATGTTCGGCGGCGCGGCGGGCATTTTCCAGGCTCGACTTGAGCGCCTGCGTCTGTTTCTGGTTCTCGCGCAGCTGGCTTTCGACCTGGCGCGTCTTTTCCACCATGGACCGGGTCAGGCCGACCAGACGGGCCAGCACCGGCTCATTGTCGCGGCCTTCGCCCAGATCCTTGGCCTGCTCCTGCAAGGCCGCGCCATAATCCTTCGCGCTGTTGCGCGATTCATGCATCAGGCCAGTGAACTGGGTGAGGTTCTCCTCCACCTTGTCCAGCATGGAGGCCAGCGATTCGGGCGTGACCTCGTCGGCGCGCTGTTCGGCTGCGATCGATTCGATCCAGCCGTTGGTGATCTTGCCGCGTTCCATCATTACGGCCTTGATCGCCTTTTCGACGCCGATGTTCGCGCCGGTCAGATAGTCCAGCGCGACGCTGAAGTTGATCGGTGTCAGGTCGAGGTCATGGGCGAAGAGAAAGTCGCCAATGTCGCTGTAAAGCTGTTTGCGGCGATTAATCTCGCGGTTGGAGGCGGTGCCGCTGCGCGGTCGCTGCTCTTCTTCGTCTTCGACGACACCCTCCTCGGTTTTGCCGGAAAACCCCCTGGCCCAGCGTGCCAGACGGTCGGTCAGCCCATGTTGCGGGCTCGCGGAAGATGGTTGTGCCCCGTTCATGCTCTCCATAACGGACGGCATGAAACAAGGTTAAGGGACCGGCAGCGAAATAATCGGGTGTGCGACGAAAAGCCGACTGCCGCCGCTTTCCTCAGATATCCGCGCTGACCAGCCAGTCGCGGAAGATGCGCACGGCGCGCGTCTGGAGCGCGCGCGGGCGGCAGACGAAGAAATAGCGATAGGGACTGTCGACATGGATCGGGAACAGCCGCACCAGCCGCGGATCGTGCGACTGTTCATAATGGCTGGCGTGCATCACCGCAACGCCCAGCCCCTGTGCGGCGGCCTCCAGCATCAACTGGCCCGAATCATAATTGTCCACTGCCAGCGGTTGCAGGTCGGGCAGGCCCGCCGCTTCCTTCCACGCATCGAAGGATAGCGCCATGTCGCGATGGAGCAGCACGGTCTGCTGCGCCAGTTCTTCCGGCGAGGTCAGGGCATGCGGCCCCTCCAGCAACTCCCGCCGACCGATGAGGTAGACCTGCTCATGGTCCAGTTCATGCGCATAGAGGGCCGAATCGATGTCCTTGGCCATCAGCACGATCGCCGCGTCCAGTCCTTCGCCCAGTCGCGCGACGGCGTGGGGCGTGGTTTCGATGTCGATATGCAGCTGCGGATGCTGTTTGCGCAGATTGCCCAGATGCGGGAACAGTCGCTGGGTCGCGAACAGCGGCATCACCGCCAGCCGAAGCCGCAACTGGTTGCCGCCGCTCTGGATATTCTCCAGCGCCTGCGAAAGGGAATCCAGCGCGGGGGCAATGTCGTCCAGCAGTCGCTGCCCTTCGGCATTGATTTCCAGCGCCTGATGCTTGCGGTCGAACAGGGGGCGGCCGATGAAGCGCTCCAGCGCCTGGACGCGGCGGCTGAGCGCCGGAGTCGACAGGGCGAGTTCCTCGGCAGCCGCCTTGACGGACCCCAGGCGGGCAACCTGTACAAAGGCCTCCAGGGCCGTAAGGGGCGGCAATCTGCGCATATCTCGTCAATATCTATGCCGGTGCGCTGCGCCGCGTCATTGATTCTTGTCGTGCGCCGCGCGAACCGGGGTTCAAGCATCCTCTCCCTACAGAGCAGGAAAATGGGCTAGATGGCAAGATGCAATTTTTGCAACTCGCTAATTCTTTTCGCACTTGCAATATATCGTGCCGCACTGCACATAGGACAGGCCTTTCAGGCATCCTCTCCTAAAACTTTCAGGGCTGGTCTTGCGACCGGCCCTTTTTTTTGGTCGCGCCATCTGATCGCTTGCCCCTTTTTCCCCGGCCCGGTGTTTCCTACATCGTTACGGAACGACAAAGACGGGGATGATGCGTGGCCGATCAGGAACAGGAAGGACGCCGCATTCAGGTCGCCAATGCGCGGCCGGAAGATGCAGGGCGCGGTCTGGCGCGCTTGCCGCTGACCGTGATGGCGCAATTGGAACTGGCCGAAGGCGATGTGGTCGAGATTGTCGGCAAGCGCGCCACGCCGGCGCGGGTGGTGCGTCCGTACAAGGAGGATGAAGGGCTGGACGTTCTTCGCCTTGATGGATTGCAGCGCGCCAATGCCGGTGTGGGATCGGGTGACTTCGTCCAGATCATGAAGGCCGAACCGCGCCCCGCCCAGCGAGTGGTGTTCGCACCTGCACAAAATAATCTACGACTACAGGGCAATCCCGACGCGTTGAAGCGCGTCTTCTACCAGCGGCCGCTGACCGCTGGCGATGTCGTTGCGACCGCCGGGCAGCAGCAGGTGCCCCCTAATGACATGCCGCCGCAATTGCGCCAGATGCTGGCCGCGCCGGCCTACGCCTTGCAGGAAATCCGGCTGGTAGTGGTGTCCACCGTGCCCAAGGGCATCGTCCATATCGACGCCGAGACTGAAGTCGAGCTGCGCGCCGAATATGAAGAACCGCGCGAATCGCGCCGCGCCGACGTGACCTATGATGATGTCGGCGGCATGGCCGATGCGATCGACCAGCTGCGCGAGATGGTGGAATTGCCGCTGCGCTATCCCGAACTGTTCACGCGGCTGGGCGTCGATCCGCCCAAGGGGGTGTTGCTGCATGGCCCGCCGGGCACCGGCAAGACGCGGCTGGCGCGTGCGGTCGCCAATGAGTCGGATGCCGAATTCTTCCTGATCAACGGGCCGGAGATCATGGGATCGGCCTATGGCGAGTCGGAAAAGCAGCTGCGCGAGATATTCGAGGCGGCGGCCAAGTCCGCGCCGTCGATCCTGTTCATCGACGAGATCGATTCGATCGCGCCCAAGCGCGGCAATGTGACCGGCGAGACGGAAAAGCGGCTCGTCGCCCAGCTGCTGACGCTCATGGACGGGCTGGAGCCGCGTACCAATCTGGTCGTGATTGCAGCCACCAACCGGCCCGAAGCGATCGACGAGGCGCTGCGCCGGCCCGGCCGCTTCGATCGCGAGATCATCGTCGGCGTCCCCGACGAGCGCGGCCGGCGCGAGATATTGGGCATTCATACGCGCGGCATGCCGCTGGGCGACAAGGTCGACCTCGCCGAACTGGCACGCATGACCTATGGCTTTGTCGGCGCCGATCTTGCCGCGCTGACCCGCGAGGCAGCGATCGAGACGGTGCGGCGCTTCATGCCGCGCCTCAATCTGGAGGACGGGACGATCCCGCCCGACGTGCTGGAGGAATTGTCCGTCACGCGGGAGGATTTCCTGTCCGCGATCAAGCGGGTGCAGCCATCGGCCATGCGCGAGGTGATGGTGCAGGCACCCAATATCGGCTGGTCCGATATCGGCGGGCTGGACGATGCGCAGATGCGCCTAAAGGAAGGGGTCGAGCTGCCGCTGAAAGACCCCGATGCTTTCCGCCGCATCGGCATCCGCCCGGCCAAGGGCTTCCTGCTCTACGGCCCGCCTGGCACCGGCAAGACCCTGCTGGCGAAGGCGGTCGCGCGGGAAGCGCAGGCCAATTTCATCGCCACCAAATCGAGCGACCTGCTGTCTAAATGGTATGGCGAGAGCGAGCAGCAGATCGCCCGTCTCTTCGCCCGCGCGCGGCAGGTAGCGCCAACGGTCATCTTCATCGACGAACTGGACAGTCTGGTCCCCGCACGCGGCGGTGGCCTGGGCGAGCCAGCGGTGACGGAGCGGGTGGTGAACACCATCCTTGCCGAGATGGACGGGCTGGAGGAGTTGCAGTCGGTGGTCGTCATCGGCGCGACCAACCGGCCGACGCTGATCGACCCGGCGCTGTTGCGGCCGGGGCGGTTCGACGAACTCATCTATGTGCCGGTCCCCGACGAAGCAGGGCGGCGGCGCATATTGGGCATCCATACCGGCAAGATGCCGCTGTCCGACGATGTCGATCTGGACCGTCTGGCGGCGGAGACGGAGCGGTTCACCGGCGCGGATCTGGAGGATCTGGTCCGCCGTGCCGGCCTGTTCGCGCTGCGCCAGTCGCTGTCGGTAGACAAGGTGACGCAGGCGCATTTCGAGGCGGCACTGGAAGACACACGTGCCTCCGTCACGCCCGAAATGGAGCGCGAATATGAACAGATCCAGTCGCAGCTGAAACAGCGGGCGATGCAGGTCGATCCGATCGGCTTCATCGCGCCGGGCATGGTGCGGTCGCGCGACCGGGCGGATTGATGCGGCCATGCAGCGGGGGGCGGCGGATTGAACCCATCCGCCGCCCCCTGCGTTCATGACAGGCATGTTGCAAAGCCGCTTGCCAGAAAGGTCCGGATTTGCAAGGCGTTCTGGATGATTCACACAGGCGGACGTTGATGGCCTCCATTCCATTGAAGAAGACCAAGAAGGCCAAGGCCGGCGCAGGGAAGTCCGGTTCCTTTTTCAGCCAGTGGGGCATGTTCTTTCGCCAGTTCATCAAGCATCCCGGCATGATCGGGTCGGTCATCCCGTCCTCCGCGACGCTGGTGGACCGGGTGCTGGATCAGGTGGACTGGCGTAATACGCGGCTGTTCGTGGAATATGGTCCGGGCGTCGGCACCTTCACCCGGCCGATCCTCGACCGGTTGCCAGCCGACGCGATGTTGCTGGCGATCGACCTCAATCTGGATTTCGTCGCCTATCTGGAGGCGGAAATTGACGATCCACGCTTGCGTGTCGTCCATGGCTCCGCCGCCGACGTTCGCCGTTTCATCAAGGAAGCGGGCCATTATCAGGCCGATTATGTGCTGTCGGGCATTCCCTTCTCGACCCTGCCCGATGGCGTGGGCGAAGCCATCTGCGCCGAAACACGGCGGGCGCTGCGGCCGGGCGGCGCTTTCCTCATCTACCAATATTCGCGCTATGTACTGCGTTTCCTGAACCCGATCTTCGGCGATGTCAGCGACGCGCTGGAATGGCGCAATATCCCGCCATGCCGCATGATCCGAGCGGTGCGCGAAGAAGAACTGGCGCAGGCCGCCTGACCGAAGGTTAATCCAGATCAATAACGCCCCGTTTTTGGGCGGTTTCCTCCTTCGACCCATTTGACTTCGCCTGTGCTTTGGCTCAGGCGAATCCGGGGCATTGGGGGGTTTCTATGGCGACTCGCGCCAAGGATGATGCGGCGTGGGCGGACATGTTCCTGTCCGCTGCGCTCGAACCGGAAAAATGGGGCGCCGCCATTCAGGCGATGGCGCGGGCGACCGGCTCTGGCCATGGTCAGCTGATCGGCTTCGGGCCGGGGGCCTGGGGTTTCAACTGGATCAGCGATATCGACGCGAGCATCGTGCCCAAGGGCGCGGCGATCGACCAGGCCAAGCCCGACCTCAATTTCCGCATCGCAGCCGATCGTCTGCCGGACCGACCGGCCGTGGTGCATGAAGCCCATTATGACATGGCCCGCCCGACATTGCGGTCGGACGACTATCTCGACATGTGTTCGGACTTCGACATTTTCGACGGATGTCAGACCCGGCTGGTCGGCGCGCCGGACCAGATGGTCGGGCTGGCGCTGCTGCGCAATGCGAAGGATGGCCGGACCAGTCAGGAGCAGCGCGACCTGTTCGCCCGGATCGCCGGCCATGCCCGGTCCGCCGTGCTGTTGCAGCAGGCGATCGAGGCGCAGGGCTTTGCGCTCCTGTCCGGCACGTTCGAATCCATGGACCGGGCCTGCTGGTTGCTCGATGCGACCGGGCGGGTCGGTGGCATGACCCCGCGTGCCGAGGCGCTGCTGTCCACCAGCCGCATCCACGTCAGCGATGGCTGGCTGGCGAGCGACCGTGCGGACGAAACGCGGGCGATCCTGCGGGCGATGCGCAGCGTGATCGAGCCACCCGGCCGCACTGCCGATCCGGTGGCGCTGGCGGATGAGGCCGGCGGCGTCGCGATCATGCTGGAATTTCATCCGCTGCCGGTGCGACCCTGGGCGCTGCCCTTCGCCCCGCGCGCGATCGTCGTTGCGCGGGTGGGGGAGCCGTCCGACCGGCATGTGCAATTGCTGACCCGCACCTTCCGCCTGACCCCGGCCGAGGCGGACATCGCCATCCGTCTGGCGGCGGGGCAATCGCGCCAGCAGATCGCGGCCGCCCGCAGCGTGTCGGTGGAGACGCTCAAGGTACAGTTGCGCAGCATCTACGAGAAGACCGGCTGCAACCGGGAATCGCAACTGGTGCGGATCGTCGGGCTTATCAGTCACTGACGGAAGCGGAATTTCTGCTGCCTTACCCCTGTTGGGGTATGTGGCGGCGATGCCGAATCGCTAAACCGAAGGAGAGGCGGGCTACGCCTGCCTGCTGACGGCCGGGTCATATTGCGACCCATGATCCGGCCGTTGGTACTCCTCCCTTTTTCGCTCCGCTTTAAGGCCCCGTGCGCCTTTCGCTGCGACGCGCTTTCATGCTACATTTTCGGTTTCCCGCATTTTGCGAGCCGTCATCTGTTCCAGATGACGTCAAAATGCTTTAAGGCGCGGCCAAATTCGGCCGAGAGTGTCCATGAACGACCTGACCCAGACCCCCGAAATGCTGATCGCGACGATGGGCGCGCGCGCGCGCCGCGCCGCTGCAATCATTGCGCAGGCGAGCGACGCGCAGAAGGCGGACGCGCTGCGCCGCGCGGCACAGGCGCTGCGGGATCAGGCGCCGGCGATCATCGCCGCCAATGCGCGCGACATGGACAATGCGGTGGCCAATGGGCTGTCGCCTGCCATGCTCGACCGGCTGAAGCTGAACGAGGATCGCGTCGCGGCCACGGCTGACGGCGTGGATCAGGTCGCTGCGCTCGCCAATCCGCTGGGCAGCGTGATCGACACGTCGGTGCGGCCCAATGGGCTGGAACTCAGCCGGGTGCGCGTGCCGCTGGGCGTGATCGGCATCATCTATGAAAGCCGCCCCAATGTGACGGCCGATGCTGCCGCGCTCTGTCTGCGTGCGGGCAATGCCGTGATCCTGCGCGGCGGCAGCGAGGCGAAGGAAAGCAACCGTGCCATTCATGCCGCGATCGTGGACGGCATCGTCGCCGCCGGCCTGCCCGCCGACGTCGTGCAACTGGTTCCCACCACCGATCGCGCGGCGGTGGGTGCGCTGCTCAAGGCATCGGAATTTGTCGACCTGATCGTGCCGCGCGGCGGCAAGAGCCTGGTCGCGCGGGTGCAGGAGGAAGCGCGGGTGCCCGTGCTCGCCCATCTGGACGGCATCAACCACAGCTATGTCGATGGCGCGGCCGACCCCGCCATGGCGCAGGCGCTGGTCGTCAATGCCAAGATGCGGCGCACCGGCGTGTGCGGTTCGACCGAAACGGTGCTGATCGATCGCGCCTATGGCCATGCGCCCGCGCTGGTGCAGGCGCTGCTCGACGCCCAGTGCGAAGTGCGCGGCGATGCGGCGGTGCAGGCGATGGATGCGCGCGTCACGGCGGCGAGCGACGAGGATTGGGATACCGAATATCTCGACGCCATCGTCTCGATCCGGCTGGTCGACGGCGTCGAAGACGCGATCTCCCATATCGCTGCCCATGCCAGCCACCATACCGACGCCATCATCACCGAAGACGCGGCGACGGCGGAACATTTCCTCAATGCCGTCGACAGCGCGATCGTGATGTGGAACGCCTCTACCCAGTTTGCCGATGGCGGCGAATTCGGGCTGGGCGCCGAAATCGGCATTTCGACCGGCCGCCTGCATGCGCGTGGCCCGGTCGCGCTGGAAGGGCTGACCACCTACAAGTGGATCGTGCGGGGCCGGGGCCAGACCCGGCCATGACCAGCCTGTCCTATCTGGCCTGACTCTGTCATGATCGGGCCAGTCGGCCATGGGCCTGACTTTCCGATAGGATCAGGCCCACGCAACGATATGTCGCAATGTGCGAGAAAAGTGCGAAGTTAAGCCCGGATTTTCCTACCGGCCCTTCACCACCGCGTCGATCGCGACCAGCTTTTCCAGCATCGGCCCGACCCAGTCGAGCGGCAGCATGACCGGGCCGTCGGATGGGGCATTGTCCGGGTCTTCATGGGCTTCGGCAAAGATCGCCGCGACCCCGGCCGCCACCGCGCTGCGCGCCAGCAGGGGCGCAAATTCGCGCTGCCCGCCCGATGCCGAACCCAGCCCGCCGGGCTGCTGCACCGAATGGGTGGCATCGAACACCACCGGATAGCCGGTTTCGGCCATGGTCGGCAGCGCGCGCATGTCGCTGACCAATGTATTATAGCCGAAGCTCGCGCCGCGCTCGGTCAGCAATATGCGCTCATTGCCGGTGGAGGCGACCTTCTGCGCCACCGCCGCCATGTCCCAGGGGGCGAGGAACTGGCCCTTCTTGACGTTGATCACCGCGCCGGTCTTCCCTGCCGCGATCAGCAGATCGGTCTGGCGGCAGAGAAAGGCGGGGATTTGCAGGATATCCACCGCCTGCGCCGCCGCTTCCACCTGTTCGGGGCCATGGATGTCGGTCAGCACCGGGCAGCCCAAAGTCGCCTTCACGTCGGCCAGGATCGCCAGCCCTGCGTCGATGCCCACGCCGCGCCGGCCCGATACCGATGTCCGGTTCGCCTTGTCGAAGCTGCTCTTGAAGATGAAGGGCACGCCCGCCGCCGCCGCGGCCTTCGCCAGAGCCTCCGCCATGAACAGCGCATGGTCGCGGCTTTCGATCTGGCAGGGGCCGGAAATCAGGACGAAGGGCAGGTCGTTGCCGAATGTGACGGAACCGACGCTGACGGATTTGGGCTGGATCATGCCGCTCATTTGGGCGCTTTGAAGAAGCGGCGCAACAGCTGACCGCGCCACAGCCCCTTGCCCGGATGATAGTTCCAGCAGAACCAGCCGAAGGTCAGGCAGGCGAGCAGCGAAGGCAGCGCCATCGGATCGCCATTGGCCTTCATATGGCGATAAAAGGTCATGTCGGCCCGCCAACGGTCCCGCTCACCGCCGCCGCCATTGATTCCGTACATATTGTCATGTTTGCGGCAACCGATGTTTCGGTTGTATTTTCGGTGGTCGATGAAATAGCAATAGTCGCGCTCGGATATACTCATGGATCCGATTAGGGCGGGGGCCGTGGAAAAGTTCAAGCGTAAAGTCTTTTATCTGGGCGGATTCGATCCGCGTGGCGTGCGTTTCTATCATCAGCTCTATCGCGATCAGGCGGCGCGCCATGCGGCCCTGACCGGCGATAGTCTGACGGTGAGTGCGCGCCGTGCCGGTGCGGCCGGATCGACCGTGTCGGCGGCCTGGAGCGTGGATAATGACGCGGCTGGCACCCAGACCGACTATGAATATCTGCGCTGGGAGGATCTGGTCGGGAAGGTGTGGATTCGCAATCCGCTGAAACTCGCCTGGCGCTCCATCGCCACCTATGTCGGCCATGGCCGATTCATGCAGTTCGGCCGCATGAAGGCATTGCGGCCCGGCCCGGTGCTGACCATCTGCTACCCGCCCTTCCTGGCGGTGATGATCCCGCTGCTGTTCGCGCTGATGCCGGCGCTGCTGCTGTGGATCGTGCTGCCCTTCTGGGCGGCGGCGCTGGTGGGGATCGGCGTGAGCGCGCTGCTGTCGGGCAAGTGGCTCAACAAGCTGGTCGTGCCCTGGCTGCTGCGCTTCACCTATTATCATCACACGCTGGCGGCTGGCGGTCCCGGCGAAGCGCTGGACGCGCGGCTCGATGCCTTTGCGGGCCGAATCGCAGACGAACTGGACGGGCCGTGGGACGAAGTCCTGTTCGTCACCCACAGTGCTGGCACGATCCTGGGCATGTCGGTGATGCGCCGTCTGTTCGATCGACGCGGCGACACGCTGCCGGCCCATTTCGCCATGGTCGGGTTGGGGCAGGTGGTGCCGGTGGTGGCGCTGCGCACCGATGCGCGCTGGTATCATGCCGACCTGAAGGTGCTGGCCGACAAGCATTTCCGCTATGTCGACCTGTCCTTCCCGCCGGATGGCGCGGCCTATTTCAACGTCAATCCGCTGCTTCTTGTCGCCGATCGACATGCGGCGCGGGTCGACATGCTATCGCCGCGCTTCCACCTCTTTTATGAGCCCGAAAATTATCATGGCGGCTGGTCCAACAAATATGAGGCGCATTTCGACTATCTGCGCGTCGGGGATCGCCTGTCGCCGGTCGATTTCATCAGTCTGACAGCGGGTCGCAGCCGCCTCGACGAGTCCATCGCCGCCTTCAGGACGATCCCATGACCGATCCGCTCTTCACCCCGCCTTTTCCGCAGCCCACGCGCAACAAGCGCACGATGATGCAGCGCTTCTTCATCGGCTGGCACAGCTGGATCCATGTGCTGTTCGAAAAAAGCTATACGATGAAGATGGGCGAGGTGCGCGGGCGCGGCCAGACCATGTATATCGCCAACGAACTGGTACTGGTCGATCGCATCCTGAAGGGCGGCACCGAATTTCCCAAGCATCATGAACTGGTGAAGGGGCTGTGGCCGCTGATCGGCAACAGCGTCTTTTCCGCCAATGGCGAGGATTGGGAAAATCAGCGGGCGATGGTGAACCCGGCCTTCGCCCATACTGCACTGGCCAAGTCGATGCCGCTGATGGCGGCCGCCGCCGATGCCTTCCTCGCGCGGATCGAGGCGGCGGGGACGGACAAGTCGTTCGACGTCGATCCGATGATGACTCATGTGGCGGCCGACATCATCTTCCGCACGCTCTTTTCCGAGACGCTGGACCTCCAGCGCTCGGCGATCATCCACAAGGCGTTCGGCCGCTTCCAGCGCTATTCGCACAGCGCCTCCATGCTGGGCCTGTACGGCCTGCCGAGCCGCTGGTTCGAGAAATGGTCGGAGCGCCCGGCGACGGCGATCCGCGATGTCTTCCGTCCGATCGTGACGGCGCGCTTCGACGCCTTTCATGCGGGCGAACCGGCGCAATATAAGGATATCCTGCAATCCTTGGTGGAGGCGAAGCATCCCGAGACGGGCGCGCATTTCACGCTGAAGGAATTGATGGATCAGGTCGCGACCATCTTCTTGGCGGGGCATGAAACATCGGCCAGCACGATGACCTGGGCGCTGTATCTGCTCGCCGAATGCGCCCATATCCAGGATCGCGCGCGGGCCGAGGTGGCGCAGGTTGCGGGCGAAGACCCTTTCACCGCCGCGATGCTGAAGGACATGCCCGTGGTGCGCAACGTCTTCAAGGAGACGCTGCGCCTTTATCCGCCGCTCGCCTTCTTCCCGCGCGAAGTGCCCTGCCCGATGCAGATGCGCGACAAGCAGCTGGAGCCGGGCGCGATGCTGGTGGTCGCCCCCTGGCTGACCCAGCGCAATAAGGATAATTGGGCCTGCCCGCATGCCTTCGACCCCGATCGCTTTGCCGACCCCGCCAATGCGGAAATGGCGAAACAGGCCTGGTTCCCCTTCAGTCGGGGGCCACGCGTCTGCGTCGGCGCGGGCTTTGCCCAGCAGGAGGTGATGACGGTGATCGCCGCGACGCTGCGCCGCTATCGGCTGACCGTGGCGAAGGGGTTCAAGGCTGAACCGATCAGCCGCCTGACCGTGCGCCCGCGCAAGGGCATGAAGCTGATGTTCGAGCGCGTCTGATCAGCGCGCTGGGCTGGCAGGCAGGGTCACCTGTACCTGCGTCGGGACCGGCGCGGCCATGATGGCGACGCCGCTGACGAGGCCCAGTACGCCCCAGACCCAGCGTTTCGCGCGCAGGTCCATAACGCCGCGAGTCAGACAGTAAATGCCAGCCAGCACGAGAATGATGGCGGTCATGCGATTTCCTTTTCCTCTTCCGGCGCGACGTCGACCATCACCGACAGGCTCTGCCCCGCGCCGCCGACGAACAGCCCGTCCATCGGTGCGACGTCGGCATAGTCGCGGCCCATGGCGACGAACAGATGGTCGTCGCCGGTAATGACGCCGTTGGTCGGGTCGAAGCCGATCCACCCCCGCGTCGGCCCGCACCACAGCATCGCCCAGGCATGCATAGCGTCCGCGCCGACGAGGCGCGGCATGCCCGGCGGCGGCAGGGTGCGCAGATAGCCGCTGACATAGGCGGCGGGCAGACCGGCAAGGCGCAGCGCTACTACCATGACATGGGCGAAATCCTGGCACACGCCATGACGCGCGGCAAAGGCGTCGGCGACGGGTGTGGCGGCGGTGGTCGCGCCGGGCTGATAGGCGAACTCCGCCTTGATGCGCAGCGCCAGATCGAGCGCGGCGGCAACGATCGGCCGGTCCGGCGCCAGCGTGTCGCCCACCCAGTCGCCGATCGCCGTCAGCAGTGGGGCGCGAGGTGAGGCGAAGAGATAATGGGCGGGGGCGGATGGCCCCATGTCGCGATCGCGTAGTGCCGCCTGCGCAACCGTGGCGACGGTCGGATCGCCGGTATCGGGCAGAATCGGCGCGCCATGCTGCACGCCAGCGCGAAAGCGGCTTTCGATCGTCAGTTGCCGGATCGGGCTTTCGATCACCAGCCGGGCGACCTGCACCGGCCAGGCGGCGGGGCGCGATTCGATGACCGAAGGCACGGGATCGACGCTGAGCGCATAGTCCGACGTCCATTGGCCCATCCATGGCGCAGGCCGCAGCCGCAGGTTGAAGCGGGCGAGCCGCATCGGGCTGGCATAGCGCAATATGGTACGGTGGCGGACATGGTAGATCATGACAGCATGTCCGCGTCCTGCGTCTTGTGCAGTTGCAGGAAGTAGCGCTGGCCGATCGCTTCGGACAAGCGCAGCAGTCGGTTTTCCACATCGGCGATGTCGGCCATCGTCACAGTGTCGCCGGTCAAAGGGGCCAGCCGGGCGGCCAGTGCGTCGGCCAGACGACGAGGCTCTTCCGGCATGCCATCGGCGCGCAGGGTGGGGAGCGCGGCGACATGATCGGCCAGCTGCAATGCCTGCCAGGCGATGGCGCGAGGGTTATGCGGCTCCAGCGCGACCAGATCGCGCACCGGCGGCAGCGCCGGGCCGGTCAGATAACGGGTGCGATAGCTGATCTGGCTGTCCATCAGGTCGAGCAGCACCATCAGGTCGTCGGCCGACGCATTGTCCCCGCCGAACAGGGAGATCAGGCGACAGCCATTGACCGCCCGTTCCATGCGGCGTCCCATATCGTGGAAGCGCCAGCCTTCGGTCCGGCCCATATTCTCCGCCGCCAGACCCGACAGCGCCGACATGCGTTCGATCATGCGGGACGAGGCATCGAGCAGGGTTTCGGTGACGGTGGGGTCGAAGCCGGGCAGGGGCAGGCGCAGCAGCCGCCATACATCGCTCGATAGCCGATCGCGCAACCCTTCGCCGATATTGGCGACGGTCGCCATCAGCGCCCGGACGCTGCCCGACTGGCGCGCATCGCCCAGCGCTGTGGCGCAGAGCGAACCGACCGCACCGGCCCGGCCGGGCACCGCGCCCCACAGAGCCAGCTGATCGACCAGTCGCGCCATGGTGGGGGAGGCGAGCGAGGGGCCAAGGTCCGCCTCGATAGACCCGCCGACGATGGCGCGGATCAGCCGCAGCGTCATTTCCGTCCGCTCGATATAACGGCCCAGCCAGTAGAGATTATCCGCCGCCTTGGCCGGCAGCATGCCGCCGACCCGGCGGATGGCGGGTGCGCCCCCCAGCAGGCTGTCGGGTGGCACCGGGCTGCTGTCGACCACGCACAGGTCGGCGGACATATCGCCCTGTCCCATCAGTGCGGCACGAATGTCGCCATGGCCCGCCAGCCGGGCGAAACCGCCGGGCATCACCCGCCAGCGCCCGGTCGCATCGCGCGCCACGAGGATGCGCAGGGTGAAGGGCAGGGGCGTGAGTTGCCCATCGATGATTGCGGGCGTGGTCGACAGTTTCACCACTTCCTGCCCGACATAGTCCATCGGCCGGCGCGCCATGGCGTCGAACAGGGCGGCGCGCTGATCCCGGTCGAGCGTGGCGCCGGGCGTGAACGGCGCGTCGGCCATGAAGGCGGAGCCGACCACCAGATTGTCGATCTGCGCCCGCACATGGTCGCACTCGCGGGGCTGGCCGCACCACCAGGTCGCGATGTTGGGCAGGATCAGGTCGGTGCCCAGCATCGCCTGCGCCAGTTGCGGCAGGAAGGCGGCGAAGGCGCGCGATTCGATCACGCCGGCACCCGGCCAGTTGCTGACCATCAGGCCGCCGCGCGCGCAGGCGTCATACAGATCGGGCACGCCGATGCGCGACTGGCCGTCGAACGCCAGCGGATCGAGGAAGCGACTGTCCATCCAGCGCCACAGGCCGTCGATGCGCTTCAGGCCCTGAATGGTGCGTACGAACAGGCGGCCGTCCGACACGATCAGGTCGTCGCCTTCCACCAGCAGCAGGCCGAGATAGCGGGCGAGATGCGCCTGTTCGGCATAGCTCTGGTTGAAGCGGCCCGGCGTCAGCAGGCCAATACGCGGATCGGCGCGGGTGCAGTCGGCGGCGAGGCCCCGGCGCAGTTCGTCGAAGAAGGGCGCAAGCCGGCGCGTGTTCATCGCGCCGAGCATGTCGCCGGTCGCGCGCGACAAAGCGAGCCGGTTTTCCAGCGCATAGCCCACGCCCACGGGCGTGCGCACCCGATCCGCCAGCACCCGCCATTCGCCGGTCGGGCCGCGCCCGATATCGGCGGCATAGAAATGGAGATGATGGCCACGCGGCGGTGGCGTGCCGGTCATCACCCGCCAATAATGCGGGCTGCCGGTGATGATGCTGGCGGGCAGCTTGCCGTCGCGCACCAGCGATTGTGTGGAATAGACGTCGCTGACGACTCGCTCCAGCAGGTCGGCGCGCTGAATCAGGCCGCGTTCGATATGTGCCCATTCCGCCGCATCGACCAGCAGCGGCACCGGGCCGAGCGGCCAGGATCGCTCTTCCTCATCGCCCGTGTGGCGGAACGCCATGCCGAGGTCGATCGCCTGCCGCGCGACATGGTCGGCCAATATGGCGGGATCGCCCTGTGCCTGCGTCGACAGGCGCTCCAGCATGGCGCGCCAGCGTGCCGCCATGGCCGGTGCGGCCCCGGCAAACAGATCGCCCGCCGGAGCCTGCGCCAGATAGGCGTCGGCCCAGTCTAGTTGAACGTCGACGTCCACAATATCGCCCTCACCCTTCCCACGCCGCCATGCGGCGCGGGCCCCTTCCTTCTCCCGTCGGGATAGGGAAAGAGGTGCGCATGCACCGATAAGGGTTAGGGTGAAAGGGTGAAATCATCCTACAGCCCGTGATGCTGGAAACGCAGGTCGAGCGTCATCGGGAATTCGGCGGCTTGTTCGGCGGCGGGCATATCGACCTGACCCGGCGTATGGCCATAATCCTGGAAGCGCGCCTTGCGCCGGGCTTCCGCCTCATAGCCGTTGACCGGCAGCGTATCGTAATTGCGCCCGCCCGGATGCGCGACATGATAGACGCAGCCGCCCAGCGATCGCCCGCTCCAGCTGTCGAGCACGTCGAAGGTCAGCGGTGCATTGACCGGTAGATTGGGATGCAGGCAGTTGGCCGGCGCCCATGCCTTGTAGCGCACGCCGCCCACGCCTTCGCCCGGCACGGCGGTCGGCGTCATTGGCACCTGCCGGCCGTTGCAGGCGACGATATGCCGCCCGGCGACCAGACCGGTGGCGCGCACCTGCAAGCGCTCGGTGGATGAATCGACATAACGGACGGTGCCGCCGATCGCCCCGGTTTCGCCCAGCACGTTCCATGGTTCGAGCGCATGGGTGATTTCCAGCCCCACGCCGCCAGCATCGACTGTGCCATGGATGGGGAAGCGGAACTGCCGCTGTGCCTCGAACCAGTTGGGGTCGAAGTCGTAGCCTGCGCTTCGAAGGTCGCCCAGCACTTCCAGGAAATCGGCCCAGACGAAATGGGGCAGCATGAAGCGATCATGCAGCGTCGTGCTCCAGCGGACGAGATTGCCCTGCTGCGGCTGGCGCCAGAACCATGCAGCGAGCGCACGGATCAGCAATTGCTGCGCCAGGCTCATCCGCGCTTCGGGCGGCATTTCGAACCCGCGAAACTCCAGCAGGCCCAGACGCCCGGTCGGGCCATCGGGCGAGAACATCTTGTCGATGCAGATTTCGGTGCGGTGGGTGTTGCCCGTCACATCGACCAGCAGGTTGCGGAACAGGCGGTCCACCAGCCATGGCGGCGGCGCGGCACCATCGCCCGAAAACGGGTTGGGCACCTGCGCCAGTGCGATCTCCAACTCATACAGGCCGTCATGCCGCGCCTCATCGATGCGCGGCGCCTGACTGGTCGGGCCGATGCACAGGCCCGAGAAAAGATAGGAGAGTGCAGGGTGCCGTTGCCAGTAGAGGACGAAGCTCTTGAGCAGGTCCGGGCGGCGGATGAAGGGCGAATCATTGAGAGTCGCCCCGCCCAGCACGATATGATTACCCCCGCCGGTGCCGACCGACCGGCCGTCCACCATGAACTTGTCGGCGGTCAGCTGACATTGCCGGGCCAGCGCATAGAGGCGTTCGGTGATGGCCACCGTTTCGTCCCAACTGGCGGCGGGCTGGACGTTCACCTCGATCACGCCGGGATCGGGCGTGGCTTTCAGCACGTCGATGCGCGGATCTGGCGGCGGGGCATAGCCCTCAATCCGCACGGGGATGCGCAGCGCTTCGGCTGCCGCCTCCACCTCTGCGATCAGTTCCAGATAATCTTCCAGCGCCTGCACCGGCGGCAGAAAGACGGACAGATAATGGCCGCGCGGTTCGACGGTGACGGCGGTGCGGACCGCGCCCTCGATAAAGACCTGCTCGACCCTGTCCTGTGCGGCCACGCCGCCATCCGGCCCGGCGACGCGCTGCGATTGCTGGGCGCGGACTTCCTCGACATTGGCCCGCTGCGTGACCTGCGTCCGGAAATCCGCAAGCGGTTCGCGCGGTTCGCTGGTGTCGCGGGGATGGATATAGGGGAAGTCGGACGGCGGCACATAGGGCAGCGATCCGAGCGGCAGGCGATAACCGAGCGCCGAATCGCCGGGTACCGCGAACAGCTTGCCGCGCCGCAACTGCCAGATTTCGCTCTGCCAGCGGGGCGTCGTCGCCTGTGTCTGCCAGCGCTGCACCGGCAGGACATAGCCGACCGGCTGGTCGAGGCCGCGCTCGAACGTCTTGACCATGCGGGCGCGCGCTTCGGGATCGCTGATCTTGGGATCGTCGGGGCTGGTGTTGAGCGGCAGGTCGGCTTCTTTTACGGCCCAGACCGCCGGGTCTTCATAGACGGGATGGGTATAGTCCGCCGAAAAGCCCATATTGCCGGCCATATGCGCCAGAAAGGCCTGCGCATCTGCCGCTGTGACGGTGGCAGCGCCTTCGGGCGCATCGTCCGGCGCGATCAGGCTTTCGTCGCGCCACAGCGGCACGCCATCCTTGCGCCAGTAGACCGCATAGGCCCAGCGCGGCAGGCTTTCGCCGGGATACCATTTGCCCTGTCCATGGTGCAGCAGGCCGCCGGGCGCGAATTCGGCGCGCAGCTTGCGGATCAGCCGGTCAGCATAGGCGGCCTTGGTCGGACCGACCGCGTCGCCATTCCATTCGCCCGCATCGCCGCCATCCTCGGCCACGAAGGTCGGTTCGCCGCCGGTGGTCAGGCGGACGTCCTGCGCGGCAAGGTCTGCGTCCACCTGCGCGCCGAGCGCCATCACCGCGTCCCAGCGGGCGTCGGTGAAAGGCTTGGTGATCCGCACCGCTTCGGCGATGCGGCTGACGCTCATCTCAAAGTTGAAATCGACTTCGGCCGGTTCGGCCATGCCGCTGATGGGGGCTGCGGAGCGATAATGGGGCGTGGCGCAGAGCGGGATATGGCCTTCGCCCGCGAACATGCCGCTGGTCGCGTCCAGCGCGACCCAGCCAGCGCCGGGCACATAGGCTTCTGCCCAGGCGTGAAGGTCCACGACGTCCTGTGTGACGCCCTTCGGCCCCTCGATCGGTTCGACATCGGCCACCAGCTGGATCGAATAGCCCGACACGAAACGCGCGGCGAAGCCCAGCCGCCGCAGCAACTGCACCAGCAGCCAGGCCGAATCGCGGCAGGAGCCGGTGCCGACGTCCAGCGTCTCCTCCGGCGTCTGGACGCCGGCCTCCATGCGGATGACATAGCCGACCTGTTGTTGCAGGCGACGATTGACCTCTACCAGGAAATCCACCGTCCGGCTTTGATAGCCATCATATTGGGCGACCATCGCCTCGAACTTCGGCCCCTGCGGCTCGATATCGAAATAGGCGGCAAGGTCGGTTTTCAACTGGTCGTCATAGGCGAAGGGATAATCCTCCGCATAAGGCTCCACGAAAAAGTCGAACGGGTTGATGATGTCGAGATCGGCAAGCAGGTCGACCTCGATCGAGAAATGGTCGACCGGGTCGGGAAAGACGATGCGCGCCAGCCAGTTGCCATGCGGATCCTGCTGCCAGTTGAGGAAATGGTTCGCCGGTTCGATCTTCAGCGCATAGTTGGGCACCTTCGTCCGGCTATGCGGTGCGGGGCGCAATCGCACCACCTGCGGTCCTAGCCGGATCGGGCGGTTATAACGATAGGCGGTGAGGTGGTGCAGGGCGGCCTTGAGCATGGCGCGATCAAACGCCAGCCCTTGTTGCAATGCAACAGCCAATCGTATCGAGGGGGGCGTTATCTGCCGGGCCATTAGGCCCGGCGGAGTGATGGTGCGGTCAAGAAGACTCGAACTTCCACGGCCTTTCGGCCACAACGACCTCAACGTTGCGCGTCTACCAATTCCGCCATGACCGCACATCAAACAGGAAACCGGCGGGGCCGGTGACTTGGTAGGAGGCGGCCCTTAGCAAAGCGATTTGGGTCATGCAACAAGTGATCGTCATTTGCGTTGGGTTTGATTGGAGAAGATAAAGTGTTCGTGGGAGACGGCCTATGCTCTCGGCACATTTCTGGATGGGCACCGGCGTGACGCTGGGCGTGGCAGCGGTTTTAGGCTTTGGCCTTGGCAGCTATGTCACCAGTCCGCAGGCGCCTGCGCGCGCCGCAAGCGCGACGATCGATACCGCGATCGACGATGATGGCGTGGAGGAAGCGGGCTTTACGACGCAGAAAGGGCCGGGCGCCATTCACTGTACCGGATGCGGGCCGACTCTGGCTGAGCGTCGCTGGAAGGCGGACATGGCCGGGCTGGACTCGGTGGGCCCGATGGACACGAGCTATGAGGTGCCGTCGGACGATTATGCGATGGCGACCGTCGTGGAGCCGCCTGTGCCGGTTAACCCCCTGCCGCCGAAGATTACGCGATTCGTGTCGGGCGATACGCCGTCGCCGCCCGCGACGATGACGCGCCAAGGGCAGGAGGCCACTCCGCCGCCGCAGATAGTGTTACCCACGGAGACGGAGAGCATCCTGCCCCAATGATCAGGCGGCCCTGATTATTCGGCCGCGACCGTTTCCGCCGGTGTGTCGCTCAGCGGATGGGCGAGGCGGCCGAGCATTTCCTTCGGGCAGACCTGCCAGATGTACCGGCGCCAGCGATCCCAGTCGTCCAATATGGTGTTGGACCATTTGCTGTCGGTCGCGACCGCATGTTCGGCGATCAGCGCCTTGACCTGCGCTTCCCAATGCTTGCTGTCGAGGCGTTGCCATACGATGCCTTCCGGATTGGCCTGCGCCGGGAAGCTGCCATCCTCGTCCAGAATGAAGGCCATGCCGCCGGTCATGCCTGCGCCGAAATTGGCCCCGGTCTTGCCCAGAATGACCGCCGTGCCACCGGTCATATATTCGCAGCCGTTCGCGCCGCAGCCTTCGACCACGACCTGCGCGCCCGAATTGCGGACCGCAAAGCGCTCGCCGGCCTGACCCGCCGCGAACAGCTTGCCGCTGGTCGCGCCGTAGAGGACGGTGTTGCCAAGGATGGTGTTGTCCTTGGAAGAAAGCGGGCTGGACACGGTCGTGCGCACCTTGATGATGCCGCCCGAAAGCCCCTTGCCGACATAGTCGTTAGCGTCGCCGAACACTTCAAGGGTGATGCCCTTGCAGAGGAAGGCGCCCAGCGACTGGCCGGCCGACCCGCGCAGGCGCACGGTCAAATGCCCGTCGGCCAGCGTCGACATGCCGAACCGATCGGTTACGGCGGAGGAGAGGCGGGTGCCAACGGCGCGATGCGTGTTGCGCACCGTATAGGTCAGCTGCATCTTCTCGCCGCGCTCGAACACGGCCTTGGCGTCGCGCATCATTTGCGCGTCCAGGCTGTCGGGCACTTCATTGCGCCACTCGGTCAGGCTGAAGCGGCGCTGGTCGTCGGGCGCATCCACCTTGGCCAGGATCGGGTTGAGGTCGAGATCGTCCAGATGCTCGGCACCACGATTGACCTGCTTAAGCAGCTCGGTGCGGCCGATCACCTCGTCCAGGCTGCGGAAGCCCAGACGCGCCAGCACTTCGCGCACTTCCTCCGCGATGAAGGTCATCAGGTTGATGACCTTCTCCGGCGTGCCGGTGAATTTCTGGCGCAGCTTTTCATCCTGCACGCATACGCCCACCGGGCAGGTGTTGCTGTGGCACTGGCGGACCATGATGCAGCCCATGGCGACCAGCGATAGCGTGCCGATGCCATATTCCTCGGCGCCCAGGATTGCCGCGATCACGATGTCGCGCCCGGTCTTGAGGCCGCCGTCGGTGCGCAGCTTCACACGGTGGCGCAGGCCGTTGAGGGTCAGCACCTGATTGGCTTCCGACAGGCCCATTTCCCACGGGGTGCCGGCATATTTGATCGATGTTTGGGGCGAGGCGCCGGTGCCGCCGACATGGCCGGCGATCAGGATGACGTCCGCGTGGGCTTTTGCCACGCCCGCCGCGACGGTGCCGATGCCGGCCTGGCTGACCAGCTTCACGCACACGCGAGCGCGCGGGTTGATCATCTTGCAGTCGTAGATGAGCTGCGCCAGATCCTCGATCGAATAGATGTCGTGATGCGGCGGCGGCGAGATGAGCGTCACGCCCGGCGTCGAATGGCGCAGCTTGGCGATGAACTCGGTCACTTTGAAGCCGGGCAACTGCCCGCCCTCGCCGGGCTTGGCGCCCTGTGCGACCTTGATCTCGATTTCCTCGGCCGATGCCAGATATTCGGCATGGACGCCGAAGCGGCCCGACGCGATCTGCTTGATGACCGAGTTGGCGTTGTCGCCATTTTCATATGGCTTGAAGCGGTTCGCATCCTCGCCACCTTCGCCGGACACGGCCTTGGCGCCGATACGGTTCATCGCGATCGCCAGCGTCTCATGCGCTTCGGGGCTGAGCGCGCCCAGCGACATGCCCGGCGTCACGAAGCGTTTACGGATTTCGGTAGTGGCCTCGACCTCATCGATGGGCACGGCTTCGCGGGCGAAGTTGAACTCCATCAGGTCGCGCAGATAGACCGGCGGCAGGTCGCGGACCCCGCGCGAGAATTGCAGATAGGTGGAGTAGCTGTCGGTCGCCACCGCCGTCTGCAACAGGTGCATCAGCTGCGCCGAATAGGCATGGCTCTCACCACCCTGACGCTGGCGATAGAAGCCGCCGATCGGCAGGCGCACCGCCGCCGCGTCGAACGCCGCCTGATGCCGCATCATCGCGCTATAATGGAGCGAGGCATAGCCTTCGCCCGAAATCTTCGCCGGCATGCCGGGGAAGAGATCGTTGACCAGCGCGCGCGACAGCCCGACCGCTTCGAAATTATAGCCGCCGCGATAGGAGCTGATGACCGCGATGCCCATCTTGGACATGATCTTCAGCAGGCCTTCGTTGATCGCCGTGCGATAGCGCTCGATGCAGGCGTCCAGCGACAGGCCACCAAACAGGCCACGGCTGTGCCGGTCGGCGATGCTGGCTTCGGCGAGGTAGGCGTTCACGGTGGTCGCGCCGACGCCGATCAGCACCGCGAAATAATGGGTGTCGAGCGCTTCGCACGACCGCACGTTGATCGAGGCGTAGCTGCGCAGTCCCTTGCGGACCAGATGCGTGTGCACGGCGGCTGCCGCCAGCACGCCGGCAATGGCGGCGCGATCGGCGCTGACGGCTTCGTCGGTCAGGAAGATTTCGGTGCGACCTTCACGCACGGCCTGCTCGGCTTCCTCACGGATGCGGGCGATGGCGGCGCGCAGTTGCTCCTGCCCGCCAGACGCCGGGAAGGTGCAGTCGATTTCGGCCACGGCGGGGCCGAAATAGGCCTTCAGCCGCGACCATTCCCCGCTCGTCACCACCGGCGATTCCAGCACCAGCACATGGCTGTTCTGCGCGCCTTCCTCCAGGATATTGTGGAGGTTGGAGAAGCGCGTCTTGAGGCTCATGACGTGCCGTTCGCGCAGCGGGTCGATCGGCGGGTTCGTGACCTGGCTGAAATTCTGGCGGAAGAAATGGCTGATCGTGCGCGGCTTGTCGGAAATGACGGCCAGCGGCGTGTCGTCGCCCATCGACCCGATGGCTTCCTTCGCATCCTCGACCATGGGGGACAGGATCAGCTCCATATCCTCCAGCGTCAGGTTGGCGGCCACCTGGCGACGGGTCAGTTCCGCCTTGTCCCAGGCGGGCAGCGCGGTCGGCGCATCGGCCAGATCGGCGACGGTCAGAAAGTCCTTGATCAGGTCGCCATAGGGGCGCTCGCCGGCGATCTGGTCCTTGATCGCGCGGTCGTCGTAGATTTCGCCTTCCTGCAAATCGACGGCGATCATCTGGCCCGGACCCATGCGGCCCTTTTTGACGATGGTGGTTTCGGGCACGACGACCATGCCGGTTTCAGAACCCACGATCAGCAGATTGTCACCGGTCAGCGTGTAGCGCAGCGGGCGCAATGCGTTGCGATCGACGCCGGCCACGACCCAGCGGCCATCGGTCATCGCCAGCGCGGCGGGACCGTCCCACGGCTCCATCACGGAGGCGAGATATTCATACATGTCGGCATGGGCCTTGGGCAATTCGGCGCTGTCCGCCTGCCATGCTTCGGGCACCAGCATCAGCTTCGCGGTCGGGGCATCGCGACCCGAACGGCAGATCGCCTCGAACACGGCATCCAGCGCGGCGGTGTCCGACGCGCCGGCCGGGATCACCGGCTTGATGTCTTCCGACTGCTCGCCAAACGCCAGCGAAGCCATCTTGATCTCGTGGCTCTTCATCCAGTTCTTGTTGCCGCGGATCGTGTTGATCTCGCCATTATGCGCCAAGGTGCGGAAGGGCTGCGCCAGCCACCATTGCGGGAAGGTATTGGTCGAATAGCGCTGGTGGAAGATGGCGACGCGGCTTTCGAACCGCTCGTCCTGCAAGTCGGGGAAGAAGACCGACAGCGATTCCGCCAGGAACAGCCCCTTGTAGATGATCGAGCGGCAGGACAGCGAGCAGATATAGAAATCCTGAATCTGCGCGGCGATCACCTTCTTCTCGATCCGGCGACGGATGAGGTAGAGATCCTTTTCGAACTCGGCCTGATCGCGTTCTTCCGGCATCGGGCCGGCGATCATGATCTGCTCGATTTCGGGGCGGGTCGCCTGCGCCTTCTGGCCGATGACCGACACGTCCACCGGCACCTGACGCCAGCCATAGATGGTGTAGCCTGCCTCGATGATCTCGCTCTCGACGATGGTGCGGCAGGCTTCCTGCGCGCCGAGGTCGGTGCGCGGCAGGAAGATCATGCCGACGGCGAGGCGGTTGGGCAGCGGCTTGTGGCCCGAATCGGCGATGGCATCGTCGAAGAATCGGACCGGCAGGTCGACATGGATGCCCGCGCCGTCGCCGGTCTTGCCATCGGCATCGACCGCGCCACGGTGCCACACGGCTTTCAGCGCGTCGATCGCGCTGGCGACCACGCGGCGGCTCGGCCGGCCATCGGTTGCTGCGACAAGGCCCACGCCGCAGGCGTCGCCTTCCAGGTCGGGGTGATACATGCCCTCGGCAGCGATGCGTGCGCGCTCTTCCGGGCTGGCCATGAAATTGGTGTCGGTCATGATCGGGCCTTCCTTCCGATGATGATGGTGTTGAGGGGGCGGGATAGGGGCGGCTGTTACGCCGCGACCCTTTCGCCCGCCGCTGCCTTGGCCTTCGCCTTCAAATAGCGGTGCATATGGTCGGTGACGTCGCGACCGTCGCGGATCGCCCAGACGACGAGCGATGCGCCGCGCACGATGTCGCCGGCGGCGAACACGCCGTCCACGCTGGTCATCATCGTCTTGTGATCGACGCGCAGCGTGCCCCAGCGGGTGACCGACAGGTCGTCCGCGCCGAACAGCTTGGGCAGTTCTTCCGGATCATAGCCCAGCGCCTTGATGACGAGGTCCGCTTCAAGCGTATGTTCGCTGCCCGGATCGGGTTCGGGCGCGCGACGGCCGGATGCGTCGGGCTGACCCAAGCGCATCTTCGTTACCTTGACGCCGGTGACATGCTCCGTGCCTTCGAATGCGATCGGCGCGGTCAGCCAGACGAATTCGACGCCTTCTTCCTCGGCATTGGCGACTTCGCGCTGTGATCCGGGCATATTCTCCCGGTCGCGGCGATAGAGGCACTTCACCGACCTGGCGCCCTGCCGGATGGCGGTGCGGACGCAGTCCATCGCCGTGTCGCCGCCGCCGATGACGACGACATTCTTGCCCGTTGCCAGCAGCGTGCCATCCTCATGTTCCGGCACGGCGTCGCCAAAGCCGGCCTTGTTGGAGGCGGTGAGATAATCGAGCGCCTTGACCACGCCTGCGGCGCCGACGCCCGGCGCCTTGATGTCGCGCGGCTTGTAGACGCCCGTCGCGATCATGATCGCATCATGCTTCTGGCGCAGTTGCTCCAGCGTCGCGTCGCGGCCGACCTCGAAACTTTCGTGGAAGACGATGCCGCCGTCCTTCAGGCGCTGGATGCGGCGCATGACCACATCCTTCTCCAACTTGAAGCCGGGGATGCCATAGGTCAGCAGGCCGCCGGCGCGGTCGTGCCGGTCGTAGACATGCACCTCATAACCGGCCACGCGCAGATATTCCGCCGTAGTCAGGCCGGCAGGCCCCGCGCCGATGACGCCGACCGACTGGCCGCGCGGCTGGCCGGGGACGAGCGCTTCGACCCAGCCTTCCTTCCAGGCGGTGTCGGTGATGTACTTCTCGACGCTGCCGATGGTGACGGCACCATGGCCGGAAAATTCGATGACGCAATTGCCTTCGCACAAGCGATCCTGCGGGCAGATGCGGCCGCAGATTTCCGGCATGGTGCTGGTCAGGTTCGACAGCTCATAGGCTTCGCGCAGACGCCCTTCGGCGGTCAGGCGCAGCCAGTCCGGGATATGATTGTGCAACGGGCAATGGGTCGAGCAATAGGGTACGCCGCATTGCGAGCAGCGCGACGCCTGTTCCTCTGCCTTGTCCAGAATGAAGGACTTGCTGATTTCCAGAAAATCATCGGCACGATCGTCCGCCGCGCGTTTTTCCGGGTAGGATTGCGCCTTGCCCACGAATTTCAGCATCGGATTGTCGGCCATACCCTTGTCCCTACTATGTTGCTGAAGTGCGCATAGCAGGAAAACCGACGGAGTCACGCCGATTTTGACAGTTAAGTCAGTATGGCTTACCTAATAAATGGCCATTTCAGCCTTTATTGAGAATTGATCGCAAATATCGCAGGGTATTTGCGACCGATCCGGACCTATCGTGCTGCGAGCCAGATGAGAGCCGCCGCGCCAGCGATGATTCGGTACCAGGCGAAGGGGGCGAAACCATGTTTCGACACCAGCCCGACAAACCATTTGATGACCAGCAGGGCCACGATGAAAGAGACGACGAAACCCAGCGCGATGCTGTCCCAGCCCACGGCGGCGCTGGTGATCTGGTCGCCCTTTTTGAGCAGTTCCAGCGTAGTCGCGCCCAGCATGGTCGGGATGGCGAGGAAGAAGCTGAACTCGGCGGCGGTGCGTCGCTCCACGCCCAGCGTCAGCGCGCCCATGATCGTCGCGCCCGACCGGCTGACGCCGGGGATCATCGCGATGCACTGGATGAGGCCAATGCCGAGGACGCGGACGGCCGGTATGTCGGCAATGCCGTGGAAGCGCTGTTCCTTTACTGCCCGTTCGATCAGCAGGATCGCGATGCCACCAACGATCAGCGCTGTTGCCACGACTTTGGGCGCCCCCAGCAGCATCTCGACATAGTCGTGCACGGCGAGGCCGATGACAGCGGCGGGGATGAAGGCGATGATCAGGTTGCGCAAGAAGCGCCAACTCACCGGCTCGCGCCGCAGCAGGCCCATGCCCACCGCCCAGAAGGTGCGCCAGTAGAGCACTACAACCGCCAGGATCGCGCCCAGCTGGATGACGACGTTGAACATCGCCCAGGTGGAGCTGTCATAGCCCAGCAATTCGCTCGCCAGGATCAGATGGCCGGTCGAGGAGACGGGCAGAAATTCGGTCAGCCCTTCGACGATTCCCAGCAGAATGACGGTCAGATAATGGAGGTCCATGGCAAAGCCCTATGTGCTTGGCATAAAAAATCCTCCCCGCCCAACTGTCTGGCTGCGGGGAGGAGCATTGTTGGCGAGGCTATCAAAACGATTGCCCCGCCTCCTTCTATGATCAGGCGCTGACCCGGCCGGCGAAGCGGCCATGGCGGCGATAGCGGATCATCCACTTGCCCGCGACCGCGCCCAGCGGCGTTGCGTCGACGCCCAGCGCGGCCAGCCCTTCGCTATCCGGAGCGGCGACATTGTCGCGGCCGAGCATGGCGAGCTGATCGCGGGTGATCGGTCCGCCGGGCAGCAGCGCCAGCAACGACGCGAAGCCATTGGGGACGTCCACCAGCGGCTTGTCACGGCCGATTGCCTTGGCGATCCAGGCGTTGATCTCCTTCATGCTCATCACCTGCGGGCCGGCGACCTCGAAGGTCTTGCCGCCGAAGACGCCTGGCTGCTCGGCCGCGTTTGCGATCGCCTGTGCGACGTCGGCGACATAGACGGGCTGAAATTTCGTGGCGCCACCGATCACCGGGATGACCGGCGCGGAGCCGATGATCTGGGCGAAACGGTTGAGGAACTGGTCTTCCGCACCGAAGATGATCGACGGACGGATGATGGTCGCGGTCGGGAAGGCGGCCTTTACCGCGTCCTCGCCCGCCGCCTTCGACCGGCCATAGGCGCTGGGACTGTTCGCATCCGCGCCGATGGCGGAGATATGGACCAGCGCCCTGACGCCCGCCGCCGCGGCAGCCTGCGCCACATTGGCCGCGCCGTCACGATGGAAGGCGTCGAAATCGCCGGACAGGATGCCGACCAGGTTGATGACGATGTCGCTGCCCTGGATGGCGCGCTCTACCGTCACTGGCTTGCGGATGTCGGCCGCGACGAACTGGGACTGGCCCAGATTGCCGAGCGCCTTCACCTTGACCGCGCTGGCCAGGTCGCGCTGTGCGATCCGTACGCGCGCGCCCCGCGCCATCAGCGCCTGCGCGACCTGCCGGCCCAGAAAGCCGCCGCCGCCGAAGATCGTTACCAGACTGTCCTTCATCACGCGCGTCCCATGTCCATGTTTAGGGGAATGACTCTGTCATTCCCCTTGCAACAGCCACCGCGCGCTGACAACTGACTTTAACCCAGCCAGCCCTGCAAATCGGCCAGCATCCACAGGCCCAGACCCAGGAACAGCAGTGCCGCGCCGATCTGAAGTGCGCGCATCGGCACCTTCTTAGCCAGTGCCTCACCGAACAGGACGGCTGGCACATTGGCGACCATCATGCCCAGCGTCGTGCCCATGGTGACGGCGATCAGATTGTCGAATCGGGCGCCGAGCGCCACGGTGGCGACCTGCGTCTTGTCGCCCATCTCGACCAGAAAGAAAGCGACCAGCGTGGTCACGAACACGCCGGCCTTCGACGGGGCTTTCAGTGGCGCGTCCTCGTCGATCTTGTCAGGCACCAGCGTCCAGGCGGCCATGGCGATGAACGAGGCAGCGACGGCATAGCGGAACCAGGGTTGGGTCAGCACACCGGCGATCGAATGGCCGACCAGCGCGGCGAGGAAATGATTGGCCACCGTAGCGGCGAAAATACCCAGGATGATCGGCACCGGCTTCCTGAAGCGGGTGGCGAGCAGCATGGCGAGCAATTGCGTCTTGTCGCCCATTTCGGCGAGCGCGACCAGCGCGGCAGAGGTGAAGAGAGCTTCCATCATCATGTTTCCGGGCCGGGCGTAGGTTAAGCAGACACAATGCCACCGTCGCTTTCCGCCCGGCCGGACAGAAAAGCGTCGATGCCATTGGTCTCGCCCGATGCGGATACGACCCGCTTCCCATACGCCATGGCCTCTCGACCAAATATGTTGACGCATGGCCCGTTCGCATGACGCGGAACGGCTGGCTACTCCCCAGATGACGCGCTAGCCTCTAGTCCAAACGGGCGGGGAGGGCAAGCCATGGCGGAGCCGAACAAGACGATCGAGAGCGACGCGGCGGTCGAGGATTTTCTCATCCGGGTGGAGCCGCCCGAGCGGCAGGCGGACGGACGCATCGTCGCGGCGCTGATGACGCGTCTGTCGGGCGAGCCACCGCATATGTGGGGGGCGAGCATCATCGGCTTTGGCCGCTACCATTATCGCTATGACAGCGGGCGCGAGGGGGACATGTGCCGGATCGGCTTCTCCCCGCGCAAGGCGGAACAGGTCTTCTACCTTGCCGGGCTGGACGAGGCGGACTCCGCGCCGCTCGGCAAGTACAGGCGCGGCAAGGGCTGCCTCTATATCAAGCGCCTGTCGCAGATCGACATGGCGGTGCTGGAGCGGCTGATCGTCCAGAGCCTTACCCATATGGATGGGCTATATCCGAGGGATTAAGGCTCGCCCGCGCTTTCCTGCATGCGCCGTTCGGCGAACCATTGTTGCAGCATCTGCGCGGTGCAGCCGGTGAAGCCGTTGCTGCCGATTGCGTTGCAGCTGTTAGGCAGCGTCTGGCGCTGCACCTGTTCCATCGTCGCCACCTGGCTGCCCCAGCCGGGGCCGCCAGCGACCGCAGGCTTTTCGCGCAGCTTCTTGGGGATGCGATAGCGTTCCGATTCGGGCTTGCGCGCGCATACGACGATCTCGTCGCCCTTGCTCTGCGGGCAGGGGTCGTCGCCATAGACCAGCAGGTTGATGATGCGTTCGGGCGGCGGTTCCGCCTGCGCGGCGGCCGCGCTCGGAAGCAACGGCACCAGCAGCAGGCCGATCAGGGGGAGGACGGGGTGACGCATCGCAAAAATCCTTAATGTCCCCGTTGCCTTTGGCCTGTTCCATGCCGGGCCTGCCCATGACCCGGCGGTTCATGCTTGGGACGCCGCCAGCACCCCCAAACCGTCCTTATTGCGGCGGCGCCGGTTCGGCCTTGGACTGCTGCGCTGCCTTTTCCTCAGCCTTCACCCGCGCCTCGATCGCTTCGCTGTCCGAATCGATGGTCGACAGGCGCTTGGCGCGCTCGGCGGCGACCAGATCCTTCCAGCTGGCATTGTCCAGCGCTTGCCGCTCGGCCTTGGCCAGACGCGAGAGCTGCGCGAAACAGCCAGTCGCGCCGCCGCTGCCCACCGGCGAGCAGCTTTCGGTGCCGGACCGGCCGACATATTCCATCGATCGGACGCGCTCGCCCCAGGCTTGCTTGCTGGGCATGTTGGGATCGCCACGCAGCGGTTCGGGGATGCGATAGCGTTCCTCCTCGCCCTTGCGCGCGCACACGACGATGTCGTCCCCGGCGCTCTCCGGGCAGGCATCGTCCCCATAGACGATGACGATGTTCACCTTCTCAGTATCGGTCGTTGCGGGGCCGGCGGCGGGCTGGGCCAGCGCGGGGACGGACGCGCCCAGCATCAGCAACGCTGCGATCATCGGGGTCTTCATCATCAATCCGTCCTTTTCAGATGCGCTTCGACAGCGCGATGGCGGCCCGGCATCCCAAACGGATGGCGCCCGACAAGAGGGGGTAGGCGGGGGCCTGTTCGGCGCCATGGGCGATGGCGGCCTCGCGATGCTCGACCTCCTCCGCCTGAAAATCCGCGATGGCGGTGGAGAGTTCCGGGTCTTCTTCGCCCAGAGCCTCCAGTTGGTCCGCATAATGTTTGTCGATTTCCGTCTCGACCGCAGCGGTGCAGGCCATCGCCGCCTTCGGCCCCATCGCGGCGGTGACTGCGCCCAGCGCGAAGCCGGCGACATGCCAGAAGGGAGAGAGGATGGTCGGTCGCACGCCGCGCCGCGCGATCATCGCATCGAAGGCGGCGCGATGCCGCTCCTCCTGCGCTGCCATGCCGGCGATCAGCCGGCCATAGGGATGGCGATCGCCCATCACCGCCAGCTGGCCGCGATAGATACGCACCGCGCCGAATTCACCTGCCTGATCGACCCGCACCATGGAGGCGCGATCGGCATCGCTCAGCCGCTTGCCCGGCCGGGGGAAATCCTTTGCAGCGCTCATGCCTTCCTCGCTTTCAGCAGCAGGGCCAAGATGGCGAGTGCGGCGGCGCTGGACAAGAGGCCGTTATAGCCCGCCATCGAAATGCCGGCCATCTTCCACGCGGCGACGTCGCAGCGGGTGATGGGGCTGGCCATGATCTGATTGAGCATGTCCGCCGCGCTGCCGCCGGCGGGCGAGGTGGAGCAGGTGGTCAGCCCTTCCCACCAGCCATATTCGACGCCGGCATGGAACAGGCCGATGAGGCCGCTGACGCCGACCGCGATGCCGGCAAAGCCCGCGAACAGCCCGCTGATGCAGGCCCGGCCGCGCGCGGCATAGGCGACCAGCGCCAACGGAATGGCGGCAAAATGGGCGTAACGCTGCCACCAGCACATTTCGCACGGATGAAGGCCGCCCAGATATTGGAAGGCATAGGCGCCGGCCAGCATGACGAGCGGCGCGAGCAGCGCCAGTGCGCGGGCCTTGGCAAGGGAGGGAGACAGGCTGTTCATATCAGCCGCTTAAACCCTCAACATCCTTTCGTCATGCTGAACTTCATCGGCCGGACAGACAGGAAGGGGTGTCGGCGTTTCGCTCTTATCCAGCCTCCCCAACCGGCCGGACCGGCTGGACGTCGGGATAGGGCATGATCGCCTTCCCATCCGGGCCGGCGGTGATGCTGGTCTGGGTCGGATAGGCAAACTCGATCCCCTCGGCATTGAAGCGTTTCCAGATGGCGAGGCCGATGCGGTGGCGCATCTGGAAATAATCATGATGGTCGGGGTCGGGCACGTCGAAATTCAGCTGATAGTCGAGGCTGCTGGCACCGAAGGCAACGATGCCGCAATTGACGAAGGCCAGCCCTTCACTCTCGATAATCTCCCGCAGCATGGCGGGGATCGCCTCCGCCTTCGCCTCGTCCGTCTGATAAATGATGCCGATGGCGTATGTGACGCGGCGCTGGCTAAGGGTCTGGAGGCTGGTGATTTCCTTTTGCAGCAGTTGTGAATTGCCGATCACCTTCTTCTCGCCGCTGGTCGCGCGCAGGCGGGTGCTTTTCAGGCCGATCTTCTCCACCCGCGCGGTCGTCTGGTCATAGGTGATGATCTCGCCCCGGCGGAACGGCTTGTCGAAGATGATCGATAGCGCGGCGAACAGGTCGGAGAAAATGCCCTGCGCGGCAAGGCCGATGGCGATGCCGCCGATGCCCAGACCCGCGACCAGGCCGGTGACGTTGACGCCCAGATTGTCCAGCACCACGATCGCCGCGATCGCGAACAGGGCCACGCTGACCAAAATGCGGATAAGGCCCATGGCGTTGGCCAGCGTCTCGCCCCCGCCATCTTCGGCCAGCGTCTTGCGCTCGATGAGGCCCAGGATGATTTCCCGCGCCCAGAGCGCGGCCTGCAACACGGCCGCGATAGTGAAGAGGAAGGTGACGGTTTTCGCCAGCGAGGGTGGCGCGTCGGCATAGCCCACCACCAGCTTGGCAGCGACCAGGATCATGAAATAATGGGTGGTGCGGGCCGCCGCACGGCCCAGCACATTGGCATAGCCCAGCGGGTCGCCGATGCCGCCCTTGTGCCGCTTGCCCAGTTCGCGCAGCGCCGCCAGCGCCAGATAGATGAGGGTGGCGGCGCCGACCGCGATCAGGATCTGGACATAATGCAACTGGAACCAGGCGATCATGCTATGTCCCAACTCCCGCAAATTGGGCGCATGCATGCTGAGGTCGGGAAGAGAAGTGTCGGTCTTGTCGGCCATGCCTGTCCTGTCTGGTCGAAAATCTTGTCTCAGGCCGCCGCAGCCAGCGGGGCGCAATCGGCTATCGCGTCGAGGAAGGCGATCAGGCCGCGTTCCTCGCGGGAAAGATAGCGGGTTCGGCGCGGCAGGCGAAGCCCCGCGCGCCATTCATCCTGCCCATCGCGGCAAAGCGCGATCAGCGCGGGGTGGATGTAGCTTTTGCGGCTGATCGCGGGCGTGTTGCCCAGCGCCTGCGCCACCGGCTCCAGCATCTGCTTCAGGGACACATGACCGGCCGCCAGCGTCTCGAACGCGATGGTGGAGGCGCCCCATGTCCGGAAATGCTTGGCGGTGAATGGGGCGCCCATGGCATCGGCGATATAGGCGTTGACGTCGCTGGAATTGATCGGCCGCGCGTCCCCATCCTCGTCCAAATATTGGAACAGATGCTGGCCGGGCAGATCCTGTACCTGCCGCACGAAACGCAGCAGGCGGGTGTCGGTGACGGTCAGTTGCTGCTGCTTGCCCGACTTTGCGCGATAGCGGAGCGTCAGCGTCTTGCCGCTGAGGTCGACGTGGCGGCGGCGCAGCGTGGTGGCGCCGAAACTCTTGTTGGTCGTGGCATAATGTTCGTTGCCCACACGCAGCTTGGCCAGATCCAGCAGGCGGACGACGGCGGCCAGAGTGCGGTCCTTGCGCAGGCCGCGCTTCGAAAGGTCGGCTTCCAGCCGCTCGCGCAATTTCGGCAGGGCACGGCCGAAATCCGGGCAACCGGCATATTTCTCCGCCTCCCGCGCGGCGCGGAAGTCGGGGTGATAGCGATATTGCTTCCGGCCCCGATCGTCATGGCCGGTTGCCTGAATATGACCATAGGGCGAGGGGCAGAACCAGCAGTCGTGATAGGCGGGCGGCAGGGCAATGCGGTTCAGCCGGTCGATCTCGTCGCGGTCAGTGATGCGGCTGCCATAGGCATCATAATAGCCCCAGCCATGTTTCAACGCGCGGCGGCTGATGCCGGGGCAGTCATGATCGCTGTGGATGAGCGGGGCGTCGGGCATTTGCAGCAGAAAACCCGCGGTTCGTCGCTTCGTTCCGCAACCGGTGGCGGAGGCGGGCAGTTGAAGAGCCTTCCCGCATCATCAAGGAGAGACATATGCCCGCCATCGAGGAAAGCCGCATCCTGATCATCGCAACCGACGGGTTCGAACAGTCGGAACTGTTCGAACCGCGCCAGGCGTTGCTCGACGCCGGAGCGGAGGTCGTACTGGCCGCGCCCGATATAAAGCCGATCCAGGGCATGAAACATGACGAGAAGGGCGACACGATTACGCCGGAAATCACGCTGGATGCGATAAAGATCGCCGAATATGACGGGTTGATCCTGCCCGGTGGCGTCGCCAATCCCGATACGCTGCGCACCCATGAAAAGGCCGTGGCGATCGTGCGGGCCTTCGTGGAATCGGGGAAGCCGGTAGCGGCGATCTGCCATGGGCCATGGCTGCTGGTGGAGGCGGACGTCGTTCGCGGCAAGACCGTGACCGGCTGGCCATCGGTACGTACCGACCTGACCAATGCCGGTGCGCAGGTGGTCGATCGGGAAGTCGTTATCGACGGGAATATCATCACCAGCCGTAAGCCGGACGATATTCCCGCCTTTGTCGATGCCTTCAGGGCAGCGGTGACCGCAGCGCAGCCGGTCGAAGCCTGACCGACAGCCTGCCCGGCACGGCGCTGAGTCGCCATGGCATGACCGGGCGGCGCAGCACCGACAGATGGGCCAGTACCCAGGCGGCGCAGACGGTGAATGTCGGGGCGGCGAAGGCGAGGGCGCCGGGGAACAACAGGGGCGCGGTGACAGCAGCCGCGCCGCCACCCAGTGCTAGCGCCAGCGCGCGTGGTTCGCCATCCGGGCCACGCAGCCAGACCATGCAGGCGGCGACGCCGGTAAGGAAGCTGAGCGTGAGGTGCAGGGCAGGCGGGCCCATCGCCCCGGTCGCCGCAATCAGCAGCACCAGCGCGCCCGCGACATGGGGCAGGCTACGCCGGCCGATCAGCAGGGTGGCCAGCGGATAGGCGAGCAGTTCGCAGGCAAAGGCAGCGATGAGGATCGCGCCTGCCAGCCCCATATCCCCGGCGATCAGTGCGACCACGGCCGCCGCGCCCCAGCGCAGCAGGCGCGATGGCGCCATGATGATATGGCTGACCCATTCCTTCGCCCCCATGCGCAGGGTGAAGCGGCGATCCATCAGCCGCAACTGGAAGCCGCCGACCAGCAGCAGCGCGTCGATGCCCCAGGGCAACAGGCCCGGCGCCACAAGCGGACAGGCCAGCGCCAGTCCCAGCAGCAGGCCATGGGCTACGCCCAATGCGCGCAATTCGCCGTTCATGCCGGAACTCCGTGCCGCGCGGCGAGGGCGGCGTCCAGGTCGCGCTTGGCCGCATCCTTGCGCAGCCGGGTCAGATAAGTGTCCAGCCCGATCTGGAGCGCGAGCATCATGAAGATGAAGGGTTGGTAGGCGATACCCACGAAAAGCGATCCGATCATGTAGACGACATGGCCCTGTTGCAGGGCCGAAGCGAAGGGGGAGATCCAGGCTTCATCCGGCCCGTCGCGTTTGCGATAGATACGACGGATCGTCTCCGTCCGAATGAAGCAGATGCCGTGGATCAGCGCCCAGATGAAGAAGCCGAAATAGCCCTGTTCGCCCAGCATCTCGAAATAGGCGCTGTGATAGGCGCGGCCGCGATCGGTGACGGTGCGGCGTTCGATTCGCGCGCCGCCGCTGTCGACGACGGTGCTCTGGGCGAAATAGGTGAAGCTGTTCTGGAGATAATTGTCGAAGCCGCCGCCGCCCGGATGCGTCTTCACATAGTCGAGCGTCCACATCCACACCGCGACGCGGGTGGCGGCGCTTTCGTCGCCCTGGTGATTCTCGATCGTTTCCATCCGCTGCGTGAAGCTGGCGGGGAGGAAAGGAATGGCGGCCAGTCCGGCGATGGCCAGCAGCGGGCCGTAGATGAACTTCTTCTTCGACCGCACCAGCATCATGCCGAACAGGATGACGAGGCAGACGAGGCCGGTACGCGCCTCCGTCCCGATCGGCATCAACATGCAGGCAAGGCACAGGGCATAGCAGAAGGTCTTCACGCGCCAGTCGGGCGGGAAGATGGTGCCATGGTTGGACAGCCAGAGGATGAGCGGCATCAGCGATATGGCGACGCAGCTGATGATGCTGCCTTCATACAGGCCACTGTTATTTTCGACCATCAGATTGAGCACGCCATAGCCGCCGCCCGACAGGGCCGTCTTCATGCCGCCATTGATGATGATGGTGCTGGCGCAGAGAATCATGAAGACGGTGAGCGCCTCGATCCGCAGGCGCGTGCGCAGGACCAGCGGCAGGAAGATGCCGGCGATGATCGCCTTCCACACCCAGTTCCATTTGGTCAGCGCCTCGACCGGGAAGTCGGCGGTCATGGTGGTGTAGCCGCAATAGGCCACCAATATGAGCATCAGCACTTGCCGGAAGGAGAATCGGCAATCCTTCTTGTCGTCCATCGCCAGCCATGCGCCGACCATGGCAGCAAAGGCCATGGCGGAAATGGGAATGGTGTTGAGCAGGAAATAGGACAGCCGCTGGGGCGAAACGATGTCGATATAGGCATAGACCGCGACCAGCAGGAACGGTCGGCGCAGGCCCATCAGGCCGAAGATACCGAGGAAGGCGATGAAGAAAAGGTCACGCATCGGCATGCGGCTCCGACGCGGAAGGCTGCGTTGGCGGCGGATCACGATCCAGATCGGCGCGCGGCAACAGCCGCCAGGCGGCGAGCAGGATCACGCCATGGCTGATCAGCAGCGACAGGGCGTCGATCATCGCGCGTCCATCATGGGGGCTGGGGTGATTCCGTTCGACACGGTCCCTCCACTAACCAGACAGAGTTGACGGGCCGTTAAACCTTTTTCGGCAAACAGATCAGGCTATGACTCGCATACTCCATGTCCTGGACCACAGTCTGCCGCTCCACAGCGGCTACACCTTTCGCACCCGTGCGATCCTGCGGGCGCAGATGGCGCGTGGCTGGGACGTGCGCGGTATTACCGGGCACCGCCATGTCGCGGACGGTCCATCGGAAGAAGTGGTGGACGGCCTGACCTTCCATCGCACGCCCGGCACGGCAGCCAGCGGCAATCCGCTGATTCGCGAATGGCGCGACATCGCGGCCCATGCCGATGCGATCGATGCGCTGGTGCGCCAGTGGCGGCCGGATGTCATTCACGCCCATTCGCCGGTGCTGAACGCGATCGCGGCGCAGCGCGTGGCCAAGCGCCATGGCCTGCCGATGATCTACGAAATCCGCGCTTTCTGGGAAGATGCAGCGGTCGGCAACGGCACCGGCGTGGAGGGCAGCCCGCGTTACTGGCTGACCCGCCAGCTGGAAAGCCATGCGGTGCGCGCCGCCGATGCCGTCGCGGTGATCTGTGAAGGGCTGCGCGGCGACCTGATCGCGCGCGGCGTGGACGCGGGCAAGATCGTCGTGTCGCCCAATGGCGTCGACATGGACCAGTTCGGCGCACCGGTCGATCGCGACCCGGCGCTGACCGCGAAGCTGGGGCTGGAGGGGGCGGACGTCGTCGGCTTCATCGGCAGCTTCTATGATTATGAAGGGCTGGACGACCTGATCGCCGCCATGCCGCGACTCGTGCGCGCCCGGCCGAAGGCGAAGCTGCTGCTGGTCGGTGGCGGGCCGATGGAACAGGCGCTGCGGGATCAGGCGATGGCGTCGCCCTTTGCCGATCATATCGTCTTTGTCGGCCGGGTGCCGCACGATCAGGTCGAACATTATTATGCGCAGGTCGACGTGCTGGCTTATCCGCGCAAGGCGATGCGCCTGACCGATCTCGTCACCCCACTGAAACCGCTGGAGGCAATGGCGCAGGGCCGGCTGGTCGCAGCGTCCAGCGTGGGCGGGCATCGCGAACTGATCGAAGATGGCGTGACCGGCACTTTGTTTGCGCCGGACGATCCGGCCGCGATCGCCACGGCATTGGCCAATCTGTTCGCCGACCGGGGGATCTGGGACGAGCGCCGCGCCGTCGCCCGCGCCTTTGTGGAGCGCGAGCGTAACTGGTCGTCAAACATTTTGCGTTACGAGCCTGTTTACCAGCGGCTGCTGGCGCGCCCGACCGGCGCGCGGGCCGCCGCATGAGCAGGGCCTGAGCAGGGGTTGAACAAAAAGGTGTCGGCAGGCGTAGACAGGAAGCGGGGGATGGCGCTGGCGGCTTTGGCCGGTCTGGCGGTCGCCCTGCTGTTCCTGTGGACGCCGGTCGGCCTGGTCGAAATGCTTGTGGCGTCGAGTGGCCTGAGCGAAGCGCTGCCGGCCGCAGCGCCCCCGCTGGGGTTGAAGGCGCGACTGATCATGGCAGGTTTCGCCGGATTGATGGCGGTGGGCATTGTTGGCCTGACGCGCCGCGATCCGGGCGTTCCGGCCCTTGAAGATGAAACAGGACGTGCCAAACGCGTCCAGGGAGCAAGAAAAATGGGTTTCGCATTCTCCAAGCTGACTGCACTGGCCCGTGGCCGCGCCGCGCCCGAACCGGACATGCCGGTTCTGCGCCGCGCCGATGCACATCCCGATGCGCCATCGCGCCCGCCCATCTTCGCCAGCCGCGACTTCGACGGGCTGGATATCTTTCCCAGGACCGAATCGGGCCGTCGCCCGCTGGTGACGCAGCGCGAACCGGAACGCGACACCGTCGTGCCATTGGGTAATCTGGCCATGCCCAGCGCGCCGATGCCGCTGGCGGAAGAACAATTGCCCCAGCCCGCCTTCCTGCGCCCGGCCGGCCCGTTTGCCGTGCCGACGCTAGTGCAGGATGATCTGGCGGACGAGATCGAGGACGAAGCTGTCGTCGAGGATATCGTCGCCGAAATCCCGGAGCCGGTCTGGACGGCGCCGGTGGCGGCCCCCATCTCTCCGGCCATGGCCTCGTCGATCCCCGCTGCCCTGTCCGCGCCCGAACCGGCCGTCGAACCGGCCCGCCCGGCGCCGTTGCCGACCCATGGCCTGTCGATCACCGAGCTGACCGACCGGCTGGAACGCGGCCTCGCCCACCGGTCGCGCAAGATGAGCGCACCGGCCGGCACCATCGCCGACATGCCGGTCGCCCCGGCGGTCCCGGTCCGCGCCAGCGTAGAGCAGGATCAGGATGAAGCGCTGCGCGCCGCGCTGGGTGCGCTGCGCTCCATGGCCAGCCGACGCTGATCCTACCAGTCTTCGACCGTCAGGGCCGACAGGTCCAGCCATTGGCCCTGATCGTCGCTGCCGTCGCGATCCACGAAGATATCGCCGACGAAATAGCCTGACAGCGTCCATTCGGCTTCAGGCAGTTCCTCCAGCAACCGCTCGCGGCGGACCTGCGCATCCGGCCCGGTCAGGCGCAGGCTGATGACATGGCGGCGGCCCTGGAACAGGGCGCTGGCCCAGGGGCGGCTGACCGCCCGCTCGATCATCGCGGGCTGGCCCGCTCTGGCGAGCAATTGCACCAGCAGGGCGGGTAACGGATCGTCCCGCCTTTTTCCTATTGCTTGATTTCGGATGATTTTCGCACTCGTGAAGCGGTGATCGGCGCTTGTCATTGTTGAACGCTCCTGCAATAGTTGTTCATGAAATGTTCTACACGTCTCCGCACCCGATCGCCGGGTTCCCGGCCAAGGCGCAGGTCGAAGACCAGGCGCGGATCGCGCGCGCAATCGCGTCCGAACCGGGTTGGCGGCATGTCATGTTCACGCAGGAACCGTTCGATCATGGGCAGCAGCATGGGCCTTCTTCTCCCCCGTCAATGCGACTCGCCCGCTGCGAGTCGATAGGTATATTCCTATCTCAAACTCAATTTCCTACTTGTCTAGGAAAATTCCTATCATTATGGACTGGATATGGATGAATCGCAGCACGCCCGGATCGCGCTGGATCGGCTGATTGCCGAGCGCGGGGAAAATTATGCCGATCTGTCCCGGCTGATCGGTCGCAATCCCGCCTATATCCAACAATTCATCAAGCGTGGCACGCCGCGCAAGCTGGATGAGGCGGATCGGCGGGTGCTGGCGCGCTATTTCGGCGTGCCCGAACAGATTCTGGGCGGGGCCGAAGGTTCATTGGCCATCGTGCAATCCACGCCGTCCCGGATGCGCGGCATGCCGGCCGTGGTGACGGTGCCGCGTCTGGCGCTGGGTGCGTCGGCAGGGCAGGGGTCGCTGGACGAGGATGAGCAGGCGGCGGGCGTGATGGCGTTTGATGCACGCTGGCTGCGGCAGTTGGGCGTCAGGCCGCAGCGCGTGTCGATCATCCGGGTCGATGGCGAATCCATGGCGCCCACGCTCAACGACGGCGACGATATCATGGTCGATCATGAGGATGATGCCGGCCGGTTGCGCGACGGCGTCTATGTGCTGCGGCTGGACGGGGTGCTGATGGTCAAGCGCATCGCCATGGGGCCGCGGCGCGGCTGGTTCAGCGTGGTCAGCGACAATCCCCATTATCCCGATTGGACCGATATCGATCCGGCGCTGGTGGATATTGTCGGCCGGGTCGTCTGGAGCGGCAGGCGCCTGCATTAAATAGACAATGCCCGCTTCCCATATGGGACACGGATGCTGAGGCCAGCGTTGATGGCGCCATGACTGGCCGGGGAGTTTCAGTTGAACGATAATGGTGCGGTGATCCGCAAGGCGATCGAATGGCGCGGCGCGCCCATGGCGCTGGCGACGGTGGTGTCGACCTGGGGATCGGCGCCGCGTCCGCGCGGCAGCCATATGATCGTGCATCGCGATGGCCGGTTCGAAGGCAGCATTTCCGGCGGCTGCGTGGAAAGCGCCGTTCTGCAACGCGCGGCCGAGGTGATGGAGGGGCGACCTGCGCATGTCGAATTATATGGCGTGGCCGATGGCGATGCCTGGGAGGTTGGCCTGCCCTGCGGCGGGGAGATTGCCGTGCTGGTCCAGCCGGTGGGCGAAGCGGGCTTTCCCCCTGACCTCTTCGCCCAGATCGCGATGGCAAGCGAGGCGGGACGCGCGCTTACGCTGGCGACCGATCTGGCCAGCGGCGTCACGCGCGCGGAGGCGAAAGATGGCCATTTCCTCAACCGCTATGATCCGCCGCGCCGCCTGCTGATCGTGGGTGCGGTGCAGATTGCGCAAAGTCTGGTGCCGCTGGCACAGGCGATCGGGGTGACGCCGGTGGTGATCGACCCGCGCGGTCGCTTTCTGACGGCCGAGCGTTTCCCCGGCGTCGAACTGGACGATCGCTGGCCGGACGAGGCGGTGGCGGCCCGACTGCCGGGCGAATCGACGGCGGTGGTGGTGTTGAGCCACGATATCAAGATTGACGATCCCGCGCTGGTCGCTGCGCTGCGGGCGCCGACCGGCTATATCGCCGCGCTGGGATCGCGCCGCAGCCATGCCGCGCGGCTGGAGCGGCTGGCGGCGATGGGTTTCACGGCGATGGAGCAGGCCCGCATCGACGGCCCGGCCGGCATCGATATCGGTGCCATCGGTCCGGCGGAAATCGCCCTGTCGATCAGTGCGGGGATGGTCGCGGGCTTCAACGCGCGGGGATAGCTGGCATGGGTGCCCCCCGCCGCAAGGGATGGACAGGGGGCACATCCTCTACGCTGTCGGGCACAAAGGATGGCGCGCCCTAGCAAAGCGACGGAAGCGATCAATACCCCCAAAGGTGTATTTTTGAAATTTCTGGTCGTTGATTTGGATTTTACGGTCGTAATATTACGAACATTGCAATGTATGTCAGTCCGAAAAATCGTTAACAGATTGTTTCTGTGGTAGTTTCAGCAGCAGCGTCCGCCATTTTTACCGCCATAGCGGGCCTCCTGCCGGTCGCGAAAAAATTCTGTCCGATTCATGGCTGGACGATCGGGATGATGCACGGCCATGTGGCGCAGATAGGCGTCATAGTCGGGCAGACCGACCATGAGTCGCGCGGTGCGGCGCGCGATGTCGAGCCAGCCGTTCATTCCGCCGGCACCAGTTGCGAGGGGATTTCCCGCGCAGTGGGCGCAGCGATGCGCCGGGCGGCAAGGCAGGTCTTCACGGTGAAGAACAGCAGCGAGAGCACCACCGCCAGGAACAGCGCCACCAGCGCGGCATCGACCCGGTCGTTGAAGATGATCCGCTGCATTTCCGCCATCGACTTGGCCGGGCTGAGTACCTCACCCGCATCCGCCGCCGCACTGAACTTCGCCGCATGGGCCAGGAAGCCGACCTTCGCATCGGCGGAAAAGAGTTTCAGCCAGCCCGCCGACAGGGTGCAGATCAGCAGCCAGGCCGCCGGCACCATCGTCACCCACGCGAACCGATCCCGCTTCATGCGGAACAGGACGGCGGTGCCCAGCATCAGCGCGATCGCCGCGAGCATCTGGTTGGAAATGCCGAACACCGGCCACAGGGTATTCACCCCGCCCAGCGGGTCGGTGACGCCCTGATAGAGGAAGAAGCCCCAGGCCGCGACGCACAGGCCGGTGGCGACGATGCCGGGCACATGGCTCTTCGTTTCCTTGAAGCTGGGCACGGCCAGCGCGATCAGATCCTGCAACATGAAGCGGCCGGCGCGGGTGCCTGCATCAACGGCCGTCAGGATGAACAAAGCCTCGAACAGGATCGCGAAATGATACCAGAAGGCCTTCATCGCGGGGCCGCCGACGACATGGCTGAAGATTTCCGCCATCGCCACCGCCAGCGTCGGCGCGCCGCCCGCCCGGCTGATGATCGTATGTTCGCCGACATCCTTGGCCGTCTGGGCGATCAGGTCGGGCGAGATCGGGAAGCCCATGGCAGTGACGGCGGCTGAAGCGCTCGCCGCGTCGGTGCCGATCAGCGCGGCCGGGCTGTTCATCGTGAAATAGATGCCGGGATCGAGGATCGAGGCGCCGACCAGCGCCATGATCGCCACGAACGCCTCCATCAGCATCGCACCATAGCCGATCATCGGCGCATGACCTTCGCTGGCGATCAGCTTGGGCGTGGTGCCGCTGGAAATGAGGGCGTGGAAGCCGGACACCGCTCCGCAGGCGATGGTAATGAACAGGAAGGGGAACAGGCCGCCCGACCAGACCGGGCCATTGCCGCCGACAAACTGGGTAACGGCGTGCATCTTGAGCGGCGGCGCCATGATGACGATGCCGATTGCCAGCGCGGCGATGGCCCCGATCTTCAGGAAGGTCGACAGATAATCGCGCGGCGCCAGCAGCAGCCACACCGGCAGGACGGAAGCCACCGCGCCATAGCCGATCAATATCCAGCACAGTTGAACGGGCGTGAAGGTGAAGGCCGGCCCCCAGACCGGCGACTCCGCGATCGCCTGCCCATAGACGATGGCGGCGAGCAGACCGATCAGCCCCAATATCGACACTTCCCCGATCCGGCCCGGCCGTATCCAGCGCGTATAGGCGCCCATCGCCATGGCCAGCGGCACGGTGGCCGCGACGGTGAACATGCCCCACGGGCTTTCGGCGAGCGCCTTGACCACGATCAGGGCCAGCACCGCCAATATGATGACCATGATCATGAAGGCGCCGAACAGTGCGATCGTGCCGGCGACCTGCCCCATTTCCATGCGGATGAGTTCGCCCAGCGACTTGCCGTCGCGGCGCATGGAGATGAACAGGACCATGAAGTCCTGCACCGCGCCCGCCAGCACCACGCCGAAGATGATCCAGAGCGTGCCGGGCAGATAGCCCATCTGCGCCGCCAGCACCGGGCCGACCAGCGGCCCTGCGCCCGCGATCGCCGCGAAATGATGGCCGAACAGGACCGTCTTGTCGGTCGCGACATAGTCGAGGCCATCGGCGCGACGGATCGCTGGGGTCGGCCGCGACGGGTCGAGCCGCATCACATGGCGGGCGATATAGAGGGCGTAACAGCGATAGGCGACCAGGAAGCAGCTGACCGCCGCGACGACGATCCACAGTGCATTGACGGCCTCGCCGCGCGATACCGCCACCACGGCCAACGCGACCGCGCCGAGGATGGCGGTCAAAATCCAGGGAATGTGCCGGGTCATGCCGCCTCGTCGATGCCAGATTGGTTGTTCAGGAGTGAACGGCCACCCTAAGCTGCTGGCCCTGAAAGACAACCTGCTACGGGCTGCTACCTTCGTCGGAAGGGCCAGTCGATGACGGCGCCGGCCCAGAGCGCCCACCAGATGATAATCGGTTGCAGCACAAGGCGCGGGCCATGATACCACCAGCTCAGATGCACGCCGCCCAACGCTATATCGTTCAGCGCGTGGTTGATATTGGCTGGCCAGACGCACAGGGCATAGAGCGCCAGTCCGACCCCGGCGGCGCGGCGCAAAGGCTGGATCATCAGGCCGATCGCGCCAGCCAGTTCGGCAACGCCCGTCAGCGCCACGACCAGCGCGGGTGCGGGCACCCAATCGGGTGTGATCGCGACAAAGCCAGCCGGTCGCGTCAGGTGCGCGACACCGGCCAGCGCATAAAGGACGGCAAGCGTGATGCGGGCGATCGTCCTGACGCGCATCCCGATCAATGCATCACGTCGATTTCCAGTTCACCCTCATCCTGCCCGTCCCAATAATGGGCGCGCTCGGCATGGACGCGGATCATCACCAGACCGGGCGTATCGACGCCATCCTCGAACCAGAGTTCGAGATCGGGATTCCAGTGATCGACAAACAGGCTTCGGTCGCGGATCAGCGACGCATGGCCCTCCAGCGCGATGAACAGCGGGCGCTGGCTGAACAGGCCGCTCTTGCCGTGGAAGGACAGGCTGACGCGGGGGTCGCGCTCGATATCCCGTACCATCAGCGTATCTTCGGTGGTGAAATAATAGCTGTCCCCGCCATGGGCGACATCCTGATTGTTGCTCATCGGCCGGGCGCCGATATGGCCGTCCTCTGTATGGGTCGACAGCATCGCAAAATCGATATGCTGCATCTTCTCGGACAGGCTGGCGATTGTGTGCTGCATGGGCCTCACTCCTTTCCTCCATCAGGTCTTAACGCAGGATAGGGCGATTCGGGTTCCTGACCGAATCGACACAAAGGGAAATAGAACATATAAGGAACATATTGTGTGATTCGGGAATCGTGATATGGGCCGCCGGGCTGCCCCCACCTATCGCCTGTTCTTTGCTGTAAAGCCGCCGCTGGTCGTCGCGCGGCAGATCGACCATTATGCAGAAATATTGGCGGGCGGGGCCGACCGCATATTGCCCGCGCACCAGCATGTGACGCTCGGCATTTCCGCCGATGTGCCGACTTATCCACAGGCGCTGATCGAAACGTTGCAGGGCGCGGCGACGCGAATCATGGCCGATCCCTTCGACCTGCTGCTCGATCGGCTGAGCTATGGCGGGCGGTCGGCGGCGCTGCGCCCGTCCCGCAGCAATGTGGCGCTGGCCCGGTTGCAGCGGCAGGTTGCCGACACACTGAAACGGTCGGCAACCCCGCCGCGCGAAGACTGGTCCTTCAGCCCGCACCAGACGCTCTTCTATCGCGACGGTCCGCCGCGGCAGCGCCGCATCGACGGCTTTGGCTGGCGGGTGGACGAACTGGTGCTGGTGTGCAGCCATGTCGGCCGCACCCGGCATGAGACGGTCGGCACATGGAAGTTACAGGGCGACGCGCAATATAGTTTGTTTTGAGGGGCTGGAGTTGAGGAGCAATATGCCCCTCCCGCCTGCGGGAGGGGTAGCGAGACTTATGCGCGTAGCGCGTTAGTCGCAGTGGGGTGGGCTGTCGTGACGTCTAGCCCACCCCCTAGCCCCCTCCCGTAAACGGGAGGGGGAACATATTCCCTCACCGCTTGCGCACGAACTCCGCGCGCAACACCAGCCCCTTGATGCCGTCGTAGCGGCAGTCGATTTCCTGCGCGTCGCCGGTCAGGCGGATCGACTTGATCAGCGTACCGCGCTTCAATGTCTGGCCCGCGCCCTTGACGGTCAGATCCTTGATCAACGTCACCTGATCTCCATCGGCCAGCAAATTGCCGACCGAATCGCGCACCTCCACGGCGTCGGATGCATCCGGCTGCGCAGCGGCATCAGCAGCGCTGATCCATTCGCCGCTGGCTTCGTCATAGACATAATCGTCGTCGGCCATGGCGGCTTATCCCTGACTGACGGCTTCCAGAACCGCAGCGCGCAGTTCGGGGATGCCCATGCCCTTTTCGCTCGACGTCGCGATGATGTCGGGATGGGCGGCCGGGCGCTTGCGGATCGCGTCGGCGGTCTTCTGCGTCACGGCGGCCAGTTCGCTCGCCTTGATCTTGTCGCTCTTGGTCAGGACGATGCGATAGCTGACCGCCGCGCCATCCAGCATGTCCAGCATGTCGGTATCGACATCCTTGATGCCATGGCGGCTGTCGATCAGCACCAGCGCGCGCTTCAATGCCGCGCGCCCGCGCAGATAGTCGTTCACCAGAAACTTCCACTTGCGCACGATATCCTTGGGCGCCTTGGCATAGCCATAGCCCGGCATGTCGACCAGCCGGAAGCGCAGCGGCTCACCCACGTCGAAGAAGTTCAATTCCTGCGTGCGCCCCGGCGTGTTGGACGTGCGCGCCAAGCCATTGCGATTGGTCAGCGCGTTCAGCAGCGATGATTTGCCCACATTGGACCGGCCGGCAAAGGCGACTTCATTCACCGCCATGTCCGGCAGGAAATCCAGCGTCGGCGCGGATTTGAGGAAGGCGATGGGGCCGGAAAAGACCTTGCGGGCTTCCTCGATCAGGGCGGTGTTGTCTTCTTCTGTCATAATCGAAAAATCCTCCCCCTTTCGGGGGAGGATCTCATATCCTTACTTCGCCGTCGCGGGGGCAGGGACCGGGTGCTTGCGATAAAGCCACCATTGCTGCGCCATCGACAGGCAGTTGTTGGTGATCCAGTAGACCAGCAGGCCCGCCGCGAACGGCGCCATGATGAACATCATCATCCACGGCATGATCGAGAAGATCTGCTGCTGCATCGGGTCCATCTGGGCCGGGTTCAGCTTGAACTGGAAGTACATGCTGATGCCGAGCAGCAGCGCCAGCACACCGATCGCCAGGAAGGAGGGCGGGGTGAAGGGCAGCAGGCCGAACAGGTTCAGGATGTGCAGCGGATCGGGCGCGGACAGATCCTTGATCCACAACACGAAGGGCTGGTGACGCATTTCGATCGTCAGCTGCAGCACCTTGTAGAGCGCGAAGAAGATCGGAATCTGGATGAAGATGGGCAGACAGCCGGCGAGCGGGTTCACCTTCTCCTGCTTGTACAGCTCCATCATCTTGACCTGAAGCTGCTGCTTGTCGTCCTTATATTTTTCCTGGAGCAGCTTCATCTTGGGCTGCACCGCGCGCATGGCCGCCATGCTGGCGAACTGGCGCTGGGCAACCGGGAACATGAGTGCGCGGACGCAGAAGGTGAGGCAGATGATCGCCACGCCGAAATTGCCGAGCGTTTCGAACAGCCAGTGAAGCAGCGCGAAGATCGGCTGTTCGAACCAGTAGAACCAGCCCCAGTCGATCGCGCGGTCGAACAGTGGGACGCCGGCACGCTCATAGGCTTGCAGCGTCTTCACTTCCTTGGCGCCCACGAACAGGCGGATGGACTGGGTCGCGGCCTTGCCGGGGGCCAGCATGGTCGAGCCAAGCGCGGCGTCGGCCTGATATTGGGTGCCGGCACCTTTACGGAACTGGCCGGCGAAGTCGGCGTCGGTGGCCGGGACCAGCGCGGACAGCCAATATTTGTCGGTGAAGCCGATCCAGCCGCCCTTGGACTGGAAGCTCTGGGTCGACGGACCCTTGTCCAGATCCTTGTAATTCACGTCATAATTGGCGGCGCCGTTGAACACGCCCATCGGGCCGACATGGATGGTCCAGGTGTCGGGATCCTTGGGAATGCCATTGCGGCTGATATAGCTGTAAGGCTTCACGCCGACCGCGCCGGCGCCCGTGTTCGACACCTTCTGCGCGGCGGAGATCATGTAATTCTCGTCCACCGACAGGCGGATTTCGAAGGTCTGGCCGGCACCGTTGTTCCAGGTCAGTATGACAGGGGTGGTCGGCGTCAGGGCGCTGCCCTGCGCGGTCCAGACCGTGTCCTTGTTCGGCGTCTTGAGGCCCTCGCCCTGCCAGCCAAAACCGGCGAAATAGGCGTCTGCGGTGCCGCTGGGGCTGTAGAGGCGGACGGCGGGCGAATCCTTGGCGATCGTCTCGCTGTAGGTCGGCAGCACGATATCGTCGATGCGCGCGCCCTTCAGGTTGATGGAGCCGGTCAGCTTGGGCGTGCGGATCGGTACGCGCGGGCTTTCCTTCAGCACGATCGCGCGGTCGCGAATCACGCCGGCGCCATCGGCCGTGTCGGTGCCGGGGGCGGCGACCGGCGTGGTCTTGCCGCCTTCGATCTTCGTGACGGGCGGATTGGCCGCCGGGAAGACATAATGTGAAACATAGGGCCAGCCGAACAGGATCGCTGCGGTCAGCAGCACCGCCAGAATGATATTCTTCTTATCGTCCACTGTGTTCGGCTCCGCCGTCTTATGTCTATATCGTCAGGGAACGGGATCGTAGCCCGAGCCGCCCCATGGGTGGCATCGCATTAGCCGCTTGAACCCCAGCCAGCTACCCTTGATCGCGCCATATTTGCGCACGGCCTGAATTCCATATTCGGAACAGGATGGAGCATAGCGGCAGGTAGGGGGCAGAATGCGCGAAGGGCCGACCTGCCAGAAGCGCGCGATCAGAATCAGCAGGCGGGCGATCACGCCCCATTTTCCTGCTTGTGCGTCTGTTTCTGCTGGTCGCGGGACGGCCGGCCTCGGCCTCTGGTCTTGCCGCCAGTGCGGGAGGGATCGCGCGGCGGGTCGATCGGGCGCGCCATGATCTTGCCCAGCGCCTTGCCCAATTCGGCATGCAGCAGGCTGAAATCGCGCTCGATCCCGCCATCCCGGCCGATCAGCACATGATCCGCCCCGGCGATGCCATGCAGCGGCAGCAGCTCACGCGCCAGGACGCGAAAACGGCGCTTCATCCGATTGCGGATGACAGCGCCGCCTACTTTCTTGGTGACCGTGATGCCATAACGCATCGCCGGATCGCCGTCGCCACGCTCACGCACCAGCAGGACAAAGCCCGGCATCGGCGCGCGGCGTCCGCGATTCGCCGCCAGAAAATCCGCGCGCCGGACCATCATGGCCGGCGCAGCAGCATTTTCGGGCGTTGAAATCAGGCGCTCAGGCTCTTGCGGCCGCGCGAACGGCGTGCGCGAATCACATTGCGGCCGCCGGGGGTCGCCATGCGAGCGCGGAAACCGTGACGGCGCTTCCGAACCAGATTGCTCGGCTGAAAAGTGCGCTTCATCGTTCATTCCTCAAAAACAAATAGAGAATCAGGCGTGACAAAAAAGGGCCGCCAAACAGCGGCCGCCAGTCAGGGGGCGTCCGATAGGCAAAAGGGGGGGGGAAGTCAATGGCAGCTGGCAGGATTCATAGGCCGTTCGTGCTGAGTAGGGGCTGAGCTTGTCGAAGCCCCGTATCGAAGCATCCTTCGATACGCCATTTCGACTTCGCTCAATGGCTACTCAGGACGAACGGGCTATTCACTTCCCCCGCGCGCTCGCCACGCCGTCCTTCAGCGCATCAAAGCCCACCGCGCCGTTCAGCACCTGACCGCCGATCACGAAGGTCGGGGTGCCGCTGGCCTGCAATTTCTGGGCGAGCGCGATGTTGGACTGGATCTCCGCATCATATTTGCTGGATGCGATAGCCGATTCGGCTTCCGACCTGGTCAGGCCCGCCTTGGCGGCGGCGGCAAGGATCGTGTCGCGCGTCACCTTGCCCGCGCCGTAGAGCGCGCGATGATAGGGCATATATTGCCCACGCTCTGCGGCGAGGAGCGACACCTTGGCCGCGTCGCTGCTGGCTTCCGACAGGATCGGCAGTTCGCGATAGACGACCTTCACCTTCGCGTCCGAACCCACCAGCTTGGCCAGATCGGGGAGCGAGGCGCGGCAATAGCCGCAGGCATAGTCGAAAAATTCGACCACGGTGACGTCGGCATTGGCCGCGCCTTCCCAGGCGCCCGCATAGGGGGTTTCGAGCGTGCTGCGGCTGGCGTCGATCGTGCTCGACATGCGCTTGGCCTGCAACTTCTCCACCGCCTGCGGGATGATCTCGGGATGCTCCAATATATAATCGTGCACAATCTTCTCGATCGCGGCCTTATCGGTCGCGTTGACGCTGGCGGGAGCCTGCGCGGCCAGTGCGACGCCGGCAATTGCGGTCAGGGCGAGGGCGCCGAGGGTCATCTGTATGGTCCTGTTGGAAAGGGCCGCGCGAAAGCTGGGCCGGGTCTGATCTGTCATATCTATCTTTTCTTGCGCTGCTGTTCGATCGCGGCGCGGGAGGTCATCGCGATATCCTGCGCCCGCAGATAGTCAACCGTGCCGGCCTGCAATCCCTGCATCGCCGCGTCCGCGCTGCGCAGCGCCATCGGGTGCTGGCCCATCATCGCATAGCGTTCCGCCGTCGCCAGCGCGGCGCGCGGCGTGTCGCCGCGCCGTTCGTACACGACGCCCAGCTGATACCAGGCGAAGGGATTTTCCCGGTCGCGCTGCACGGCCAGGCGCAGCACCTGCTCGGCCTCGGCGAAATTGCTCTCATCCTCGGTCGCGATCAGCGCGTGGGACAGCAGCACCGAAATGAGCGGCTGGTTGGTGATCTTCACCGCTTCCCGCAACGGCGTGACCGCATCCTTCGGTCGGCCGCTTTCCAGCAATATCTGGCCCTTCAACTCCAGGAAATAGGGGTCGTGCGGCGCGGCGGCGAGCAGCGCATCGGCCTCCTCCAGCGCCTTTTGCGGATAGGCGCTCTTATGCCAGGCATAGGCCCGCGCATAATGGGCGGGGATCGACTGGTCGCTCTCCGGATATTTCTGCAAGGTCTGGGTCGGTTCGGACACGAAGCCGATCAGCTTCGCCTTGATCCGCTCGAACCGCGCCTCCAGCGCCTTGTCCACCGGCCGGTCCCAGGCCGGATCGACGGTATAGACCTCGCGCAACACACTGATGCGTTCGCCCGACAGAGGGTGAGTGCGGCCGTAACTATTGTCCTGCGGAATCGCGAGGCGATATTCCTGATTTTGCAGCTTCTTGAAGAATTCGAGGCTGCCCCTGCCGCTGAGGCCCGCCGCCGACAGATAGCGCGCGCCAGCCAGATCGGCGGAGCTTTCCTGCCCGCGCGAAAAGGCCAGATATTTGCTCATGCCGACCTGCTGGCCCAGCCCCATCAGGCCCATGCCCGCTTCCGCGCCGCCCGCCGCGATTGCCGCCGCGCCCAGCACCAGACTCAATATGGTGACGCTGGTGGCTTCCTTGATGCCTTCGCCCGACCGGATGACATGGCCGCCCTCGATATGGCCCAGTTCATGCGCCACCACGCCCTGCAACTGGTTCACATTGTCGGCCTGCGCGATCAGCCCGCTATGCACCCAGACATATTGGCCGCCCGCGACGAAGGCGTTGATCTCCGGGTCGTTGATGACCATCACCTGGACGTTTTTCGGCTCCATGCCAGCCGCCTTGACCAGCTGGCCCGACATGTCGGCCATGAAGGATTCGGTTTCGGCGTCGCGCAGGATGGACTGCGCCATGGCTGGCCGCGCCATCAGCGCGAGCGATGCCAGCAGGACGGCGAAGAATTGCAACAGGCGCATCATGGATTGGGGCCGATGCCGTGCCCGCCCTGAACCGGCCGTGAAGCGCGGTGCAATGAAAAGCGCCGCTGCGCACCGGTCGGGACCGGAAGGGCAGCGGCGCTTATTCATCAGCTATGGCGTCCTGGGCTTACTGGCCGAAGGTGCGCTGCCACCAGCCGCGGCGTGGTTCGCCATTATCGCCTTCGCCTTCTTCGCCGGCACCGGCGGTTTCAGCGACAGGCGCGTCCGGGGCGGCGTCTACGATGGCTTCGGAAGCGGGCGCTGCGGCTTCCGCTTCAGCCGCGATGACATCGGCCTTCTTGCGACGGGTGCGCTTGGGCTTGGCCGGCGCTGCTTCGACGGGCGCTTCCTCGGCGACCGATGCCACTTCGGCTGCGGGCGCGGCTTCAGCGGCGACATCCGCCTTCTTGCGACGGGTACGCTTGGGCTTCGCCGGTGCTTCCTCAGCGACGGCTTCGGCAGGCGCCTCCACCGGTGCGACAGGGGCTTCAACCTCAGCCACGACCACCTCGGCAGCAGGCTCGGCCTCTACCTTCTTGCGAGCGCGGGGGCGACGACGGGTCTTGGGCGCTTCCTCAGCCGGGGCTTCGGGTGCGATTTCGACCACTGGCTCGGCTGCGGCTTCCGCGACGGGCTCTTCCACCGATTCGGCCTCAGCGGCTTCCGCTTCGCTCGACACGGCGTCCTCGCCACCTTCGCGACGGCGACGGCCACCACGACGACCACGACGACCACGACGGCGAGCGCCACCTTCTTCCTCGTCACCGGCAGCAGCGGCCTCGACAGGCGCCTCGGTCACTTCCTCGGCCTGCTCGGCGTCCTCGGCTTCGTCCTCGGCCTGCTCGGCAGCTTCCTCGGCGCCTTCGACGGCGTTTTCGTCGCGCTGGCCACCACGACGGCGACGACGGCGACGGCGACGGCGGCCGCCATCCCGATCCTCGTCACCACGCTCGCCGCGCGGAGCGCGTTCCTCACGCTCGGACTCAGCTTCGGCTTCGGCCTCCTCGACCTCTTCCTCTTCTTCCTCCTCGATGACGTCCAGATCGTCATCCTCTTCGGGCAGCGGCGCATAGGTCACGACGCGCTCCGGGCGCGGGCCGCTGGCCTCGACCGACATGCGGGCGCCCTCGATCTCGCCATCGGGCAGGACTTCGATCCGCACGCCATAGCGCTGTTCGATCTCGTCCAGTTCGGCGCGCTTGTTGTTGAGGACGTAGAAGGCCGCTTCCTGGCTGGCGCGCAGCGTGATCAGGCTGCCGCGACCGCGCGCCGCTTCCTCTTCCAGCATGCGCAGCGCGCCCAGGCCCGCCGACGATGCGGTGCGGACCAGGCCGGTGCCTTCGCAATGCGGGCACTGGCGGGTGGACGCTTCCAGCACGCCGGTGCGCAGGCGCTGGCGGCTCATTTCCATCAGGCCAAAGCCCGAAATGCGGCCGACCTGAATACGGGCGCGATCGTCCTTCAACGCCTCCTTCATCGCTTTCTCGACCTTGCGGATGTTGGAGTTCACCTCCATGTCGATGAAGTCGATCACGACCAGACCTGCCATGTCGCGCAGGCGCAACTGACGTGCGATTTCACGCGCGGCTTCCAGATTGGTCGCAACGGCGGTCTGCTCGATGCCATGTTCGCGGGTCGACCGGCCCGAGTTGATGTCGATCGACACCAGAGCCTCGGTCGGGTTGATGACCAGATAGCCGCCGGACTTCAGCTGCACGACGGGATTGTACATCGCCGCCAGCTGTTCCTCGACGCTGGCGCGCTGGAACAGCGACACCGGATCGGCATATTGTTTAACCCGCCGGGCGTGACTCGGCATCAGCAGGCGCATGAAGTCCTTGGCGGCCTTATAGCCATGCTCGCCCTCGACGATCACTTCCTCGATATCCTTGTTGTAGATATCGCGGATCGCCCGCTTGATGAGGTCGCTGTCGTTGTGGATCAGCTCTGGTGCAGCGGCCTGCAACGTTTTCTCGCGAATCTCGTCCCACAGGCGGGCGAGATAGTCGAAGTCGCGCTTGATCTCCGGCTTGGTGCGCTGGAGACCGGCGGTGCGCACGATGCAGCCCATCGACGAGGGCAGCGCCATTTCGGCGATGATCGTCTTCAACCGCTTGCGGTCGGCGGCGTTCGAAATTTTGCGCGAAATGCCGCCACCATGGCTGGTGTTGGGCATCAGCACGCAATAGCGACCCGCCAGCGACAAATAGGTGGTCAGCGCTGCGCCCTTGTTGCCGCGCTCTTCCTTGACGACCTGGACCAGCAGCACCTGTCGGCGCTTGATGACGTCCTGGATCTTGTAGCGGCGGCGCAACGCCATGCGCTTGCGGCGCAGTTCGTCGGCGGCATCGTCGCCGCCCCGGCCACGACCGCGTCCACCGCCACGACGGTTGCCGCGCCCGGAATCGGCTTCGCCCGATTCGCTGGTTTCGCCACCCTCGGCCTGCTCGCCTTCTTCCTCATCGTCATGATGATGGCTGGCCTCGACATATTCGACGCCGCCTTCGGGCGCGACATGATCGTGATGATCATGATCGTCGTCTTCATCGTCATAATCGGCGCGCAGCGCGGCTTCTTCTTCCGCATGGGCGCGCTCTTCGCGCAGCAGCGCTTCGCGGTCCTCGCGGGGAATCTGGTAATAATCCGGGTGGATTTCGCTGAAGGCCAGGAAGCCGTGGCGGTTGCCGCCATAATCGACGAACGCCGCCTGGAGCGATGGCTCCACGCGGGTCACCTTGGCCAGATAGATATTGCCCTTGAGCTGCTTGTGCTCAGCGGATTCGAAGTCGAACTCCTCGATCCGGTTACCCTTGACGACCGCGACACGGGTTTCTTCCCGGTGGCGCGCATCGATCAGCATACGCATTGTCATGTAGTAATCTCCGGCGTGGGCGGGTCGCGACGCTGGGCCGCGACGCCACGCGATTGTGAAGGGACGGCCGGACGCGCTCCGTTAAGGGCGCGGGTGTCGGCGTCGTCCAGGTTTCAAAGGAAAGATGCGTGTCTGCTGCGTCGGCAGGGCCGGACAAAGCGCCGGGCCGCTCCATCCACGCCGCTACGCCCGTTGCCGGGGTCAGCGTGGAATGGAAATCTTGCCTCATGCAGCGTCAACCTGTTCATATCATCGGCGGGGGTGCGATCCCGCGACCGCCGATGCTTATCTCATTGCCCTGAAAGGCCCTCTCGATAAGGGCGGTCCTGTCAGGAATATGAATGGGTAGCAGTCAAATACCCATGGGGCAACGTCTGCCTGAAATATTGTGACGCGGTTGCCACATTTGACGCCACTCTGTCGCGATCCCGACTTTTCATGCTGAAGCCGTCGTTAACCGTCTCATTTTACGCGACTCACACGGCTGATGCTTAATCCGGAATTCAGCGTGGGGACGCTCAAGACGGAACATCGTCATGAAAATTGGCTGGACGGCCAACGGCCGTGCGTTGCACAAGCAGCGCATGTTCCAGAGCCTTGCCCTGGCAGGGATGATCATTGCGGCCGCTCCCGGCAGTGCGGGCGGCATCGCCGGAGTCGATGTACGGGACGATGATGTCGTCGTGCGCTTCGATGGCCGTATCGACGGTGCGTCGGCCTTCCTGCTGGATGCGCCGCGCCGGGTTGCGCTAGATATCGACGGCGCGCAGATGGGCCGTTTCCAGTTTGCGCCGGGCAAGGGCAGTATTGCCGCAGTGCGCCAGGGGCAGCTGAACAGCGGCACTGCGCGGGTGGTACTGGACCTGTCTTCCCCCGCGACGCTGGGCAATCTGCAAATGGCGCCGGACGGGAAGTCGCTCAGCTTCTCGCTTCAGGGCGTCAGCGATACGCGCTTCCGTAGTGAAGTCGGCAAGGGGCGCACCCGGTTCGACGCGCCGGTCGACATGGCCGCCCGTCCGCAAAAGCGCATCCATTCCATCACCGTGCCGATCCCGGCCGCCGCGCGCGGCGTGGCGCTGCCGGCGGTGGAAGGCGCGCATGACGGCGCCCGGCCGCTGGTGGTGATCGACGCCGGCCATGGCGGCCATGATCCGGGCGCGATCAACAAGGATAATGGCAAGCGCGAGAAGGACGTCACGCTCGCCATCGCTCAGGCGATTCGCGACCAGCTGGTGAAGTCCGGCCGGGTGCGGGTGGCGCTGACCCGCGACGACGACAAGTTTTTGGTGTTGCAGGAACGTTATGGCATCGCGCGCAAGCTGGGCGCGGACCTGTTTATCTCCATCCATGCCGACGCGGCGGAAAATACCGAAGCCCATGGCGCCACCGTCTACACCCTGTCTGAAACCGCATCCGACCGTGAGGCGGCCCGGCTGGCCGCGCGGGAGAACAAGGCCGATATCATCAACGGCGTGAACCTTGGTGGCCAGTCGGGCGACGTCTCCTCGATCCTGATCGACCTGACGCAGCGGGAATCGATGAACATCTCGGCCAGTTTCGCGCGCCTGCTCCAGCGGGAGGCCGCACCCTATGTGCCCTTCCGGAGCGCCTATCACCGCTTCGCCTCGCTGATGGTTCTCAAGGCGCCGGATACGCCGTCGATCCTGTTCGAAACCGGCTATATCAGCAATGAAGCCGACAGCGCCTTCCTCTCCTCGCGAGACGGGCAACAAAAGATCGCCCGTGGCGTCGCTCGCGCGATCGAAGTGCATTTCGCCCGCAAGCTGGCGATGCGCGACGGCACGGCGGGCGGATAAACTGTCCTATCGGCCGGGCTGCTGCCATCATGGCTGCGCCTTTCCGATAGGATCAGGCCCGCGCAATAAAATGTCCGAATCTGCGGGAAATGTGCGAAGTTAAGGGTGGGGGTGCCCGATGTATGGGCAGGGCCGATCGGCTGATGCGGCGGATCGCATCATCCGCACTGGCCTTGGCCGCAATTTGACCCTAGAGCCTCTTTCCCATGGAAGAGGCCCGTTCCGATACCGCCCCATCGTCTTTCGCCTATCGCCTGCGCCGCGACGCCGGGGGCTTTTTCAGTCGCTTGCGCCCGCTCTGGTCCCGGCGCCTGTTCCGCTGGGCGATCATCGCGCTGGGCGGGCTGCTGCTCGGCATGGGTCTGTTCTGGCTGATCTTCGCGCGCGGCCTGCCCGACGCGGCCACGCTGCTGGAATATGAGCCGCCGCTGCCGACCATCGTGCGCGACATCAATGGCCAGCCGGTCCACAGCTATGCCCGCGAACGCCGCGTCCAGCTGCAATATAGCGATTATCCGCAGCAGCTGATCCACGCCTATCTGGCGGCGGAGGACAAGACCTTCTTCGAACATCATGGCGTCGATATCCCCGGTTTCGCCGGCGCGGTGTTCGACTATGTCAGCAAGCTGGGCTCGGGCCAGCGCGCCCGTGGCGGCTCCACCATCACCCAGCAGGTGGCCAAGAATCTGCTGATCGGCGACGAATATTCGCCTACGCGCAAGGTGAAGGAAATGATCCTCGCCTACCGCATGGAAAATGTGCTGTCGAAACAGCAGATCCTCGAACTCTATCTCAACCAGATATTCCTCGGCCGGAACGCCTATGGCGTACAGGCCGCCGCGCGCGCCTATTTCGACAAGGACGTCGCCGATCTGCAACTGCATGAAATGGCCTATCTGTCGATCCTGCCCAAGGGACCGGCCAATTATCGCCCCGAAAGCGAAACCGGTCATGCCCGCGCGCTCGACCGCCGCAACTGGGCGCTGGGCGAAATGGAAAAAAATGGCTGGATCACGGCTGCCCAGCGCGACGCCGCCCGTGCCCAGCCGCTCGGCACCGTCGCCGCCCATGGCTCCAGCTTCGACGCCCGTGCCGGCGGCTATTATATGGAGGAAGTGCGTCGTCGCCTGATCCAGCTGTTCGGCGAAAAGGCGGAGGACGGCCCCAACAGCGTCTATGCCGGCGGCCTGTGGGTGCGCAGCCCCTATGATCCGGTGTTGCAGGACAATGTGGCGACCGCGCTGCGCAACGGCCTGTTGCGCTTCGATGCCGGGCGCGGCTGGTCCGGCCCGGTCGGCCATGTCAATGTCGACAATGGCTGGGAGCGGGAACTGGCCGCCAGCTATATCGACGTCGATTATGCCGAATGGCGCATCGCCGTCATCATCAGCCGCACCTCGACCGACGCGCAGATCGGCTTTGCCGATGGGTCGACCGGCACCCTGCCGGCCAGCGCCGCCAACACGCCCTATCGCAAGACCGGCGGCCCGGCCTTCTCCGCGATGAAGCCCGGCGACCTGATCGCCGTGGCGCGCAACGGATCGAGCTGGGCGCTACGCAACATTCCTGAAGTGTCGGGCGGCATGGTCGCGCAGGAAGTCCATTCCGGCCGTATCCGGGCCATGCAGGGCGGCTTCGATTCGCGCCTGTCCAGCTATAACCGCGCGACGCAGGCGCTGCGCCAGCCGGGGTCCACCATCAAGCCCTTCGTCTACGCCGCTGCGCTGGACGGTGGCATGACCCCGGCGTCGATCATCGTCGATGGTCCCTTGTGCGTCTATCAGGGCGCGGGCCTTGGCCAGAAATGCTTCCGCAACTTCTCTGGCGGTAGTGCCGGGCCGCAGACGATGCGCTGGGGCGTGGAACAGTCGCGCAACCTGATGACCGTGCGCGCTGCCAGCCAGACCGGCATGGACCGTGTCGTGCGCACCATCAAGAATATGGGCATCGGCGACTATCAGCCCTATCTCTCCTTCGCGCTGGGCGCGGGCGAGACGACGGTGGAGCGGATGGTCAACGCCTATGCGACGCTCGCCAATCAGGGGAAGCAGTTTCCGTCCAAGGTGATGGACTATGTGCAGGACCGTCGCGGCAAGGTGATCTGGCCCGAGCGTTGGCGCCCGTGCGATGGATGCAACATGGCGAACTGGGACGGCAAGCCCATGCCTCGATTTGGCATGGAGGGTAAGCAGGTCATGAACCCGATGACCGCCTATCAGGTCGTCCACATCACCGAAGGCGTGATCCAGCGCGGCACTGCGACGGTGCTGGCGGATCTCAAGCGTCCGCTGTTCGGCAAGACCGGTACCACCAACGGCCCGACAAATGTGTGGTTCGTGGGCGGATCGCCCGATATCGTCGCTGGCGTCTATATCGGTTACGATCAGCCACGCAGCCTTGGCGGCTGGGCGCAGGGCGGCCGCATCGCCGCGCCGATCTGGAAGGCGGCGATGACGCCGCTGCTGGAAACCATGCCCAAGACGCCCTTCGTCGCGCCGGCCGGCATCCGCATGGTCGCGATCGACCGTCGTTCGGGCAAGCGCGTCTATGGCGCATGGCCCGGCACCGACGCCAAGCCCGCAATCATCTGGGAAGCGTTCAAGCCCGAATCCGAACCGCGCCGCACCATCCGCAAGGAAGAGGCCGAGGAACAGGCCAAGGTCGCCGCCGCCCGCGCCGATCGCGCCATCTCTACCGGCCGCCGCCGTACCGACGCCGACTTCCTAGAAGGACAGGGCGGGATTTATTGAGGGGGGATCAAGGCCCTCATTCGATTATTCCCGCCTTCGTTCAGGCGGCGCGCATATAGACGGCATTGGATGGGGTCGAAGCGGCATATCGATAGCCATGGCCCGTCAGCAACCGATCGAGCGGCGCATAGGCCGGGTTGCCATAGGCCATTTCCACGCACACGACGCTTGGCCGCCAAAGGTCGAGCGCTGCCGTCTCCAGCACCGCAAGGTCATGGCCTTCCGCATCGACGGACAGCACCCCGTAATTTTTCGGCACATCATGCTTGCGCAGCAGGTCGCTCAGGGGCGCCGTCTGGACGTTGATCTTGACCGATCGCAGGCCGAAGGGGACGCCTTCCGGCGAGAGCGACGATCCCATCTGTAGCAAATCGCGGTCCGGTTCGTCGGTGACGAAAAACTCGGCCGTGCCGGCGACCGGCGCAATGGCCTTTTCCTCGACGACGACATTTGGCTTGCCCGCATAGATGTCGCGGCAATGTTGTGCGAACTTCGCAATCGGCTCGATCAGCAGCAGGCTCCAGCCCTTCTGGCCGAACAGCCAGCTATTGCTCCAGCTTTTCCCGTCATTGGCGCCCACATCAATGAAATAGGGCGCATAATCTTGTCCGCTGGCGCCAAGAACCGATGCGATGACGACATCCTCGTTAAACTGGCTGAAGCTCGCGTCGATTTGCATATCTTGCCTCCCATGGGTCCATTGCGCTTAGGGAGGGCAGGGGAGCGTGGCAAGATGGGCCACATGGCATTGGGCGCCCGGAGGCATGCGTCCGGGCAGTGCCGGATGAATGCCTCCGGGCAATATGGTTAGGCCGCCTTGCGCCGCGAGGGCTGGCCCAGTTCCATGTCCATCAACAACTGGACCGATCGCAGCGCACAGCAAAAGGTGCAGAGCACGGCGTCGCTGCAAGCATGGTCGAAAGGTGCGGTCCGCCGACCCTGCAACATATTGATCAGGCGATTCTCGTCATCGGACAGGGCAGTGCCCCGCCCCAGCCGCAACGGCCGCCCCAGCAAGGCGACGGTCAGGTCGAGCAGGCTGTCGATCGCCGGCAGCATCTGGCCGCAGCCATAATGGCCGAGCCGTGCGTAGAGAGCCGTCAACGTCGGCTGTTGCCGGCGGCGGGCCTGGCCCCAGCAGCGCACGGCATCAAGGAACAGGAACAGTGCCGAAGGGCTCTGGCGGGCGATCGCGGAATGGGCGGTCTTGTCGGTGGTCGTCATGGGATAGCCTTTATATGAAGCCTGTCCCCCTTTTGCCGCGCCGGCCGAACTGCGTCGGATCGACTCTGCGCGCGCCCCTGTTAGCGTCCTGATATGTCCTGAAAATTTCCGATTTGCGCGCGGTTCGCAATAGTCTGGCGGCGGTTTTTCGACGGACGGCATCACGGTTGCGACAAGGCAGGTGCTTGACGAGCGGCCATTTCCTCAGGAAGGACGGCCGTTCGACAAATCGGGGCCGAACGCCTAGTGACCTGTTCGACCGCCGAGGCGTGAAAGTTGGAGAATCAGTCATGCGCGCCGAAGCGCAGCAATATATCGACCGTATCGACGCCGCGCTGGCCCTGCTGCGCCAATCGCTGGACTGGGATCGCGCCCTGCGCCGCCTGGACGAGCTGAACGCGCGCGTCGAAGACCCGACCCTGTGGGACAATGCCAAGCTGGCGCAGGAAGTGATGCGCGAGCGCACCCGCCTCGACAGCGCGATCGGCGCGACCCGTGCGATCGGGACGGACAAGAGCGACACCGCCGAACTCATCGAAATGGCCGAGGCCGAGGGTGACGAGGATATGGTGGCCGAAGCGATCGCCTCCTTAAAGGCGCTGGCCGACCGCGCGGATGAGGACAAGATCAAGGCGCTGCTCTCCGGCGAGGCCGATGGCAGCGACACCTATCTGGAAATCCATGCCGGCGCCGGTGGGACCGAAAGCCAGGACTGGGCCGAAATCCTGTCCCGCATGTATCGCCGCTGGGCCGAACGGCGCGGCTACAAGGTGGAACTGGTCGACTATCAGTCCGGGGAAACCGCCGGCATCAAGTCTGCGACCTTCCTGATCAAGGGCGAGAATGCCTATGGCTATGCCAAGACCGAAAGCGGCGTCCATCGCCTGGTCCGCATCAGCCCCTATGACAGCGCGGCGCGTCGCCATACCAGCTTCTCGTCGGTCTGGGTCTATCCGGTGATCGACGACAATATCGATATCGAGGTCAAGGAAAGCGACCTCAAGATCGACACCTATCGCGCATCGGGCGCGGGCGGCCAGCACGTCAACACCACCGACTCCGCGGTCCGTATCACCCACGTTCCGTCGGGCATCATCGTGGCGTCGCAGAATGACCGGTCGCAGCACAAGAACCGCGCGACCGCGATGAATATGCTGAAGGCGCGCCTGTACGAAGCCGAGCTGCGCAAGCGCGAGGAAGCGGCCAATACCGATTATCAGGCGAAGACTGAAATCGGCTGGGGCCACCAGATCCGTTCCTATGTGCTGCAACCCTATCAGTTGGTGAAGGATCTGCGCACCGGCGTCACCTCGACCGCGCCCGACGATGTGCTGGACGGCGCGCTCGATCCCTTCATGGCGGCAGCGCTGTCGCAGAAGGTGACGGGCGAGAAGGTCGATGTGGAGGATGTCGACTGATGATCCGGGCGGTTCTGGCGGGCGCATTTCTCCTGCTTGCCGCCTGTGACCAGATGGGCGGTGGCAGGGAGGCTCAGCGTTCTACCGCCGCCGAACCCTTCCCGCTGGCAGACCGACCGGTCGCACCGATCGTGTCGACCCGCTGGTCGAGCGAGGAGGCGCGCGATCGCGTCAACGAGGCAGAGGACATCATGGATCGGGCGGGCATCCGTCCGGGCATGACCGTCGCTGACCTTGGTGCGGGCGAGGGCTATTATACGGTGCGCCTCGCCAAACGGGTGGGCGCGAGAGGCCGTGTCCTGGCTGAGGATATCATGCCGGAGGTGATCGAGGCCTTGTCGCGCCGCATCACCCGCGAGAAATGGGACAATGTCAGCGTGAAGCTGGGTGCGCCGGAAGACCCGCGCCTGCCCGAAAACAGCTTCGACCGTATCCTCATGGTCCATATGTATCATGAGATCGCCGAGCCTTACGCCTTTCTCTGGCATCTCAGTCCGGCACTGAAAAAGGATGGCGAACTGATCGTGGTCGATGCCAACCGGCCGACCGACCAGCATGGCACGCCGCCGCGCCTGCTCGCCTGCGAACTGGCCGCCATGGGCTTTCGCATGGAAGAACTGATCCCCAAGCCGACCGCCGGCGGCTATCTGGCGCGCTTTCGCCGCATCGCCGCGCGCCCTGATCCTGCCAGCATCGTGCCCTGCGCCTTTCAAGGCTGATCTGGTCAGGTCAATCTGGTCAGGGTTAATCCCGCCCTCATATCGCTTGTTGATCCCCCGGTTGCTGGCCCCGTCCTATCATGGCGAGCGGGAGGCAAAGAGCATGACCGATCGGGCAGGTATCACGGCCCTTGGCATGCGACCGCGCAGCGCGGCGCGCCATAAATTGTTCGAGCCGCTGGCGATCCGCCATGGCGGCTTGTCTTGTCGTGCCCATATGCTCGACCTGTCGGTGGGCGGCGCGCTGCTCCATGCCGATCATCCGCCGCCGGTTGGCGCGGCTGTCCTGATCGAGGGGCCGGAACTGACAGCGGGGGCCCATATCGTCTGGACGCGGGGCAAGCGGTTCGGCATCCGGTTCGACATGCCGCTCTGCGATCGCGCACTGCAATCCATGCTTGATCGCGGCATAGCTTGATCCGCTGCGACTTGCCCGTAATGGCCGCGCTGCGCTAGGCAGGGCCGATGCACTTTGATGACCAACTCCTGCGCTATTTCGGTACCACCGATCTCGACAGCCTGCCCGCAACGACGATCGAGGCCGGGATCGACCGGATGCGCGTCGATCTCGGTCTGGAAGAGGAGCGCGGCCGGCGATTCGCGCTCTGGTCGCTGCTTTACCTGCTGGGCGCTGCGCCCGATCTGGACGTCGCCTTCGAGGATGAGGCGGATCGGGAGGCGGCACGCAATTTCATGGACCTGACGGATCAGGCTTGATCGCTGCTCATCGGTCGATGAGTTTTGATGAAGCCCGCATCGCCCTCTTTCCTTACGCCCCTCGGCGGATAAGAGGCTTCGACACTATCGCAGGAGGATCGGATGGATTATCGCACGCTTGGCCGCACGGATATCAAGGTCAGCCTGATCTGCCTGGGCACCATGACCTGGGGGTCGCAGAATAGCGAGGCGGAGGCGCATGAGCAGCTCGACTATGCCGTCGCGCAGGGCGTCAATTTCATCGACACGGCGGAAGGCTATCCGGTCACCCCGGTCAGCGCCGATACGAAGTTCCTGACCGAAACCTATATCGGCAACTGGATCGCCAAGCGCGGGAAGCGCGATGACCTTATTCTGGCGACCAAGGTGTCCGGGCCGTCACGCGACCCGATCCGCAAGTTTCGCGGCGGCAACCACCGGCTCGATCGGAAGAATATCCTTCAGGCGGTGGACGACAGCCTGACCCGGCTGAAGACCGATTATATCGACCTGTATCAGGTGCACTGGCCCGACCGCCCGGTGCCGTCCTTTGGCCGGCGCGGGATAGCGGCGATCGAGGATGGCCCCGAAACCGTGTCGATCGAGGAAACGCTGGGCGCGCTGGCGGAATTGGTGCAGGCGGGCAAGATCCGGCATTTCGGCCTGTCCAACGAAACGCCCTGGGGTGTCAGCGAATATCTGCGCCTGTCGCGCGATGCCGGCCTGCCCCGCGTGGCCTCGATCCAGAATGCCTATAATCTGCTCAACCGCACGTTCGAGATCGGCCTGTCCGAATTTGCCCTGCGCGAGGATGTCGGGCTGCTCGCTTATTCGCCATTGGCGGACGGCAATCTGACCGGCAAATATCTGGGCGGCGTCATCCCGACCGGATCGCGCCGCGATGTGTCACGTCAGTTCGTGCGCTATGACCTGCCCAATCAGGCTGTCGCCAGCGCACGCTATGTCGCAATCGCCCATGCCTTCGGGCTGGATCCGGCGCAACTGGCGCTGGCCTTCGTCAATGCTCAGCCCTTCGTTACATCGAACATCATCGGCGCGACCAGCCTGGACCAACTGCGTACGGACATTGCCAGCGTGGACGTCCGGCTGACGGAGGAACAATTCGCTGCGATCGAGGACATCCACCGCCTCATTCCCGATCCCTGCCCCTGACGGCGGTAACGGTCAGGCGGCGCGGGGCGACTGGGCGTCCTGCTCCGACATATCGGCAAGCGCAGGGGCATCCGCCATGGCGGTAATCCCCTGCCACCAATCATCGAGCGGCGGCACCAGGATCGATAATGCGCCATGGCGTGGCCGGGCATGCCAGATCAGGCCATCGCTCCAGAACCGCCAGTGGGGATCGCTGTTGACAGGGCAGTGATGAAAGCGCGCCAGCGCGCCGCTCTTCGTCGGGTCGATGGGACGCAATTCGCTGGGAACCGACCGTAAGCTGCCGTCGGGATATCGCACATCAATCGCCATCGCATCCTCCGTATCAACCCAACGCTTCACAAGCCTCTGAGTTCATTACGGCTTACAGTCCTATCACAGGATTTTTACGCCAAGGTTCGCCGCGCTGGCTGCGAAAGCGGATCAATATAATGTGACAACGCAATTGCGAATCTATCGCATTATCTGTAGGCGCCTCCCAATCGAAATACCAAAAGGGGCGTTGAAATGAATGTGAAGTGGATCGCGCTGGGCGGCGCAGCGGCCATGGCTCTGTGCCACACGGCAGCTTATGCAGCGGATGAGGCGGTTGTTGCCGATACGGATCAGGACAGCATCATCGTCACCGCCGCCACGACCGGGACCAAGACGGACACGGCGCTGATCGAACTGCCCCAGCCGATCAAGGTCATCAGTTCCGAACAATATCTGTCGCAAGGCGCGATCAGCATCAGCGACACGGTGAAATATGCCGCCGGCGTGCTGGCCAATCCCTATGGCCGCGACACCCGTGTGGACGGCTTCAACGTGCGCGGGCTCGACGCGCTCCAGTTCCGTGACGGCATGCGCGACATCTTCAGCTATTATGCCAGCATCACGTCGGACCCTTACAACTTCTCCCGCGTGGAAATCGTGCGCGGTCCGGCATCGGTGCTGTTCGGTCAGGGCTCGATCGGCGGCCTCGTCAATCTCGTCAGCAAGACGCCCGAATTCCGCACCGGCGGCGAATTCAACCTCGTCTATGGCAGCTTTGACCGCAAGGAAGCGATGGGCGACGTCAATGTCGCGCTGGCCGACAATCTGGCGGTCCGCTTTGTCGGACGCGTCCGCGATGCCGACACCTATGTCGATCATGTGCCCGACGACCGCGTGATGTTCGCGCCGTCGATCCGCTGGCAGCCGACGCCCGACACCGACATCGTGCTGACTGGCCTCTATCAGGAGGACGACACCGGTTCGACGTCGCAATTCCTGCCGATCGTCGGTACCTTCCGCCCGAACACGGCCTATCCGGAAGGCAAACTCGATCAATATACGTTCGTCGGCAAGCCCGGCTGGGACCGCTATAATGGCCGATCCTTGCAGGGGGGTGGGTCCATCACCCACAGCTTCTCGGACAATGTGAAGCTCAGCCTCAAGGCCCGCTATATCGACAGCGACCTTGAATATAACACCCATTATGCCGACAGCTATTCCAACCCGCAGGATCCCTTCTCGGTCTATGGCACGGATGGCCGGACCATCGGCCTTTATGCCGATGCCAGCGACGCGCGGATGAACGTCTTCTCGACCGACAACAACGTCCAGTTCAATTTCAACACCGGCGCCAATATCGAGCACAAGCTGCTGGTCGGCATCGACTATAGCTGGAACAAGGTGCAGAAGCGCTACGCTGGCGGTTTCGAGATCGTGGACCTGTACGATATCGACTATGATGCGCTGGCAACCTACGATCCTACCGGTCCCTTCACCACGGAAAGCCAGAAGCAGCTGGGCGTCTATGTGCAGGATCAGATCCGCTTCTACGACCGCGTTTCGGTCGTGCTGGGCGCCCGCCGCGACCGCGTGACCGGCTCCTCTGGCCAGAAGGACAATGCCACCACCTTCCGTGCCGGCATCATCGGTGAAATCGGCGCCGGCATCTCGCCCTTCTTCAGCTATACCGAGAGCTTCCTGCCGGTGGCGGGCCGCATCGACAATGGCGACGGCAGCTTCGGCGACCCCTATCGGCCGCAGACCGGTACACAGTTCGAGGCCGGTGTGAAGTGGCAGCCGGGCATCAACACGCTGGTCACGGCCACGGTGTTCAAGATCAAGGAACGCAACCGCGTCCTCTATCTCGCCGCCGGCGGCACCACCCAGTCGGGCGAACTCAACACCAAGGGGTTCGAGATCGAAGCCAGCCATACCCTGCCCGGCAATTTCGAACTTCTGGCCAATTATGGCTATGCGAAGCTGAAGTCGGAAACGAACACCAGCCTCGACTATATGCCGCGTCACACGGCATCGGTCTGGTCGACCAAGACCTTCGGTCTGCCTGGCGAGGCCAATCTGCGTCTGGGCGGCGGCGTCGTCTATAGCGGCAAGAGCATTTCGACCAGTTCGCTCTGGTCGATCGTCACCCCGGCCCGCACCACCGTGGACGCGCTGGCGGAGATCAACTGGAACAACTGGCGTTTCGCGCTGAATGCCACCAACCTGCTCAACAACAATTATTATGCGTCCTGTCTGGCGCGCGGCGATTGCTTCATGGGCGCGCCGCGCAACGTGATGGGCACGGTCGGTTTCCGCTTCTGAAGACCATGATGGGGAGAGTGAAGATGAAGACATTGTCCATGGCCCTGCTGGCGCTGGCCGGCCTGACCGCGACGGCGCAGGCGCATGAAGTCTGGGTAGAGCGGGACGGGACCGGCCCGGCGCGCATCTATCTGGGCGAACCCGGCGAAGTGCTGCCCGAAGGCGGCGATCCGGAGTTCGAGAAGCTCAAGGCGCCAAAGCTGGTGCCCGCGTCCAAGGCGGCCCAGACCCGCAAGGCCGGCTATATCGAGGTCGCGGTGCCCGCCGGCGACGTCCGCCTGATCGACGATACGGTGTTCGCGCCCTGGGGTGAAGAAGGCAAGAAGGAGGGCGTGATCTATTATGCCCGCGCCGGCCGCGCGGAAGCCAAGGCGGGCCTGCCGCTGGAAATCGTGCCGACCGCTGCCAATGCCGACAGCTTCACGCTGGTGCGCGACGGCAAGCCGGTGCCGGCCGCCAAGCTGACCGTCATTTCGCCCGACAAATGGACGAAGGAACTGGTCACCGACGCGCAGGGCCTGGTGACGTTGCCGCTCAAGGAAAAGGGCCGCTTCATCGTCACCAGCTCGCAGGAGGAGAAGGGCGACCTGACCCTCGCCGGGCAGAAGGTCGCGACCCTCTATCATATCGCGACGCTGACCTTCGTGAACGACTGACCCAAAAGGTCGGGGAGGGCGCCGCTCTCCCCGATCCTATTATGACAGGCCTGTCACGCGACTGACTTCGCCCCGTCAACCATCCCACATTGCACTGCAACATCGCGCAGCTAGGCCGCCCCCCGACCAAGGGTCCAAAGGGGGATTATAAGTCCATGCGTATCACCACCGCTCTGCTGATGGCGTCGACCGCCATCATTTCCATGCCCGCCTTCGCGCAGGATGTGGCGCCCGTCGATGCCGCCGCGGCCGAATCCGGCGCGGAGATCATCGTTTTCGGCCGGGGCGAAACCCGCCAGGTGCAGGAAATCACCAACAAAGACATCATCACGCTGACGCCCGGCACCAATGCGCTTAAAGCCATCGAGAAGCTGCCGAGCGTCAATTTCCAGTCGTCCGACCCGTTCGGCAATTATGAATGGTCGCAGCGCGTCACCATCCGCAGCTTCAACCAGAATCAGCTTGGTTTCACCTTCGACGGCATTCCGCTGGGCGACATGAGCTATGGCAACCATAACGGCCTGCATATCACGCGCGCCATCAGCAGCGAAAATATCGGCAGCGTGCGCGTATCGCAGGGCGCTGGCTCGCTTGGTACCCAGTCGACCGGCAACCTCGGCGGCACGATCGAAACCTTCTCCGCCGACCCGGCCGATTATCTGAGCGGCGGCGCGTACGGTGCCCAAGGCAACCTGACCTATGGCAGCGACGAAACCTGGCGCGCCTTCGGCCGCATCGCGCTCGGCACGAAGGACGGCATTCGCGGCTTCCTGTCCTACGGCTATGGCGCGACCGACAAGTGGCGGGGTCAGGGCACGCAGGACCAGCATATGGGCAATGCCAAGGTCGTGATTCCGGTCGGCGAAGCGAAGATCGATGGCTGGCTCAGCTATTCCGACCGCCGCGAGCAGGATTATCAGGACATGTCGATGGGCATGATCCGTCGCCTCGGCTGGAAGTGGGACAATACCTATCCCGACTATGCCCGCGCGATCGACTATGCCGACCGCCTGAACGACGTTGATAATATCAGCAACAGCGGTGGTTCGCCCTTCCCTGACGGCCTCTACGACTATAGCGGCGCGCCGTTCGGCAGTCAGGTCTATCCCGGCAATGTCACCAGCGCCGACGATGCTTATTATGACGCGGCTGGCCTGCGCAAGGATTGGCTGGGCTCGATCGGCCTGACCACGCCGCTGGGCGAAAACGCCAATTTCAAGATCAAGGGCTATTATCACAACAACAGCGGCATGGGCCTGTGGGCCACGCCTTATACGCCCAGCCCCAACGGCGTGCCGATGTCGATCCGTACCACCGAATATGACATGGACCGCATCGGCGCGTTCGGCAGCGTCGATTACACGATCGGCATCCAGACGCTCAGCGCCGGCGCCTGGTATGAAAATAACAAATTCCATCAGGCCCGCCGCTTCTACGCCTTCGCCAGCCGCACCGATCCGGGCGTCAGCTTCCGCGACTATCCCAAGAATCCCTTCTTCACCCAGTGGGAGTTCGATTTCACCACCGACACCTTCCAATATCATGTGCAGGACAAGATCGACCTCGGCACCGTGACGATCAACCTGGGGTGGAAGGGCTTCAGCGTCACCAACAAGGCGGACGCGATCGTCGCCTCCACCTTCCCGGAGGGCAAGATCAAGGCGCAGGACTGGTTCCAGCCCCATGCCGGCTTCGCGGTGGAATTGAACCCTGAAATGGAAGTGTTCGGCGGTTTCACGCAGGTAACCCGCGCCTTTGCGTCGGCCACCACCACCGGTCCGTTCCAGACCAATCAGGCCGGCTTCGACCAGATCAAGGACGATCTGAAGCCGGAATCGTCGGACACTTATGAACTGGGCCTGCGCTATAACAGTCCCGTATTCAACGGCGTGCTGGGCGCCTATTTCGTCAACTTCCGCAACCGGCTGAACGCGGTGCAGGTGGGCAGCCCGATTCAGGGTCTCGCATCGGCGCTCCAGAATGTGGGCAAGGTCCGCACCATCGGCGTCGAGGCGGCCGGTACCGTCAATCTGGGCTCGGGTGTCAGCCTGTTCGGCTCCTACAGCTACACCGATGCCACCTATCGCGACGATGTGATCAATAGCTCGGACGGCACGCTGGTCGCCGCGCTGAAGGGCAAGACGGTGGTGGACAGTCCCAAGCATATGGCGCGAGCTGAACTGAATTACGATCAGGGTCCGGTCTTCGCCCGCATCGGCGCCAATTATATGTCGAAGCGCTTCTACAGCTACACCAACGACGTATCTGTCCCCGGCCGCGTGATCGTGGACGCCTCGATCGGTTATCGCCTGACCGACAAGATCGAAGTGCAGCTGAACGCCAGCAACCTGTTCGACAAGAAATATGTCAGCACGATCGGTTCGGGCGGCTTCGGCAACAGCGGCGACGCGCAGACCCTGCTGATCGGTGCGCCGCAGCAATTCTTCGCGACGCTGAAGGCTGGTTTCTAAACTTTGTAACGACGGACGGTTCGGTCACAAATGCGTGACCGAACCGTCATCATTTTGACCGACTGCGGTTATCCCGCTGCAACGCCAATGTAGGCGCCCTGTCACGCGCGGCTTGTAATCCGGTGCCATGATCGCGACACATCCCCGCCAGATCCGCATCCCCGCCGCCGACAAGGCGCGGCTGCGCCTTCTCTTTCTTGCCAAGCACGCCTGTGCCGACGGCCGGCCGGACGCGCAGGATGGCAATCACGCCATCTATCATCATGAAATGCGCACGACGCTGGAGGCGATCGGCCTCAACGTCGATGTCGCGAACAGCTATGACGCGCTTTACGAGCGGCCCGATACCGACTTCGTCGTCACCCTGCTCAACCGCGGCGGTTTCCAGAATAGCGAGATGCTGGCCCCCTTGCTGCTCGGCCGGCGCGACATGCCCTATCTGGGCGCCAGTCCAATCGTCCGTGGCCTGTCCGACGACAAATATCTGAGCAAGATGATCGCCCGCGCGCGCGGTGTGCCGACCATGGCGGCACAGCTTTTCCGCCGTGGCGGCCTGTTCGAGGCGCCCGCGTTTGATGCGGATCGGCTGGTGGTGAAGCCCAACGCCTCTTCCGCCTCCTGGGGTGTGAAGATGGTCGATAGCTGGGCACAGGCGCAGGACCATGCCGACAGCCTGTTCGCGCTCGGCCACGATGTGCTGGTGGAACAATGGGCGCCGTTGCTGGATGTCGCCGTGCCGGTGGTCGGCGGCAGCGGCGGCCAGCCCTGGATATTGCCGCCGATGATGTATGTGCCGGCCGATCCGCATCGCGAACGCAGCTATGAGGAGAAGCGCGGGTTGATCGACGCGGGCGACGATCCGCTGATCCTGGTCGAGGATGCTGACCTCCGCAGCCGGCTGGAGGCGATGACCGCCGCGCTGCTGCCCGAACTCTGGCCGTTCGACTATGGCCGCTTCGAGTTTCGCTATGACCCGGCGAGCGGGCAATTGCTGTTCATGGAAGTGAACCTGTCCTGCAACCTCTGGTCGAAGAAGACGATTTCGCGCTCCGCCGCGTCGATCGGCGTCGATCATGCCGCTTTGGTCGAAACCATCGTCGGCCATAGCCTGGCGCGACAGGGCCTGCTGGACGAAGCGATCGTGCAGGTAGCGGCATGATCGGGCGCCATAACGAGACTAGGGCCACGGCGATCCTGCTCGCCGGCCGCCGCGACGGCGCGACCGATCCGCTCGCACTGGCCCATGGTGTCAGCCATAAATGCCTGGTGCCGGTCGTCGGCCAGCCGATGCTGCTCCATGTCATCGACGCGCTGGTCGCCAATCGTCGCATCGGCACGGTGCGCGTGGTGATCGAAGATCCCAATTTGCTGGCGACCATCCCGGCGCTGCGTGGCCTGCTCCATAATGGCCGGCTGGTCGGCGTGGCGGCGCAGCCCAATCTGGTCGACAGCGTGCTGGCCGGCGCGGAGGGGGCTGCCTTCCCCCTGCTCATCACCACCGCCGACAATGTGATGCTGACCCCGGACGCTATCGACGAGATGCTCGACGGTTGCGCCACGCAGGGTGCGGACGCGGCCGTCGCCTTCACACGCCGTGCATCGGTGCTGGCCGCGCATCCGGAGGGGCAGCGCAAATTCTACACCTTCGCCGACGATGGCTATTCCAACTGCAACACTTATTGGCTGTGCGATCGCAAAGCGTTGAAGGCCGCCGAAACCTTCCGTTCGGGCGGGCAGTTCGTGAAGCATCCCGGCCGCATCATCGGTGCATTCGGCCTCATCAACCTCATCCGTTTCCGCTTCGGCATCGGCACGTTGGATCAGGCCTTCGCCCGCTTTTCGCGCCGCTTCCGCATGACCATTAGTCCGGTGATCCTGACCGACGGAGCGGTGGCGATCGACGTCGACAATGCACGCTCGCACGGCGTCGCCTCCACCTTGCTCGACCAGCGCATGTCCCTGGCGCAGGCGGCGGAGTAACGCCCCTTGCTGACCGTGCGTGCGCTGCCGCTGCGGGACCGGGGCGGCAATGCCTTGCTGCGGGACTATCATGACGGGCTGGTCCGGCACTGGAGCCCTGCGCAGCGTCTGACCGGTCATCTGCTCGCCGCGCTGGGGCGAGGCGGCTGGACGCCGGCCGAGCGCCTCTATCTGGGTGACGCGGTGCGCGGGCAGGGCTTAAGCATGCGCGATCGCAAGGGGCTGCACCGGCTGCTGAACCCCGCCGCCTTTCCGCTGGCGGCCAATCCGCTGAAGAACAAGCAACTCTTCGCGCAGGCCGCATCGGGCCTGCCGTTGCCCGACGCCTGCGATCCCGACCTGCAGGATCTGGGCGCATGGATCGCCGGGCAGGAGGATATCATCGCCAAGCCCAGCTACCGGTCGAAAGGGCAGGGGGTCGAGCGTTTCGTGCGCGAGGGCATTGGCTGGCGCGGTGGCGACCGGGCGATGGACGCTGCCCAGCTTGCCGCCCATCTGCGCCACGTCTGGCGGCAGGGCGGGGTAATCCAGCAACGCCTGCCCACGCATGATGCGCTGGCCGATCTGTCGCCGGGCGCGCTGCCGACATTGCGCATCGTCACCTGCCTTGATGAACAGGGCGAACCGGAAATTTGCGACATGGCGCTGCGCCTGTCGGCCGGCGGCCCGCGCCCTGTGGATAATTTCAACGCCGGTAATCTGGTGCTGGCGGTCGATGGCATGGGACGCTGCGGTCCGGCGTGGCGCAGCGGCGGCAAGCGGCCGCCCTCCCGCCACACCAGTCACCCTGTGACCGGTGTGGCGATCGAGGGCGTATTGTTGCCCGATCATGCGGCCGCGCAAGCACTGGCGATCCGGGCGCATGAGCGATTCCGCGATGGCTTTACCCTCATCGGCTGGGATATCGGCCTGACCGCGCAGGGACCGGTACTGATCGAGGGTAATTGGAACCCCGGCACCGACATCGTCCAGCTGGTGAACGGCCGGGGGCTGGCGGACAGCCGGCTAGGCATCCTCTACCGCTACGCGCTGGCCCAGTTGACGGCAGCGGACTGGCGCGCGGCGCAGGTGGTGCAGCGGGATCGGCGATGAAGATCGCCCTCTATGTCCATGTGCTGGCGGCCACCGGGGTCGTCCGCAACGTCCGCCTGCTCGCCGCCGATTTCCGCGCGCGGGGGCATGATGTGGCGTTGCTGACCGCGTTGCCGGGGGGCAAGGGCGTGGATGGCGTGCCGCATCATGCGCTGCTGTCCGACACGGGCGGATCGCGCCTGCTCCAGAAATGGCGCGCCATGCCCCGGCTCCACGCTCATCTGCGCGCGCACCGTCCGGACCTGCTGATGTCGGCCGGCAATCATGGTCATCTGACCGCATTGCTGGGCAGCCGGGCGGTGCCGGGCCTGCGCCGGCTCTATCGCATCAGCAACGACCTGCGCCGCGCCGCGCCGGGCACACCCAAAAGCACGATCCGTTCGGCTGGCCGATCGCTGATCGCCCGACTGCTGGCGGCGGATGCGGATCATCTTGTGCTGGTATCGCCCACTTTGGCCAGCGATGCGGCGGCCTTCGGCCGCGCTCTGGCCCGGCGCCGCGCCACCGTCATCGAAAATGCGATCGATCCGGCCATCGCCCGCACCCGTGCCGCCGGCCCATCGCCGCATGGCTGTTTCGACGATGGCGTGCCGGTGGTGGTCGCAATCGGCCGGCTGGCGCCGCAGAAGAATTTCGGCACCCTGCTCGCCGCCTTCGCCCAATTGCGACAGAACGGAACCACCGCCCGCCTCGTTATATTGGGCGAAAGTCGCGATCGCTCGCGGCAGGCGTTGCGGGAACAAGCAGATGCACTCGGCATCGGCGCCGACCTGCTGTTGCCCGGCACGGTGGACAATGTCTTCCCCTGGCTCGCCCGCGCCGCCGCCTTTATCCTGCCCAGCTGGTGGGAAGGGTCGGCCAATGTCCTGCTGGAGGCGATGGCGCTTAACATACCCGTCGTCGCCTCGCACATTGCCGGCAACGCGGCGTCCGTGCTGGACGGGGGACGTCATGGCCTGCTCGTCGATCCGGCCGATCCGGCCGCCATGGCGCAGGCATTACAGCATCAGATCGACCCGGCCACCGCGCTGCATCCCGGCGACCGGATCGCGGCCTATGGACTGGACGCGATGTTCGACCAATGGGCAGCCTTGCTGGACGATATCGCCCCGCATTGCCCCCGCGCGTCGGACAGGCTAATTCCCGCTCTCATATATGAGCAACGATAGTCCGATCCTACACCCCATCACCCACGACCGCTTCCTGGCCGATGTGCAGGCGCTGGCCCGCGCGGTCGAGGCTGGCGACTGGGCGCCCGACATGCTGGTGGGCGTGGGGCGCGGCGGGCTGGTGCCGGCGGTCTATCTGTCGCACCGGCTGAATTGCCCGATGCTGTCGATCGACTATAGCAGCGCCTCGGCGGACGCGGCGCTGGCCGATGTGGCGGCGCGCAGCGCGGCGGGCACGCAATTGCTGATCGTGGACGATATCAACGACAGCGGTGGCACCATCTCGGCCCTGCGCGGCCTGCTGGCCGACAAGGGCGGTGATATGGCTCATCTGCGCTTCGCTGTCCTGCTCAACAACCGCCGATCGGGCCAAAGCGTCGATTATTGGGCGGACAGCGTCGACCGTGACACCGACAAGCGCTGGTTCGTCTTCCCCTGGGAAGAACTGGCCACGCAGCAGGCGATCGTGGACGAGGCATTGTCCGTGCCGGATCGGCTGGCCTGACGGTTCGGCCGTACAGTTGACGACAAGTTTAGTCTGTCTGGATGCTTGCGGTAACGAAATGATCGTCTGCCTTCGATTCACCGAACATTACAGTGGATGTAAGTTGCCAGCGCAACCTTTCTGGGGCATGCAGAAATGAGCCGGTCTTCCACCATTCCGTCATCGGATATGGTGGAGAGCTGGAGGGGGTTTATTCGCGCGGCCGGGGCACTGTGCTTGTGTTACATCGCTGGTTAGGAAACAGGGGGCTCGACCTCCGCGGCTCCGGGTGCGTGGCGATCGCGCTCGGCATAATGGTCTGCGCGCATGGTAGCACTGCCCATGCCGCCGATGCGCCGCGCAAGCTGGTCCAGCCGCCCAATCCCCGGCCCTTCACTGCTCCCGCCACGGCCGATCCTCTGCTCGCGCTGGCCAGGCCGGCGGCTGCCGATCCCCTTTTCCGGTCGGAGATCGAGGCGGCGATCCGCAACAACCCGCTGCTGGATGAGGCGCGCGCCAGCGAGCGGGAAGCGCGAGCCGCGCGTACCCAGGCCCGCTCGCTGCTCTTCCCCTCGGTGGACCTGTCGATCGACGCCAACCGCTCTTTCGCCCGCAACTTCTCCAACGATATCGGCAATATCATCGAACGGTCACGCCCCGAAGGGCGGACCGACGCGACCGCATCGGTGCGGCAGCGCCTGCTCGATTTCGGCGCAGCGTCGAGTCGCATCAATGCGGGCAATGCAAGGGTCGATGCGGCGCAGCAGGGCATATTGGGCTATGGCGAGGAAGTGGGGCTGCGCACCATCACCGCCTGGTATTCGGTTTTCGCCCAGCGGCTGCTGATTCAGGCGACGCAGGAATATATCGGGCGGCAACAGCAGCTACGCGCCAATCTGCAACGGCGCATCGACCAAGGCTTTTCCGCCCAGGGCGACCTGCCGCGCGTCGACAGTTCGATCGCTAATGTCCAGTCGCGCCTCGCCAGCATCCGCCGCGATCTCGCCAATGCGGAGGCGCAATATCGTGCCCTGGCCGGCCATGACGTGCCGCCTGCACTGACACGCGCCGTGCTGCCGCCCGAAGCCGTCAATGATGCGGACGTACTGGACGCCATCGTGCTGCGATCGCCCGTCGTCCGCAAGGCGGAGGCCGAGGCGCGGGCGGCCCGACAGGAGGCACGCGCGACGCGGTCGGAGCGTCTGCCGACCATTGCCGCCGGCGTGGATGCCGGCCGCTACGGTGTCTTTGAAAATCCCGGCGACTATGATGTGCGCGGCCGGATCATCGTGCGCGCGCAACTGGGTGCGGGCTTCAACGCCAAGGCCGATCAGGCGACGGCGCGCGCGGATGCGGCGGATGCCTATGCCAACCGGGTCCGGCAGGAAACGATGCGTGACGCGCAGATGGCGCTGTCCGACATTCGCGGGCTGGAGGATCAACTGGCTGCTGCCGAGGCGAGCTATGTCGCCAACCGCAACACCCGCGACGTCATCGCCACCCGTTTCGAAGCCTCGCAGGGCACGCTCTACGACCTGCTCTATGTCGAGGATAACTACTTCTATTCGATCGCCAACTATATTCAGACGCTGGCCGAACGGGATGTGTCGCGCTTCGCCCTGTTGAGCCGGACGGGGCGTCTTCTGCCCAGTCTCTCTATCGCCGCCAATCCTTCGGACCGGATGGAAACGCCATGACCGACCAGCCCCTGATCGCCGCCGCCCGGCAACGCTTCGCGCCCTGGCTGATCGAACCGATGCTCCGCAACAAGGGCACTTATATCAAGGTCGCGATCGCTGCGGCGATGATCAACCTGTTTGCCATGGTGTCGTCGCTCTTCACCATGACCGTTTATGACCGCGTCATTCCCAATGATGCTTCCTCCTCGCTGGTCGGCCTCAGCATCGGTCTGGCGATCGTGGTCATATTCGACTTCGTCCTGCGGCTGCTGCGCGTCTATTTCGTCGACATTGCCGGCGCCAATATCGACTATGAGGTCGGCGACACCCTCTTTGCCAAGCTGCTGTCGATGCGGCTCGACAAACGGGCGGGGTCTACCGGCACGCTCACCGGGCTGATGCGCGAACTGGAAACGCTGCGCGATTTCTTCGCCTCCGCCACGCTGACCGCGATCATCGACGTGCCCTTCATCATCATCACGCTGGCGGTCATGGCCATGCTGGGCGGAATATTGGTGCTGCCGCCGCTGGCGATGATCCCGGTCGTGGTCATTGCCGGGCTGGTCACCAATCCGGCGCTCGACCGTCTGTCCGCCGCCAGCCTGGGCGATGGCCTGCGCAAGCAATCGGTACTGGTGGAAACCATCGGCAGTCTGGAAACGGTGAAGGCCATCGGCGCGGGCGGGATGCTGGGCGACCGGTGGCGCACCGCGCTCAAAAGCCATGCGCATAGTTCGCTCAGCCAGCGGCTGACCGCCTCCATCGCGATGACGGTCGCCAATAGCGCGAATATCATCGCCTATTGCGGCATCATCATCCTGGGTGTCGGCCTGATCCGCGATCACAGCATCACCACCGGCGCGCTGCTCGCCTGCTCCATCCTGTGCGGCCGGGCGATCGCCCCGCTGGCGCAGATTGCCAACCTGCTGGCGCGCCTGTCCGCCACCCGTATCGCCTGTCGTCAGATCAACAGCCTGATGGACACGCCGAGCGAGGGGCCGGTGGGCGAGCCGTTGCAGCCGGCGCGGCTGCTCGGCGCGGTCGAACTGCGCAATGTTGCCTTCCGTTATCCCCGTGCGGCGGAAAAGGCGCTGGACCAGATCAGCCTGTCGATCGCACCGGGTGAACGGGTCGGTTTTCTGGGCCGTGTCGGATCGGGCAAGTCGACCCTGGCCCGGCTGATCCTGGGCCTGTACGAGCCGCAGGAAGGCGTCGTCATGATCGACGGCACCGATGTGCGGCAGTTCGATCCTGCCCGATTGCGCGGTTTCATCGGCGCGGCGATGCAGGACAATGTCCTGATCGCCGGATCGGTGCGCGACAATATCTGCCTCGAACGGCCCGATATCGACAATGACGAGATGCTGCGCGCCGCCTCGCTCAGCGGCACCCATGCCTTCATGGGCAAGATCGTCAACGGCTATGACCTGAAGCTGGCGGATCGTGGCGACGGTCTGTCGGGCGGGCAGCGCCAGTCCATTTCGCTGGCGCGCGCACTGGCCGGGCGACCGCCGATTCTGGTGTTCGACGAACCGAGCAGCGCCATGGATGCCCAGACCGAAACAGACCTCATCGACCGGCTGCAACCCGAAGTGGAAGGGCGTACCGTCCTGCTCATCACCCATCGCCCCTCGCTGCTACGGCTGGTCGACCGGATCATCGTGATGGAACAGGGGAAGATCGCGGCTGACGGGCCACGCGACGTCATCCTGCAACGTCTGACGCGGGGCAAGGCGGCATGAGCGACGACATCCCGCAGCCGGGCGACGCGCATATCCGGCCTGCCGTTCCGGCCAATATCTTCCTCTGGGCGATCGCCGCTTTTCTGCTGATCTTCCTGCTCTGGGCCGGCTTCACCGAAATCGACCGCACCGTGCGGGCGAACGGCCGGGTCATTCCCAGTTCGCAGCTCCAGGTCATCTCCAATCTGGAAGGCGGGGTGGTCGAAACCATCCTCGCCAAAACCGGGCAGGATGTGAAGGCCGGCGCGCCGCTTATTCGCCTCAGCCCGATCCAGCCGGGCGCCGAACTGGCCAGCAACCGTGCCAGCGGCGATGCGCTCAGCCTCAAGATCCTGCGGCTGGAAGCGGAAATTGCCGGGCGCTCGCCGGTCTTCCCGGCCGCGCGCAACCCCAGCATGGCCAGCCAGATTGCGGTCGAACAAAGCCTCTATCGTGCGCGCATGGCCGAACTGGCCAGTCTGTCCAATGTCGGCTCGGCCCGCATCACGCAGGCGCAACGCGGCATCGGCGAAGCGGCTGCGGCGCAGGCGGCGCGCATTTCGGCGCGCGACACGGCGCGGGTTGATCTCGACCTGATGCGGCCGCTGGTTCGCGAAGGGATCGAGCCACGCCGGTCGCTGCTTCAGGCCGAAAACAGCTATAGCGTCGCGGCCAGCGAAGCCGCAGGGGCAGGGGCCGCGCTCAGCCGTTCCCATTCGATCCTGGCCGAAGCACAGGCCACGGCGATGCAGCAGAAGCGCGACTGGATCGCGCGCGCGGGTGATGAACTCACCGCCGCCCGCGCCGAAATGGCGGTGCGCGAGGCGACCATGCCCGCCTATGAATATAAGCTCGACCGGACGATCGTACGCGCGCCACTGGACGGCCGCGTCAACCGCGTCTTCGTGACGACGGTCGGCGGCAGCGTGCGGCCGGGCGATCCGCTGCTCGAAATGGTGCCGGCGCGCGACAATCTGCTGGTCGAAGCGATGGTGGCGGCGAAGGATATCGCCTCGGTCCGGCTGGGCCAGCGCGCCAAGGTCGAGATATCGGCCTATGACAGCGCCATCTACGGGTCGATGCAGGGGCAGGTCGTGGCGCTTTCGCCCGATGCGGTCATCAATGAACGGACGGGCGAGAGCCACTATCTCGTCCGGGTGCGGACGACCAGCGATGCCATATTGGACAAGAACGGCCATCGGCTGCGGATCGGCCCCGGCATGGGCGCCAATGTCAATCTGCTCGGCGACAAGCGCACGGTGCTGGCCTATATCCTGACCCCGCTGACCCGCCTCAAGGAAACCGCCTTCCGCGAATGATCCACTCCGGGCAGGGGGCGGTCATGCACGGGGCTGGAGCCATGGCTCCGGTCTCTGGCGACCCGTGCCTTGAGCCTGCGCTGTGTCTTTTGCGGCAAACAGGCGGCAGGCAAAAATCTTGCAGCACAAGCCGATGGAAAAAGCAGAATGATACCGCTTCTTGCTCTTTTCGGGGTTGCTGTACTCGTCCTTGCGCTATGGCAGATGATGTTTGGCGGTGGTCCGCCTAGCGATGGAACTGATGGCCAACATTCTGACGGTCGTCATTGGCCGGGTTAACCTGTCGGGGTTTGTCCATCCTCGCGATCAAAAAAAGGGCCACCCGACGGATCGGATGGCCCATTGCGATCGCCTGACTGATCCTTACACGACGACGAATTCCGCCGTCGCCATGGTCAGGCCGGGGGTAAGTGTGGCGAACTGGACCGCTGCGATCGACCCGGTACCGTCGGCATCGAACAGCAGGGCGCCGGTCGTCTTGTTGTAGATGATCCGATCGGTCGAGTCATGTGCGGCCGATCCGACATAGAATTGACCCGACACCAAAGTTCCCAGCGCAAGGCCGGTGAAGATGGCATCGTCCAGTTGGATCGTATCGTCGGCCACCGAATAATCGGTGATCGCGTCGATATTCCCTCCGCCCAGTGCGGAAGCGAACAGGAAGATATCCGATCCTGCTCCACCGGTCAGCGTATCCGCGCCGGCAGCGCCATTGAGCACGTCGTTGCCGCCGGCGCCGTTCAACACATTCTGGCCGCTATTGCCGGTGATCGTCTGGGCCAGATCATTGCCGGTGCCGTTGATGTTCGACGAACCGGTCAGGGTCAGCTTTTCGATGTCGAGACCGACCAGCGAATAGTTGACAGCAGCATAGACGAGGTCGCTGGTGCCGTTCCCGGCCGTTTCCACCACCACGTCGCCGACATTATCGACATAATAAATGTCGTTGCCGGTATCGCCCACCATCAGGTCGGCACCGGAGCCGCCGATCAGCGTATCATTGCCGGCCCGACCATATAGCTCGTTGGCATTGCTGTCGCCGCGGAGCGTGTCGGCATAGGAGGTACCGGAGAGGTTCTCGATGCCGATCAGCGTATCCGTACCGCCGGCGCCGGTATTTTGCGCACCCACGATTGCCAGGCTGACATTGACCCCAGCCGTGATGCCGGCATAGGTCACGGTGTCGCTGCCCGTGCCGCCATCCAGTGTGTCATCGCCGGTGCCGCCGTTGAGCCGATCGGCCCCGGCACCGCCTTGGAGTATGTCGTTGCCGCCCAGGCCGATCAGATCATTGTCGCCGCTATTGCCGACAATGGTCTGGGCCAGATCGTTGCCGGTTCCGGTGATGTTCGCCGAGCCGGTCAGGGTCAGTCGCTCGATATGACGACCGGCCAGACTGTAGCTAACAGACGAGAATATCTGATCGTTGGTGCCACCGGATGCGGATGACTCGACCACATTGTCACCGACATTATCGACATAATAGGTGTCGTTGCCCGTATCGCCATTCATATAGTCGGCGCCGGCACCGCCATTCAAAATGTCGTTGCCAGCGCGCCCGAACAGTTGGTTGACGCCGCTATTGCCGGTCAGCGTGTCATTGTAGGACGTTCCCGACAGATTTTCGATGCCGATCAACGTGTCGACACCGGCGCCCACGGTATTCTGGGCTCCGGCGATCGCCAGGCTGACGGTGACGCCGGTAGCGATGCCGGCATAGGTGACGGTGTCGTTGTCCGCCCCGCCATCGAGCGTGTCGTTGCCGTTGCCGCCGCTCAGTCGATCATCGCCTGCGCCGCCTTGCAGGACGTCGTCGCCGTCCTGCCCGCTGATCGTGTCGTTGCCGGCATTGCCGATCAGGCGGTTGGCTTCGCCGGATCCGGTGAGCGTGTCATTGCCCGACCCGGTCGTCGCATTTTCCACGCTGGCGAGCGTGATCAGGCCGACGCCGCTGCTGCCCGCGAATTCGCCATCGGCCAGATTGACGACATAGTCGGAAGCCAAAGTGGAGCCGTCGATCGTGTCCGTCCCGGAGCCGCCGGAAAAGAGTTCGCCATAACCGCCATTCCAGCCGGCAATGACCTTGTAGACATCATCCCCGGCCTCGCCATAGGCGACGTCGATCCCGGACCCGCCATCGAATATGTCGTTGCCGGAGCCGCCGATCATGGTGTCGTTGCCGCCGCCACCATTGATCGTGTCATTACCGCCATTGCCGCGCAGGACATTGTCGACGCTGTTGCCAGTGATGGTATCGGCCAGTTGCGTGCCGTCGACATTTTCCACGCCGGTGATGGTGTAGGGGCCGCCGAAACTGGGGTTGAAGTCCCAACTGCCAGCTGACAGATTCACTGTGGCGCCACTATCAGCAGTATAATCGCTCAGGTCGAGTCGGTCGATTCCGGTCCCGCCGTCAATATTGTCGCCATATTCGCCTTGCAACACCTGGAAGACGTCATCGCCGCCTTCGCCGAAGACATCATCGGCACCAAAGCCGCCCTGAATGATGTCATTGCCATCGCCACCATAGACGGTGTCGTTACCGATCCCGGCCTTCAGTATATCATTGCCGCCATTGCCGCGCAGGACATTGTTCGCGCTGCTGCCTATGATGGTATCGGCCAATTGGGTGCCATCGACGTCTTCGACGCTGGTGATGGTGTAGGGGCCGCCGAAACTGGGATCGAGATCCCAACTGCCCGCGCCGAGATCGACCGTCGCGCCATAAGAGGCGGTATAATCGCTCAGGTCCAGTCGGTCGGTGCCGCTGCCGCCATCGATATTGTCGCCAAATTCTCCCTGGAGAACCTGGAAGACGTCGTTTCCGGCCTCGCCATAGACAGTATCTTCGCCAAAGCCGCCCTGGATGATGTCGTTGCCGTCACCGCCATAGATGACGTCGTTGCCGATGCCACCCTTGAGCAGATTGGCCACGGCATTGCCGGTGATCGTGTCATTGCCCGATCCGCCAGTGGCATTTTCGATCAGCGACGCGTTGCTGCCGCCAAAGGTCAGCGCGTTGAAGATATTGCCGCGGGCATAGTTGCCGCCGCCCAGATAGGCCTGCTGGGTCGAGCTGAACAGCGAATTGCCTCCGGGCGTCAGGTCGATCGTGACGTTGTTGCTGTAGGCCGACAGATCATAAGTGTCGATGCCACCACCGTCCCAGATGGTCGCGAAGATGCGGTTGGCGCCCGGCTGGATGGCGACGTCGCCATTGATATAGGTGATGCCCGTCGACGGGTTCCAGCTATAGGTCGTATTCTCCGCATGGACCGTATAGTCTGCGCCATACATGGTCTGGAGCGCGGCGATGTCGAGCATCATATAGGTCTGTGGCGCGCCGAACTGTTCATAGCTGTAGCCTGAAAGCGGGGCACCCACATAGCTGCGATAGGTCATGACCGAAAATTCGATCGAGTCCCAGGCTGTGGGCAGGGCCGTGTTGCTGACGCCGCCCAGTTCCTGGCCATGTTTCAGGCCCAGCGAATGGCCCAGTTCGTGCAACATGGTGTGCCAGGCATAATTGCCCGCGATCGGATTCTTCAACGAGTTGGACGTACCGTCATAGGCATTGCCGAAGAAAGTATCGCCGCCATAGATGTTGCTGGCGGGATAATAGGCATAAGCCGTTGGCGCATCGCTGGAATTGGCGCCGCGGATGGTAGCGGTGCTGCTGCCCGCGCCGTTATAGTCGATCGTCAGGTTGGTAAAGCCTTCGATCGAAAAGCCGTAAGCACCGGCTAACTGGGTGTAGGTGGCGGCGTTGAGCGCGCTGTGCATCGCCAGCAATTGTTGCGGCGTGAACTGGGAAAAACCCTCGTTCTGCGCGCTTGTACCATCGCCGTCGCTGTCGGAAAAATAGCCGGACTGATAGTCGCTTGCCGCATCCGTATCCGAATAGGTGATGCTGCCGGACCATTTGACGCCGCGCAGGATGCCGTCGATCTTGGCATCGCCGGACGCTCCGACGGTTGCCGTGGTGGAGGCACTGCCATTTTCCGCCAGATCGCCCGAACTGGGCGTCGTCACCGGTGGAGTCGGCGCGTCCATCGGATAGAGCAGTCGCACTTCGCTGCGCACCTGTGCCTCGCGCGATACCGACCACGCGCCGGTAAATTCAGGCGCAGATCCCGCTGCGTCCGAAGTTGATGGCAAGGAATAGTCGGGAGTTAACTTGGCCTTGATAGGGCCTGAGCCAGTGACCTTGAACATACATCCTCCTGAAGAGCTTAGAGGCTGACACGTTCACTGTGTCGTTTGGCGACCGTTTTGTTGCCGGCACTCATGGCACTATTTCTATTCCATGCCAAGCATTACATTGTGTCAATAAATCAACGGCATAGTATAAGTAAAACTATAGCATGTTGTATTGTTTCGATTTTAGTGAAGGCGAATTCACGTAAAATCAGGAAGCCGGCGCACAATTGCGCGGATCGTCCTCCGGGCAAGGGGTGGGATTAGCGGTACGCGGAGCCTTTGCATCCAGCGTAGCAGCCCGGCGCCGGGCTTCATCGGCCAGAGCGTGATCAGGATGGCGATGCGCGAACAGGGCATAGGCCTGTGCCGTACCCTTGCGCTCGATTGCTGCAAACTCGGATCGAATCGCCGCTTCAGGGTCGGATGGCGGCGCCATGATTCCGCCGGTGCCGGGCAAACGGCGCGTTTCGGCTGGAGGCGCAGAAGCGTCCGCGGACGTGTCCGTCACGCATCCGCTGGCAAGAAGGCCAAGCACCATGACATGCGCAGGGTTCGTCATGAACCGCTCCATCATCGACGATGATTCAAAAATATGATGCGCCCTGATGCTGATCATAGCATGCGGGTCGCCCTGCGACAATGGTGTCTACAGGTGTGACGGGTCGTCCCACACCAAGTCCTTCTCCCGATCGCCAGCGCATAAAATGACATGGCAGCCGCCGCCCGGCAGGGGTGGCCGGGCCGGCTCGCGATGGCCCGGTGGTAGCCATCCGGGCGGCGGCGTCCCGCAAAAGGGGATGGCGCGCGCATCCGCCGGCACTGGCAGCGCCGCGGCGGCCAGGTTGAGGCATGCCATCGCCGCCAGCCATGGTGCGGCGCTAGACAGCATGGCTGAACCGCTTTTCCTCGACCGCCAGATAGGCGTCGAAGCGCGCCGCGATGGCGCGGGCATAGGGCCGCGCGGCGGGCGTCAGCAATACGCGCCTCTCGCTGCACTGGACCAGTCCCAGCGCTGCGAAACTGGACAGGTCGGGCATCGGCGTCGCGCCGACATGCGCCTCTCCCCGGCAAAGCAGCGCCTCGATGATATGGCTGCGTTGCCGATCCTCACCGTCACGTGCCACGCCCCGCGTGGCGGGCAGGCGGCCAGCGGCAATCGCCTCGCGATACGGACCAGCGCGCTTTTCATTCTGGATCAGCAGGTCGGGAAAGGCGCTGATCGCGCTTGCTCCCATGCCGATCAGAACATCGGCATCGTCCTCGGTAAAGCCCTGAAAATTGCGCCGCAGCCGCCCGTCGCGCGCGGCCTGCGCCAGACTGTCGCCCGGCAAAGCAAAATGGTCGAAGCCGATCGCCTGATAGCCCGCCGCGACCAGCCTATCATGCCCTTGCGCCGCCATGGCGAACCGGCTTGCAAGATCGGGCAGGTCGCTGGCGTCGATCCGCTGCTGGCGCGGCAGCAGGCGCGGCATATGGGCATAGCCGAACAGCGCGATTCGCGCCGGTGCCATGGCGATGCTGGCGTCGAGCGTCGCGGTCAGATCGTCTATCACCTGCCCCGGCAGGCCGTACATCAGGTCGAACCCAACGGACACGTCGGCACGGGCGAACCCCTCCACCGCGCGTTCCACCAAGTCGTGTGGCTGGACCCGGCCGATCCGCGCCTGCACCGCCGGGGTGAAGGTCTGTACGCCCAGATTGACCCGGTCCACCCCCATGGCCGCCATCGCCGCAATCCATGGGCCATCCAGCCGGCGCGGGTCCAACTCGACCGAGATATGCGCGTCCCCCGCATCGAAGCAGCGGGTCAGCTGCTGCAAGAAGCGGATGAAATCGACCAGCGGCAGCGAATTGGGGCTGCCCCCGCCAAAGGCGATGCGCCGCACCCGCCCGCATCCGCCCAGCCGGGCGGCGACCATCGCCATCTCCCGCTCCAGCGCCTCGACATAGGCGGTCAGCCGCTGGGTGCGATTGGCCGCGCCGGTGTTGCAGCCGCAATACCAGCATATGTCATGGCAATAGGGGATGTGGACATAGAGCGACAGCGGCGTGTCCGGCTCCAGCGCGTCCAGCCGTGCCAGCAGGTCCGCCTCCCCCACGGCGTCGCTGAACTGGGCGGCGGTGGGATAGCTGGTGTAGCGCGGCACCGGCCGGGCGAGCAGATCGGGATGATAGGTCCACATGGCGGCCGGATCGCACGGGCGCCACTTCCACGCATTGCGCCACATCAAATTGCAGCTTGCGCCGGATCAATGCCGGGCTGATCGGCCGGGCGCAAAGGGCAGTCACCAACCGGAAGGGAAGGAGACTCCTAATGAACAGGAAAGCCATTTTGCTGGGCGCCGCCGCCATCGTCGGCGGGCTCGCCACCCCGGCACAGGCGAAGCAGGGCGATGTGCTGATCCGCGTGCGCGGCATCATGGTCGCCCCCAATGAAAAGAGCGGCAGCGTGCTGCCCGGCTTCCCCGGCGAAAAGGTGAGCGTCGACAATGCGGTGACGCCCGAAGTCGACTTCACCTGGATGGCGAGCGACCATGTCGGTTTCGAACTGATCGCCGCGACCACCAGACATTCCGCCAGCGGCCGCAGCGGCACGACCGGTTCGATCGGCAAGCTGGCATCGACCTGGGTGCTGCCGCCGACGCTGACGGCCCAATATCATTTCCTGCCCGAAGGCAAGATCCGCCCCTATGTCGGCGCGGGCGTCAACTATACGCTCTTCTACAATGAGGATGCGTCGAGCGGTCTGGAGGGCGCGGTCGGCAGGACGAAGGTGCATATGTCCGACAGCTTCGGCTGGGCGGCGCAGGCGGGCGTCGACATCGACCTCAACGACCGCATGTTCCTCAATATCGACGTCAAATATATCGACATCGACACCACCGCGCGCCTGTCCACCACGGCGGCGGGCGTGCAGAAGGTGCGCGTCAACCTCGACCCGCTGGTGGTGGGCGTGGGCGTCGGGTTCAAACTGTGAGGAGAGGGGGGCGGCGGTCCGGTCGGGCCGCCGCCGGCCAATTGGCCGCTCGCAATGACGAAGGGATCAAAGCCGCGCGCTTTAAATATGATCCGTTCGTCCTGAGCCTGTCGAAGGACGTTGCCCAACGTCCTTCGACAGGCTCAGGACGAACGGAAATCAGGTGATCCAAATTTAACGCTCGATGCTCTAAATGGACCCGACGGCCTTCACTTCAAAAGGCATCCCTTCGCCGCCCGGCTCGATCAGCGTCAGATGACTACCCGACCGGATCATCGTCGCCTCCAGCCGGTATGGCGCCTCATGCGGATTGTATGTCAGCGCCCATCCCTCCGCCGTGCGCAGCAAATGGCCGTGCCGGTCCGGCTCGTTGGGCCAGAAGCGGCGCACGGTCGCATATTCGGGATGATGGCGATATTCCTGCTCGTCGATCCGCCCGTCCGGCCCCAGCGGCAGCCGCATCACATAGCTGCGCGCGGCCGAGCCATTGGGGAAGGCGGGCGTGCGGGCAAGTTCCAGGCGTATCGTGGTCCAGGTCATGCTGCCCTGTCTGACCGCTTCCGCTGCCACGCGAAATACGGACTATCCCGGATGGCGGGCATGGACGCGGGCGCCTAACCGGATCAGGGTCGCCACTCTTGCTGGCGCAGGCAAAGGACGGCATGATTCCCCGATGGCAGTAGCGGACGACGACACCGACGGATTGGGCATGCGCGACCATAGTCTGGAACAGGCGCTGCTGGGGTCGATCCTGACCACCGTGCCCGATGCACTGATCGTCATCGACATGCGCGGACGGATCGTATCGTTCAGCCCGGCGGCGCAGCGCATGTTCCAATATGCCGAAGGCGATGTGCTGGGGGGGGAATATCTCCATGCTGATGCCATCGCCCGATCGCGAACGGCATGATGGCTATATCGACCATTATCTTACCACCGGCGAACGGCGCATCATCGGCATCGGCCGGCTGACCAGCGCGCGGCGGCGGGATGGATCGACTTTCCCCATCGAATTGTCGGTGGGGGAAGTGGAGACGGAAGGACGCCGTCTTTTCACCGGCTTCATCCGCGACCTGACCGAACGGCAGCAGGCGGAACGGCGCGTCGCCGATTTGCAGGCCGAACTCGCCCATGCCGGGCGCGTCACCGCCATGGGCACGCTGGCCGCCGCGCTGGCGCATGAACTGAACCAGCCGCTGACCGCTATCGCCAATTATATGGAGGCGGGGCGCGATCTGCTGGATGGGGATGGCCCCGTCGACCGCGACATGTTGCGCGAGGCGATGAACGAAAGCGCTGGGCAGGCGCTACGGGCCGGGGAAATCATCCGCTCGCTGCGCGAATTCATCAAGCGCGGCGAAACCATGCGCCAGCCCGAACCCTTGCGCGGATTGCTGGCGGAGGGGGCGGCTCTGGCCTTCATCGGCATCGACAGCCGGGGCATCGACATGGACGTCAGCGTCGATCCTGCCATCGACAGGGTGTTCGTGAACCGGGTGCAATTGCAGCAGGTGGTCATCAACCTCGTCAAAAATGCGGTGGAGGCGATGCAGGACAGCCCGGTCCGCATCCTGCGCGTGACCGCAACCCCCGCCACCGACGCACCGGGCAAGGTGGAGGTGATCGTCGCCGACAGCGGACCGGGGCTGGACCCGGACATGTCGCGCACGCTCTTCACCCCCTTTTCCACCACCAAGGCGCGCGGCATGGGCGTGGGCCTGTCGATCAGCCAGACCATCGTGGAGGGGCATGGCGGCCGCATCTGGGCTGCGCCCTCGCCATGGGGCGGCACCGCCTTCCACTTCACCCTCGATATCGCCGAAGACTGAGCCGGAGACGCGCATGAGCGAGCCCTATCCCATTTATGTCGTCGATGATGACGATGCGATCCGCCGGTCGCTATCCTTCATGCTCAAGACGAGCGGCTATGCCGTCCGCCTGTTCGAAGGGGGGCATACCTTCCTGAAGGAGGCGGCCGATCTGCCGCCCGGCTGCGTGCTGCTGGACGTGCGCATGCCCGATATCGACGGCATGGCGGTGCAGCAGGAGCTGCGCGCGCGTGGCGTGATGCTGCCGGTCGTCATCATGACCGGCCATGGCGACATCGACATGGCGGTCGCCGCAATGAAGGCGGGCGCCAGCGACTTCATCGAAAAGCCGTTCGAGAAAGCCGCGCTGATCGCCTGTATCGAGGCCGCGCACCGCCAGTCGATCGCCGCGCGGGGCGCGAGCGCCCGCGCGCAGGAGGCACAGGCGCGATTGAACATACTGACCGACCGGGAACGCGACGTGCTGAACGGGCTGGTCGAGGGGCTGCCCAACAAGAGCATCGCCTATGATCTGGGCATCAGCCCCAGGACGGTCGAAATCCACCGCGCCAATCTGATGCAGAAGCTGGAGGTCAAGAGCCTCGCCGAAGCCCTGCGCATCGCGTTTCACGCAAGTGAGGGCGTGGAAGTGGCGGGCGGGTAGCGGCGATTTTGAGACGTTCCTTCTCCCTCGGAGGGAGAAGGATACGAAGCCTTACCGCAGAGCGGTTAGGCGAAGTTGGATGAGGGGGATTGGCGCAAGATTGGCCTACTGCCGTGAGGTTATCCCCCTCACCCAGCTACGACTAGGCAACAAGTTGCCAAGTCTACGCAGCCTCGGCCAGAGGCACGTGACTCTGGCCGACCCTCAAGGGAGAGGGGTAAGAAACGTCCCCTCACCACCCAAATCCGCCATAGCCGACTCTGTCCTATCATCGCTGCACTTGCTATAAGCGCGCTGGGTTACTCCGCACCGCTCTCGCAACAAAATTTCCAACAGTTGTTCGCAAATGTCGCATTCAGCGGGAAATGTGCGAAGTTAAGCGCGCTATTTCCTATTCGGCATCGTCCGATCTCACCCGCCTTTAAGGACATTTACGGATAGGTCGCGACCTGCGCGCCCGTCATGCACCGGGCATGGATATGCGATTTGACATGGCGCAAAATGTCGCCCCTCCGCCCATGGCCCGTCCCTGTAGCGGCCAGTCCTGCGACGCCTGCGTGGTGCGCGACCATGCCATCTGCGCGGACCTCAATGACGGCGATCGGGAGGCGCTCAGCCGGATCGGGCGGCGCGTCACGCTTCAGGCCGGGCAGACGGTGATGTGGGAAGGGGACGACAGCACCGTCGTCGCCAATGTGATCGAAGGGACGCTGAAACTCGCCACCTCCACCGGCGACGGGCGCGAGCAGATCGTGGGCGTGGTCTATGCGTCCGATTTCATCGGTCGCCCCTTCGGTGCGCGCACGCCGCATAGCGTGACCGCACTGACCGACGCGCGGCTCTGCCTGTTTCCGCGCGGCAGTTTCGACGGTTTTGCGATGCGCCATGGCGAATTGCAGCACCGGTTGCTTCAGCGGACGCTCGACGACCTCGACCGTACCCGCGACTGGATGCTGCTGCTGGGCCGCAAGACTGCGCGGGAAAAGGTCGCGACCTTCCTGCTCGACATGGGGCGGCGGCTGCGTGCGGACGCGGACGGGGTGATCGCACTGCCCCTGTCGCGCCAGCAGATCGCCGACATATTGGGCACCACCATCGAAACCGTCTCGCGCCAGATGACCGAGCTGAAGCGCACGGGCGTCATCGACCTGATCGGCCGGCGCGGCGTAAGGCTGGTGGATGCAGGCGCGCTGGAGGCTTTGGCCGACGCGGGTTAGCCCAATGTCCGTTCGGGCTGAGCGAAGTCGAAGCCCTTCATTGAGCAGAGCGAAATGTCTTCGCTTCGCTCAGACTTGCCCTTCGACTTCGCTCAGGGCGAACGGATGATTGGCAACTGACCCACCTCCCTACGCACTATCCCGTAAAGACCGCGCCGCCCGCTTTTGACAGGGATCAAGGCATAAGCGCGGCGCCTGTCCGATGGAGCGCCGCAAAGAGCTGATGCGGGGACAAGGCCATGGACAGATTGGTGATGCGGACGGGCGGCTGGTTCGCGGTGGCGCTGATCGCCTTTGCGGCGATGCTGGGCGCGCGCGACAGCGGATTTGCCGTCCATATGGGGATTGTGAGCGCGACCGCGCTGGGACTGGTCATCTATGCCATGCGCAGCGCCGACTATGCGGGCTTTGCGCGGGGCCTCATGAAAATGCCCGCCGATCAGGGCAGATATTATGACGACGTCATCCGCTGGGGCGTGATCGCGACGGTCTTCTGGGGCCTCGCCGGCTTTCTGGCGGGCCTCTATATTGCGCTCCAGCTGGCCTTCCCGGCGCTCAACCTCGGCCTTGAATATACCAGCTTCGGACGCCTGCGTCCGCTACATACATCGGCGGTCATCTTCGCCTTTGGCGGCAATGCGCTGATCGCGACCAGCTTCTATGTCGTGCAACGCACCTGCCGCGCGCGGCTTTTCTCGCCCAAACTCGCCGACTTCGTCTTCTGGGGCTATCAGCTCTTCATCGTGCTGGCCGCGACCGGCTATCTGATGGGCATCACCGAGGGCAAGGAATATGCCGAGCCGGAATGGTATGTCGATCTGTGGCTGACGATCGTCTGGGTCTGCTATCTGATCGTCTTCGGCGGCACCGTCATCAAGCGGTCCGAGCCGCATATCTATGTGGCGAACTGGTTCTATCTCGCCTTCATCCTGACGATCGCGATGCTGCACATCGTCAACAATCTGTCGATGCCGGTCAGCCTGCTCGGCTCCAAAAGCTATAGCGCCTTTGCCGGGGTACAGGATGCGCTGACGCAATGGTGGTACGGCCATAATGCGGTGGGCTTCTTCCTGACCGCCGGCTTCCTGGCCATGATGTATTATTTCGTACCCAAACAGGCGGAACGGCCGGTCTACAGCTATCGCCTGTCGATCATCCATTTCTGGTCGCTGATCTTCCTCTATATCTGGGCGGGGCCACACCACCTCCATTACACCGCGCTGCCCGACTGGGCGCAGACGCTGGGCATGGTCTTTTCGATCATGCTGTGGATGCCCAGTTGGGGCGGCATGATCAACGGCCTGATGACGCTGAACGGCGCATGGGACAAGATCCGCACCGATCCGATCATCCGCATGATGGTGATGGCGCTGGCCTTCTACGGCATGTCCACCTTCGAAGGGCCAGTCATGTCGGTAAAGGCGGTCAACAGCCTGTCCCACTATACCGACTGGACCATCGGCCATGTGCATAGCGGCGCATTGGGCTGGAACGGCCTCATCACCTTCGCCTGCCTCTATTATCTGACGCCGCGCCTGTGGAAACGGGAACGGCTCTACTCGCTGCGCCTCGTTAACTGGCACTTCTGGCTCGCGACGCTGGGGATCGTCCTTTACGCCGCCGCCATGTGGGTTGCGGGCATCATGCAGGGGTTGATGTGGCGCGAATATGGGGCCGACGGCTATCTCGTCTACAGCTTCTCCGAAGTCGTGAGCGCGATGCTGCCCATGTATCTGATCCGCGCGGCGGGCGGTCTGCTGTACCTCAGCGGCGCGATCATCATGGCCTGGAACATCGGCATGACCATCGCGGGCAAACCCCTGCGCGAAGAGAAGCCGATGCGCGGCGCGGCCTATGATGCCGGCGCCGACAAGCCTCTCATCGCTGCCCAGCCTGCATAAGGAGACGCCATCATGGCTTCCAAATTCTTCGACCATGGCAAGCTGGAGCGGAATATCTCGCTGCTGGGCATTGCCTCCCTCATCGTCGTCGCCATCGGTGGCATCGTGGAAATCGCGCCGCTCTTCTGGATCGACAATACGATCGAGAAAGTGGAGGGCATGCGCCCCTATACCCCGCTCGAACTGGCGGGCCGGAACATCTATATCCGCGAAGGCTGCTACAACTGCCACAGCCAGATGATCCGCCCCTTCCGCGACGAGACGGAACGCTATGGCCATTACAGCCTGGCGGCGGAGAGCATGTACGACCATCCCTTCCAATGGGGGTCGAAACGCACCGGGCCGGATCTTGCCCGCGTGGGCGGTCGCTATTCCGACGAATGGCATGTCCAGCATTTGAAAGACCCGCGCGCCGTGGTGCCGGAGTCCATCATGCCAACTTATCCCTTCCTCGCCGAGCGAGAGTTGAAGGCAGGCGATATGCGCGACGACCTGACCGCACTGACGCGGGTGGGTGTCCCCTATAGCAAGGATGATGTGGCCAAGGCCAATGACGACCTGAAGGCGCAGGCCGATCCTAATGCCGACGCCGCCGACCTGCTCAAACGCTATCCCAAGGCGCAGCAGCGCGATTTCGACGGCAATCCCGCCAAGCTGACCGAGATGGATGCACTGGTCGCCTACCTCCAGATGACCGGCACCTTGGTCGATGTGGACGCCGCCAAGCCCCAGGAGACGCCGCGATGAGCTACGACGCCTTGCGCCACTTCGCCGACAGCTGGGGGCTGGTCTTCATGGGGGCGACCTATCTCGTCCTCGTCGGCTGGCACTTCCTGCCGCGTGGCCGCCGGCACAGCCGCGACGCCGCCACGATGATCTTCAAGAATGACCATATAGAGGCCGACCATGGCTGACGGACAGGACAAGACAATCGACGTCGCCACCGGCACCGAACTCAAAGGGCATGAGTGGGACGGCATCGCCGAACTGGATACGCCGCTGCCGCGCTGGTGGCTGTGGACTTTCTACGCGACCATCATCTTCGCCATCGGCTATGTGATTGCCTATCCGGCGATCCCGATGTTGCACGATTATACGCGTGGGGTTTTGGGCTGGTCGAGCCGAGGGGCGCTGGACAAGGAACTGGCGGCGCGCGAAGCGGAAGTCGCGCCGTTGCGGCGGGCGATCGCCGATACGGCCATCACCGACCTGTCCGCCAAGCCGCAACTGATGCAGGCAGCGGTCGAGGGCGGGCGCGCCGCGTTCAAGGTCCATTGCGTCCAGTGCCATGGCTCCGGTGCGGCGGGCGCGAAGGGCTATCCCAATCTCAACGATGACGACTGGCTGTGGGGCGGCGACCTCACCACGATCGAAAAGACGATCACCGACGGCGTGCGCAACCCCGACCACGCCGAAACGCGCGTATCGATGATGCCCGCCTTCGGCCGTGACCAGTTGCTGACCAGCGCACAGATCAACGATGTCGTCGCCCATGTCCGAGTCATCAGCCGTCAGGACAAGGCGAGCGCGGCGTCGCAGCGCGGCGCACAGGTCTTCGCCGACAATTGCGCGGTTTGCCATGGCCCGGATGGCAAGGGCAACCGAGCGCTGGGTGCGCCGAACCTGACCGACGGCATCTGGCTCTATGGCGGCGACGCGGAGACGATCCATGAAACCGTGAGGAACAGCCGTCAGGGCGTGATGCCGCGCTGGGACGACAAGCTGGACAAGGCCACGATCCGCATGCTCGCGACCTATGTCCACAGCCTGGGCGGGGGTGAATCGACGCCAGCGGAAGCAGGCCATGCGGCACAGTGAGGCATTCCTCCCCGGCACGGGGAGGTGGCAGCCCGAAGGGCTGACGGAGGGGGCTAGCCTTCGGACGCAAATTTGGCGTCTGGGGGCACGCCCCCTCCACCACTGCTTCGCGGCGGTCCCCCTCCCCGTATCGGGGAGGAGAGGATGCTGATGCCGACCGGCGCGTCCGACCTCTACGAAAAGCGCAAGGGTGTCTATCCCAAGGCGGTCGATGGTTTCTATCGGCGCCTCAAATGGGCGATCATGGCGGTGACGCTGGCGATCTACTGGGGCACGCCCTGGCTGCGCTGGGATCGCGGGCCTTACGCGCCCGATCAGGCGGTGCTGGTCGATCTGGCACACCGACGCTTTTACATGTTCGCGATCGAAATCTGGCCGCATGAATTTTACTATGTCGCCGGGCTGCTCATCATGGCCGGGATCGGGCTGTTTCTGGTGACGTCGGCGGTGGGCCGGGCATGGTGCGGCTATGCCTGCCCGCAAACGGTGTGGACCGACCTGTATCAGCATGTCGAGCGCGCGATCGATGGCGACCGTAATGCGCAGATCCGGCTGGCGAAGGCACCTTGGAGCGCGGCGAAGCTGGCCCGCCGCCTTGCCAAATGGAGCATCTGGCTGGCCATCGCCTTCGCCACCGGCGGCGCCTGGATCTTCTACTTCGCCGATGCGCCCGGCCTTAGCCATGCATTCTGGACCGGCGGCGCTGCGCCGGTGGCTTATGCCACCGTGGCCGTGCTGACCGCGACGACTTTCCTGCTGGGCGGCTTCATGCGGGAACAGGTGTGCATCTATATGTGCCCCTGGCCACGTATTCAGACCGCCATGCTGGACGAAACCTCGCTGGTCGTCACTTATAAGGACTGGCGCGGCGAAAAGCGCGGGAGTGTGAAGAAGGCGCAGGCCAGTCCCGACCTCTTCGGCGACTGTATCGACTGCAACCAGTGCGTTGCGGTATGCCCGACCGGTATCGATATTCGCGATGGCGCACAGGTCGGCTGCATCACTTGCGCCTTGTGCATCGATGCCTGTGACACGGTGATGGCGCAGGTCGGGCGGCCACGCGGCCTGATCGACTATTGCACGCAGGAGGATGCGGAAGCGGAAAAAATGGGTGCAGCGCCCAAGCCTGTTCTGAAAACGCTGCTCCGCCCACGCACTCTTGCCTATGCGACGGTATGGGTGTCGATCGGCGCGGCGATGCTGTTCGCGCTGGGCGCGCGTACCCGGATCGACATCGCCGCGCAGCAGGATCGCAACCCGATCTTCGTGCGCCTGTCCGACGGGGCGATCCGCAACGCTTATATGGTCAAGATCCGCAATATGGAGGCGCGGCCCCGCCCGGTGACGGTCGCCGTCGAGGGGCTGTCCGGCGCGATGCTGTGGACCGACGCCATGCCGCGCGAGCAGGCCGCAACCACCGTCACTGCTACCGTTCCCGCCGACAGCGTGGCCAAGCTGCGCCTCTTCATCGCTGCGCCCGCCGCCGGCACCGCCCGCCAGGACTTTACCTTCACCGTCCGCGCCACCGATCGCGAAGGCGGCGGCGACCATGAACTCGCCCGTTTCGAAAGGCCCTAAGCCATGCAGACCCGACCCGTCCGACGCTTCACCGGCTGGCACATGACCGGCCTATTGGTCGCCTTCTTTGCCGTGGTGATCGCCGTGAATGTCCTGATGGCGACCATCGCGGTGCGTTCCTTTGGCGGCACGGTGGTCGACAATAGCTATGTCGAAAGCCAGAAGTTCAATCGCTATCTGGCGCAGGCGCGGGTGCAGGACCGGCTCGGCTGGCAGGATGATATAGTGCTGGATGCGGACCGCCATGTCGCGCTGACGCTGACCGATGCGAAGGGCGTGGCGGTGACGGGCGTCCGGATCGATGCGGTAGCGGAGCATCCGCTGGGCCGAGCGCCCGATATACAGCTTATGTTCCATGAGGCGGCGGCGGGGCACTATGTCAGTGACGCCCGCCTGCCCGCCGGGCGCTGGCAGGTCCGCGCCGACATCGATCATGGCGAACAGCATCTGTTGCGGGAGGTTTTCTGATGGCGACCCAACCTCTTGTTGCGGACGCTATCGCGCCCGCCAGCGTCGAAAGCCTGTTCGCCGTCCCCGCGCTGCATTGCGCAAGCTGCATCGCCAAGATCGAACAAGAACTTGCCAAAGTGCCGGGGATCGACGGCGCGCGGGTTAACATGACCGCCAGGCGCGTCGCCATTCGCCATGATCCGATGCTGGATTCGCCCGCACTTAAGGCGGCGATCGCCGCGATCGGCTTCGACGCCGAACCGCTGGCCGATCCGGGTGTCGATGTTGCGGCAGACGAGAACCGTGCATTGATCCGGGCATTGGCGGTGTCGGGCTTTGCCGCGATGAACATCATGCTGCTGTCCGTGTCCATCTGGTCCGGGGCGGACGGGGCGACGCGGCAGATGTTCCATTGGCTGTCCGCGCTGATCGCGCTGCCGACGGTCGCCTATGCCGGCCAACCCTTCTTTCGCTCCGCCTTCGCCGCCGTGCGGCAGGGGCGCACCAATATGGACGTGCCGATCAGCATTGGGGTGCTGCTGACGACCGGGATGAGCCTGTATGAGACGCTGACGGGCGGCGATCATGCCTGGTTCGACGGGGCGGTGATGCTGCTCTTCTTCCTGCTGGCGGGCCGATGCCTGGACAGCATGATGCGGGCGCGGGCGCGCGCCGGGGTGGCGGCTTTGCTGAAACAAAGTGCGCCGGGCGCGCTGGTGCTGGACGGGCAGGGGCATAGCCATTGGACGAAGGCCTCCGACTTGCGACCGGGGATGCACATGCTGGTCGCGGCGGGGGAACGACTGGCGGCGGACGGGCGCGTAGTCGAAGGCGTATCGGGCATGGACGTCGCCTTCCTGACCGGCGAGAGTGCGCCTGTCCGCGCCGGCCCCGGCGATCTGGTGCAGGCCGGCGCGCTGAATGTCGACGGGCCGATCCATGTCATGGTCACGGCGGCGGGCGCCGATACGGTGATCGCCGATATCGCCCGGTTGATGGAGCAGGCGGGGCAGGGCAGGTCGCGCTATGTGCGGCTGGCCGACCGAGCCGCGCGGCTCTACGCGCCGTGCGTGCATCTGCTGGCGGCGCTGTCCTTCGCAGGGTGGATGATGGCCGGCGCGGGCGTGCATCAGGCGTTGCTGATCGCCGTCGCGGTGCTGCTCATCACCTGTCCTTGTGCGCTGGGGCTGGCGGTGCCGGCGGCGCAGGTGGTGGCCTGCGGCGCGCTGATGCGGCGCGGCGTGCTGGTGAAGGATGGATCGGCGCTGGAACGGTTGGCCGAGGTGGACGAAGTCGTGTTCGACAAGACCGGCACGCTGACGCTGGGGCGGCCGGTGCCGCGCGATCTCGACCGACTGGATGCGCAGGACAGGGCTATCCTGCTCGCGCTGGCATGCGTCAGTCGCCATCCGCTCAGCAATGCGCTGCGGCAGGCACTGGACGGGGGCGAGGCGGCCGCGATCGAGAATGTGCGCGAGATTGCCGGTGAAGGCATATTTGCGCGCCATGGGCATGAAAATGTGTCGCTCGCCCGGCCGCGCAGCCTTATCAGCTTGTTCGGTCTAGCCAGCGAATATCGGCGGGGCGACCATGCGATCTTACTCGGCTTTGCCGATACGCTGCGGCCCGATGCGATTGAGGTCGTGGCGTCGCTGCGCGCGGATGGACTAACGATCCTGATTGCCAGCGGTGATCGGCCCGAAGCGCTGGAAGATGTCGCGCGCGCGACCGGCACGACCGCGATCGGCCATCTGCGCCCCGCCGACAAGCTGGCGCTGATCGAACGGCTGAAGCGGCGCGGGCAGAAGATATTGATGGTCGGCGACGGCCTCAATGACGGGCCTGCGCTGGCGGCGGGGCATGCCAGCATGGCGCCCGCATCGGCCAGCGATGCCAGCCAGCTGACTGCCGACGCCGTCTTCCTGGGCGACAGGCTGGCGCCCGTAGTGGTCACTCTGCGCGTTGCGCGCCGGACGGTGCAGGTAGTGAAGCAGAATTTTGGCCTCGCCATCGGCTATAATATCCTGGCGGTGCCGCTGGCGATCGCGGGCAAAGTCACGCCTTTGGTGGCTGCGGTGGCCATGTCGCTCTCCTCCCTGATCGTCGTCGCCAATGCCCTGCGCCTGAACGGGAGTGCGAAATGACTGGCCTCGTCCTCCTCATTCCCATCGCCCTGATGTGCGGACTGGTGGCGCTTGGCGCTTTCTTCCTGGCGCTACGGAGCGGCCAATATGACGATTTGGACGGGGCTGCCATGCGGATGCTGGCCGATGGGGATGAATGATTGATCCGGAACTCGTGCCGTTGCCCCCTGTTGTCTCTCTATGAAGGAGATATGGGATGCACAAGGAACGGGAAGATGGCGAGGTCGTCACCCATGTGTCGGAAACGGAAGCGCGCAGCGGATCGCACACACGGGTGACACGCAATATATTGGTGGTCAGCCTTGTGCTGGTGATCGCGGTGCTGGCCATCGCCATGGGCTTTGGCTTTTTCGAGACGGATCAGACCGGTGCCGATCAGGTCAATGGCAATGTGATTCAGGAGGTCGGCTAGGGTTGCGAGCCAGTCACAAACGTACGGACGCTGCTGGCCAGGGTCAGCGGGTTGAACGGTTTTAATATCACGCCCTTGGCGCCGGCTTCGTGATAGCTTTGCACGTCGGCCTCGCGCGCGCGCGCGGTGACGAAGATAAAGGGCTTGTCGGCAAAACCGGGCAGGTCGCGCAGCTCGACCATCAGGGTGGGGCCATCCATGCGCGGCATCATCACGTCCAGCATGACGAGGTCGGGTCGCCAGCCGTCTGTTTTCGCTGCATGCAATGCTTCCGCCCCATCGGCGCAAAGGCGCAATTCGATGCCGGGATCGAGCGCGAGCGACAATTTGACGATGTGCCGGATATCCTTGTCGTCATCGACATAGAGAATGCGCAATCTGTCCGCTTCGCTCATGCTCCCTCGTCTCCTGCTCCCTTGGCATGGCGGGTCGCGACCACACGGCGCACCGTTGCCTTGAGATCGGGCAGCGATGTGCGCGACTTGACCAATATGGCGTCGATCTGTCCCGCAATTTCCACGTCGATGTCATGCGCGGAATAGATGATGGTGGGAATGGCCACGCCCTGTTCGTCCACCAGGTCGGGCAGCAGATCGAGGCCTAGCCCCCTTTCCAGATGGACATCCAATATCGCCAGATGCGGCGTTTCGACGCGGAGCAGCGCGCGCGCCTCTGCCAGCGTCGTCGCCTTGAGGATATAGGCAATGCCCTTGAGCGCGGAGGCCGTGATTTCCAGCGTGTCCTGGTCATCGTCCAGATGCAGTACGGTCGGCCGGTCGATCCCGGAATGGCGAAAGGACGCAGCGATCGCGGCCTTGAGGCGGCTGGGGTCGATCGGTTTGTCGATCCAGTCGACCAGATCGAGGGAAAGCGGCGCGGCTTCATCGCCGGCCGGGGTTGACACCATCAGGATCGACAACTCCTTCGGCCCCTCGATCCGCCGCACTTCGCGAGCAAAATGAAAGGCATCGGCGTCGTCGAGCGCCATGTCGAGCAGCAGTAGATTATAGCCATTGGCGGTGATCGCATCCCGTGCAGCGCGGGCGGTGGTGACGACCCGGCAGGCATAGCCTTCTTCCGACAGTTGCGATTGCAACTGCCGGGCGATGGCAGGGTTGCTTTCGCAGATGAGGATGCTGGCGCTGCCGTCCCTGTCGGTCAGGCGGTCGCGGGGGATGGAGACGGGCAGCATGACTGGCAGGGAGAAGGCGAAACGGGTACCGCCGCCCGCGACATCCTCGAACCACAATTCGCCGCCATGCTGGCTGACGATCTCGCGCGCGATGGCGAGGCCAAGGCCTGTGCCGGGCGCCGCCGTATCGGCGTCGGCGCGTTCGAACCGGCCGAAAATCCGCGACCGGAATTCCTGCGGGATGCCCGGCCCTTGGTCGTCGACATAGACGGTCGCGCGGCGACCGTCCGCGCTGCGGCGCAGGCCAACCGTGACCTTGCTGCCCTCCGGCGCAGCCTTGACCGCGTTGGACAGGAGGTTGGTGACTACCTGCAACAGGCGTTCCTCGTCGGCCTGGATCATCACGGGTTCGTCGGCGACGGCCCGGTGCAGCGTCGCTCCGGCGGCATGGACCAGACCGCCATTATCGTCGCAGGCGCGCATCAGCACATGATGTAGATCGGTCGGGACCAGGGTCATGCGCAGCTTGCCTGAATCGATCCTGTCGATGTCGAGCATGTCGTTGATAAGACGGATGAGCCGTTGCGCGTTGTTTTCGGCGATGGCAACCAGGCCGGCTTGCTCTTCCTGAAGATGGTTGCCCGTATCCAGCCGCAACAGTGCCAATGCGCCGACGATCGACGTCAGCGGTGTGCGCAATTCGTGGCTAACGGTGGAGATAAGATCATCCTTGAGCCGTTCGATCCGCTTACGCTGGACGATGTCACGCAGCGACATGACGATATGGTCGCCATCGGGCAGTGGCATCAGGCCGAGGGCGATGTCGACGGGCAGCAGGCGGCCGCTGTGATGACGCACCTGCCGATCGGTCCAATAGGGCATTTTCAACTCGCCATCGACCAGCCCGATCCGATCGAGGAAGCTGCCGACGCCAGGTGCGATGTCCGAAATCACGTCGAAATCGCGTCGTGTAAGATCGGCCGGTTCATAGCCCAGCATCTTCGACGCGGCCTTGTTGATCGTTTCGATCGTGCCGCTGGGATTGATGATGATGATCGGATCGATCGTGCTGTCGAGGATTGTCTCGTTACGCTGTGCCGCCGCATATCCGCGCAATTCGATCTGATATTGGGACAGGCGCTGGCGCCACAGGCCCAGCAGCGCGATGGCGAGCGACAGGCTGCTGATCGCGACCAGGATCCACATCACCCGCTGCAACGTCTCGGTGCGGCTGCGATAGGCGATGACACGGGCGTCGCCCATGCGCTGCTCTTCCCGGATCACCATGTCCAATTGATGCTGCAATCGCGCCATCAACCGTTTGCCTTCACCGTCGGTGACGCGCCTGCGTGCGGCTTCCGGCCCTTGGGTGGCGTAGAGGCGCAATACCTCGTCCATTTCCGCGATCTTGGCTTTGGCCAGGCGGTGCAGGCCGGTAAAGCCTGCCCTCTGTACGGGAACGTCACGATAAAGCCTGTCGGCGTTCGCGAAGGCCTGCTCGATATGGGCATGCCATTCGCCATAGCGGGCGGTAAATTCGGGGTCATGGGTGATGACATAGCCGCGCTGACTGGATTCCGCGGCGCGCAACTGGGACAGAATGTCGATCAGCAGCACGCGCCGTTCGAAACTCCTGTCGGCATCCTCACGCAGGCCGTTCCAGCGGCCATATTCGCCGCCCAGCCAGAAGAGAAGGGCGGCCAGGCCCAGTGGCACGAACAGGGCAAGCAGCAGGAAGGGCAGGCCACGCGGAGGACGGGGCGGTGCGCCGTTCATGCCGGGCGCGCGGCCGTGACGTCGCCCAGCAACGGCTGTACTGCCAGCAGCGCCTGCGCCCGGTTGCCGACGTCCAGCTTGCGGAAAATGGCGGTCAGATGCGCTTTGACCGTGGCTTCCGACACGTCGAGATCGGCGGCAATCTGCTTGTTCAGTCGCCCGTCAGACAAAGCGATCAATACACGCAACTGCGCGCCGGACAGGCTGGCGATACGATCGCGCAACGTGCTGCCGTCCCCGGCCGTTTCGGCCGTCGGGAAACAGGTCTGTCCTTCCGCGATACGGCGGATGTCGCGGGCAAGATCGTCGAAGGGGCGGGTCTTGTATAGAAAGCCGGCCGCGCCCAAAGCGCGCGCGCTTTCGACCAAAGTGGCGCTTTCATTGGCAGAAATAAGGGCGATCGGTATTCGCCCCGCTTGATGCTGCAATTGCAGGAAGCCGGAAAAGCCGCGCGCGTCGGGTAGCACGAAGTCCAGCAGAATCAGGCGATATTTGCCATGGCGCGACAGGGAGTCGAGCGCCTCGCTGATCGTGCCGGCCGTATCGACGGTGACGCCGGGCATCGCCGCGCGGGCGGCCATGCCCAGGCCTTCGCGAATCAAGGGGTGATCGTCCGCAATCAATACGCGGCCGCCGGCTATGGTTTCTGCCATCCTCCAGCCTTGTGTTCATTCATTCCAAGAGGAATGTGTTTATGACGCTGTTCCGGACTGTGATGGTAATGCGCCTATGTATCAATCGCAAAATACATTGGTTGTCATCTTTATTTCAAAAGTGCCCGTCTGGTTGCATATTGCCGGGGTTGGATATTTTGACCGGCGGGACTTGTTGAAATCATGCAGGATGAAGATACGCCTTTTGCTGCGAAAGCGCTGACGCGGATGGCTGCCCTCTTCGGGCGCGCCGCTCTTTTGCCAGTGGTGCAGGGATTGGAGGCGGAATTGCATCAGGCAATCGACCAGCCGGATACCGCCAATGCGCACCGGATTGCCGGGTTGGCGGGTACATTGGGGTTTGTCGATGCGAGCGCCAGTTGGCAAGCGGTGGATCAGAGTGGCGGCGATATCGACATTGCGTTGCGCGACAGCCGGATCGCGTTGGTGGCGATCGACGGCTGGCTGCGTCAGGGGGAATAGGCCGGTCAGATCAGATCGGGTGTGTCCAGCATGTTGGCCAAGGCCACGCTGCTCACCGGCTGGATGAAACGGAAACCGCAACTGTCCTCCTGCACCCAGCAGATTTCGCCGGCCATGCCCTGCCGATCGCCCAGCATCAGGTCGAGTACCCCCGGCTTGCCACGTTCCAACAGGGTCGGCACGGCCAGCCGAACGCCGCCTACCGAGATATTTTCGATCCGCGCGGGCACGGGTATATCATCGACAATCAGCGACGCATCGCGGCGGAAGGCGAAGCGGGGCTGGCGTGCGATCCGGCCTGCCTTGTTGCTGCGCGCGGCGAAAATGTCTGCGGGGCTGCAACGCAGGTCGAACATCAGCCCGGCCTCATGGCCGGAGGTCCAGCAGATGCGAGCGAGCCGGGGTTCGAGGCCGCGCATCTCGATCAGTATGCGCGTGCCGGGCGCTGGCGGGAAGGGCATCTGGATCCGCATGCCGCCGTCGGACAGGTCGCGCACCATGCAGGGCAGGCTGCGGCCCGCAAAGCTGATCTTGCCGATGGTAAAGACGGTGGCTGCGCGCCAGTCCTGCCGCCGCTCCATCGGATTGAACGGCAGATCGTCGGTCAGGTCCGGCAATATCGTCAGGATCGGTGTCGGCGATGCCTGTTCCAGTCCGTGCGGCATGGGTTACTCCTGTTTCAGCGCAGCTTGACGCGGAAGCGGACCGTGAAGGATCCGCCCGCCTTGAAATTGGTCACGGGTTTGATGCGGATGGCGCGGACATTGGCGTCGTAGCCGTCGGCGTCGGGCACCGGGATGTAGGTCCAACTGGTGCCGTTGAAAAATTCGATTCCATCGCTTGTGCTGGACAAGCCGCCGAAGCTGTAGGTCAGGCCGCTGTCGCCAATGCCCAGCACGATCGCGCCATTTGTGAAGATCACTGGCCCGCTGCCGCTGGCGCCCAGATCGCTGACGCGCAGGATGACGTTGGCGGGCAACTGGTCCTCGAACGCGATGCCGCGCACCGTCTTGCCGGCATTGGCGAGGGGGTTGGCGAGGGTGGCCGTATAATCCAGCACCGCGCCGGGAATGGCGCGGGGGATCAGATTGCCCATCGGGTCGGACACCATGGCTACCGATTTGGTGGCTGTGATCGGATCGGCCAGTGCTGCCGTAGGGAGCATGACCAGCAAGGCGGAGAGGAGGAGGGCGCGCGTGCGCATCAGCGTCCCTTTCCAAGCAGCCCGGCGACGGTGCCGCGATCGAATTTCATGCGCATCGTCACATAGGGGCCGCGACGCGTATAGCGATCATCCTCGAAATCGCGGTCGCGATAGCCGGCGATGTTGTAGCCGGCGCTGATCCACACGTTCGGCGCAGGCGACACCCCGGCCGACGGTCCACCGCTGAAGGCGAAGGCGCCCCGGCTCCAGGCATGTTGCACCGACCCCTGCACGCCGACATCGAACCGCTTGCCCATATCCATGCGCAGGTCGAAACCGGTGACGTCGATATAGCCGGCATAATCGTCCGCGCCATAGCTGCCGCGCACCCATTTGGCGCCATAATAGACGGTCGCCTCGACAGCGTGGCGGGCGCCTTCCGGCCCAGTGCGATAATTGACGGCGAAGTTGTTGATAAGGCGCAGCGTGCGTTGGCCAACGCCACTGCCCGCCGGCACGCCCAGCACATTGCCGCCGGTGATACCCGAATCCGCGCTTTCCTTGCGCAATTCGAAGCGCTCCAACAGCGACCAGTGGCTGTCGAGCGGGCGCCAGGCGAGCGCGACCGATGTGGTCAGGCTTTTGGCCTGTGCGCCACTGGTCCGGCCCAGCGTGGAGTAGCGAACGGTGCCGGCCAGCGTCTTGCCCTCACCTAGGGCGCGGACGACATTGCTGGTGATGTTGAAGCGGCTGTTCTGATCCGACTTGCGATATTCCACCCGGCCATTCCACGACCAGAGGTCGGCGCGATAATTGGCGCCCAGCGTCACCGCCGCATAATCGCCGTCATTGCCATAGAGGCCGCTCAGCGCGCCGCCGCTGACGCTGCCGGAGCCGCTGGTCTGGAAGGGCTGGACCACGCCGCCGGCGGGGATCTTGCCGCGCACCGTGGTGCTGGCGTCGAAGGTCGCGTCGATGGTCCAGCGTTCGCTTATCGGCAGCGACTGGATCAGGCCGTAATTGGCGAACAGGCGGCCGCCATTTTCGCCCGACGTCTGGTTGTTGATGGCGGTGGTGACCTTGCCACCCTTCCACGGCTGGACGTCGAAGCCGATCTGCGCGGTGTGGGCGGTGAAGTCGGCACCCTGCGCAATCTCGTAACCGCCGATCAGGCGGATGCCGGGCTTGACGCGCCAGGCGGCGATCAGTTGCTGGCGGGCGGGGAAGTCGACACTGTCCTTGTCGCCGCCCGGTGCGAACTGGGTCTGGCCGGTCAGGGTCAGCTTGCCGCCCAGCATCGCCTGCGTGCCACCCAGCGTGAACAGGCGGCTGTCGCGGTCCTTGCCGTCGATGCCGCGATCCATCGCGAACTGGGTGCCGGCGAACAGCGTGCCACTCTCGCGGCGATATTCGATGCGCGCTTCGCCAGCGACACGGCTGCCCGCGCCGATCAGCTGGTCCTGATACCAGGCCGAAGCGGTGGCGGCCCATTTGTCGGCGATCTGCACCCGGCCGTCGAAACCGACGCGGCGGGTGCCGGCCTCCACCAGATTCTGCTGCCCAAGGCCAAAGGCATCGTCCTGCTGGCGGGCATAGGCCAGAACATCGGCGCCCTTGCTGTGATGTTCGACCTCCGCCAGATAGGCACGGCCGTCGGACAGGCCATCGCGGCTGCCGGCGGCGACTTCGGCGCGCAACTGGGTCGTGTCGGTGACACGGGCGCTCAGGTCCGCGCCGAGCAGCAGGCCGTTGCCATGGCTATTGTCCTTGATCGCCGAAACGCCGACTTCGGCTTTGCCCTTGGCGAATTTGATCGCGGCGCGGCCGCCGGCGGTCAGCTTCTTGCCTTTGCCATAGGTTTCATAATCGACGACGATGAAGACCGGGTTGTTGGCGGCATCGCGGCCCAGCACCGGCTCGCGGAAGCGGATCGTGCCGATGGTGGCGTCGATATCATAGTCGATATGGCGGGTCATTGGCGTCGAGGACAGGATGCGCTCGGGGCGCAGGCGGTCGCGGACCTCGATGCTCAGCTTGTCGCTGTTGGGCACGATGTCGCGACCCGACAGGCGATAGGGGCCGGTCAGGCCATTGCCCTGAATCTCGTCGCGAGCATGCAGGTCGTCGCTGTTGGCGGCAAAGGCGCTGAAGCTGAGGCGATCATTGGCAAAATCGGCCTTCATGCCGTTCAGCGTGCGGCTGTAGCGGGTCAGCTGCGTCTGGGTCATGCCGGTTTCGAAATCGCCGAACAGGGCGCTGAAATCCTGCCGCTCCAGCCGCAAATAGAGTTTGCGGGCGGTGGGCGCATCCTGACCCTGACGGGTGGCGTCGCCATAAACGGTGTAATAGCGGTCCGGGTCGATCTGACCCAGCAAGCCGCGCGACCGGTCATATTGGCGGTCGCTGTCATAGGCGATGGTCATCAGCCAGCTGCCCTTGATCCGGCCCTTGGCATAGAGCGCCAACTGCCCGTCGGTGATCAGGCTGTTGTGGCTGGAGGCTGGCAGGCGGGCGGACCGCTTGCGCAGCGTGTCGTAACCGATCGTGCCCGACCCGAAGCCCACCACGGTCCAGTCGCGCGCGACGGCAGTCAGGCGGCTGCGCAGTTCGATCACGCGCTGCTGCCGGTCGTCGGTCAGGGTCACGGTGGCGCGCAGCGCGCCGGCCTGCGTCGTGGGTTGCAGCGCCAGATAGGCGATGCCCTCGTCGCCGATCACCAGCGCGGTACCGCTGTTGCGGCCGATCCGATCGCCGGGGCGGGCGCCCGCGACGGTTGCATCGACCGCGATGCTGTAGGGCTGGTCGATGGTCACGGGAACGGTGGTGCCGTCGCGCACCGGGCGACCAGTCCGGTCGGTCAGGCGGAAGGCCAGGATCGGGCTGGTCAGGCCGTCGGCGGCCAGCTTGCCGGCTTCGGGAACCAGCACCGCATTGGCGGCCGGGCCGGAATAATGGACGGTGCCATGCAGCGTCTGCGCGACGGTCCCGTTTTCGTTCATCACCGTGGCTTCCAGCGCATTGTCGCCGGGTTCCAGGCCGATGCCCGACCATTTGGCGATGGCGATGTCGCCATCCGTGTCGGTCGTGTCATAGGCCAGCGCATCGACCAGCGTGCCGTTCAGGCGCAGCGCAACCTTCTGCCCGGCATGATGCTGGACGACGACGCGCGTGGAGGGCGAGCGGGGATTATAACCCTGTGCCGGGAAAAGCAGGGCGATGCCGGCATCCTGCCCGGTCAACCATTCGCGGTTGCCCGCAGCTTCACCCGCGTCAGGCGCGACCGGCAGGGCGTCGGCCATGCTGGCGGCAGCGATACCGGTCAGGCGCAGCTGGAAATCCACGCGCTTCAGCAGGCCGCCATCGCTTTCGACGAAGCGGGAGATGGCGCTGCCCGCCTGACGGGTGTCGGCATCGCACAGCGACGGCGCATGGCTGGCGGGCAGGCTGGCGCTGTCGAGTTGGACGACATGGCGGCCGTTGCGCACGCCCTCGAAATGATAGAGGCCATCCTTGTCGGTGACGACATAGCTGCCATCTTCCATCAGGATACGGATGCCAGCCACGCCCTTGCGACCGCTGGCGGGGCTGTTGCAATCGCCTTCGGTCACGCGACCGACGACGGTGAAGCCGTCAGTGAAGAGCAGCGCGCCGATGCGCACGGAAGCGGCAGCTTCGTTACTGGTCGCGCCGGCCGAGCCGGAGGCGAGCACGCGATTGAGCGCTTCGCCACGCGGTGCGCCTGGCGCGACGGACACGACATAGCGCACCTCCGCCGTCTTGCCGGCGGGCAAGGTAGGGACGCTGAAGTCCAGCGTGCGGCCATCGGTTGCGACGATCGGTTCTTCTGCGCCACGGGTCGATCCACGCTCGTAGCGCAGGCCGGGCGGCAGGATGTCGGTCAGGTGGATGCCGCTTGCGTCGCTGTCCGAACGATTGTCGACCCGAACGAGATATTGAATGAAATCGCCCGGCGATGCCTCCCGCACCGACGCGGTTTTGGTCAGCAGCAGATGCGTATCGCCGATCCGGTCAAGCGGGATGTCGGCGATGAAGGGTTCGGGGTCTTTCAGCGTGAATATGCCGCCGAAAGACGCCTCGTTCAGCATAAAAGGATGGTTTTTGGGGTCGCGCAGCGCTTCCAGTTCGGCCCGGCTACGGGTCGATGGGGCCACATAATGGGCAGGCGGGGTGATGCGCAGATGGTAGCGACCCGGTGCCGTCAGCGGGAAACGGTAATTGCCCTGGGGGAATTTATAGGTTCGGCCGCTGGCGTCGGTCGCGCTGCCGCCGCTGACGACGGTGGCGGGATAGGCGCTGACGCCATCGTCGCCAAAGACGCTGGCAGGGCGGTCGCTATCGTCAAGCAGGGTCACGGTTGCGCCGTCGATCAGTGCGCCTGTCTGCGAATCGAACACGTAGCCGGTCGGGTCGATCAGGATCGAGGTGGTCGATCCATAGCTATACTCATCCTCGGTGAAGCTGAGCATCAGTTCCGCACCGCGATCGAGCGTCGGGTCGCAAGGGGAAGCGGAGCCGTCATTGCCCTGTGGTACGCCGCCGGCGAACACGCCGGTATCGGGGCCGGTTTCCAGCAACGGGATCGTGCTGGTCAGATATTGGGTATGCACATTGATCCGCGCGGTTTCGCGCATATTGGGATCATGATTGCCGCCCGGATTGTCCAGCACCAGAATCAGTGGGACATGGGTGTCGATGGATTCGGCCACCGGTGCGCGCGCAAAGTCGGCAGCGTCGATCGGGGCGGGGGTGAAATTGATGGCGGGCGATGTGTCGCATCGCATGCCTTGCAGGCTGTAACCGACGGGGAGCAGACGAAAGCTCAACCGGGTCGGGCGCTTGCCGCGCGATTCGACGTCGAAAATTACGGTATTGGAATCGACGCTGACCGGGCCGGTGGGGGCCTGCCAGGTCAGCGTCGCGGTATTGGACACGCGCGTCTGTCCCTGCGCCACGACCGGGGTCGCGGCGACAAGGCCCATAAGGGCAGCCGTCAGGCTGGCAGAAGCGCGGATTTTGGGCATAGGTTTCCTATCGGCGCGCGCGGGTCAAGGCGCACGACGTGGGTTTTTCCTTTGCTGTGGGGGAGGTTAGTTGATCGTCACTTTGAAGGCGACAGCCACCGAGGCGAGGCCCGCGACGGTGCCGACATTGGCGGTCACGGTCTTGGTCCCGGCATTATAATTGGCGGTATAGCCATCGGTTTCGGCCGCATCGTCGGCATCGTCATCCTCGGTCGTGCCCAGAAGGACGCAGGTACCGCCCGGCAGGCCGACGCTGATCGAGCCCGGCACATAGGTCGTGTTTGTCGGCACGATATCGGTCAATGCCACGCCGCTGGCGCCGGTCAGCGCCGTGCCATTATGGACGAGCAGGCAATATTGCACTGTCGCGCCCGGCAGCGCCTTGGGATTGGCGACGTTGACGCCATCCGACAGGACGAGCGCGGACTTAGTGACGGTCAGCGCGACATTCTGGGTACCGATGACATAGGAGGCATAAGCGCGACCCTGGCCGTTGCGGGCGGCGTCACCCAGATTGAGCAGGCCGTCGCTATCATCGTCGGCGAACACGATATCGACGACATTGTCGGCGTTACCGAGGCTGAGGTCGGTCGGGATCAGGATCGCGCCCTTCGTACCCGATGCGCCGCCGGCCGCCGCGATGACATGCAGCGAAACCTGCGCTTCATGGATGCCGACGGTCGAGGGAATGTTGCCGACGATGAACACCGCGACCGATGCCTCTGGCGCCAGTTCGTCGATATAGGTCTGGGTATCGACATCCGCATCATAGACGCCATTGCCATTGCTATCGACGAACACCTTCATTGAGGAGATGTCGAAATCGTCGGTGCCGGTCAGGATGCCGACGGACAGGGTGGTCTGATCGGGATCGAGCCAGAAATCCTGGATACCGTTGGTATGGTTGGTCACCTTGAACTTGGTGACGGCCGCCTGCTGGCTCAGATTGACCTGGGTGGCGCCGGTCTGGTCGGTGATGACGGTGAAATCGACCTTGCGGTCGACCACGAACTTGGCGGTGTTGGACGTGGTGGTCTGCGAAGCGCCGTTGACGGTATAGGTGACGGTGGCGGTGTTCGAGACTTCCGTGCCGGCGGCGGTGGCCGTCGATCCGGATTGGGCATGCGCCGTGCCGGTCGCAACCATGGCGGCGCCGCCCAGCAGCATCAGCCGCAGAGAGCGAGACATCATTTTATGGGTTCCTGTTGCTTGAGGGTCATGCGCGCGAGCGCCCGGGGGAGCGATCACTTGAGGACAGCCTTGAAGGCGAGCTGACCCTGTCCTCCGGCAGGGACGGTCGCGATGCGCCAGCGAATATGGCGAACATCATTGGATGTGGCCACGCGGCTGCCGCCGCCGGCCGTCGGCACGCGCAACTGGGCGAGCGTGCCATAGGTCTTGCCGTCGACCGACAGGAGCGGCGCGGTCGATCCGGCGCCGGGCGCGCGATAGGTGATCGCGCCGGGGACGGGATTGTCGAGCACGATGTCGGACAGCGGCTGCGCGCCGGTGTTGCGATAGGCGAGCACGAAGAGGACATGATCGCCGGGCACGGCGCGGGTGGCCGGCGCCAGCGAGGTGCTGACGGCGCCCGCCTTGTCGAGGGCGCGTTGTTCCACGAAGATCTTGGAGGCGACCTGCAACGGTCCCTGTGCAGCGACTGCCGGCGTGCCGACGGCCGCAGCGGCGATTAGAGCGGTAATCAATGTACGGGCCATGGGTTCAGTCCTTGCTATGAGGCACTGGAACCCTTGGATGATTTTGCAGCTAACGAACTCTTACCGGCCGGTCCGCCTTGGAGCGAAGTTCGACCATGGTCTAAGGGTCATGGGATTTTCGTAGCGGAAAGCGGCCCGTGCGATGAGGTGAGTGCTTCATCGGACAGGCCGCCCGATAGGTCAGTCGAATAGCAGCACCGGCTTGATCGCGGCGCCGCTCTCGGAGTCATGAAAGGCGTCGTTGATGGCCTCGAACGGATAGAAGCGGATCAGCCGGTCGAAGGGGAATTGACCAGCCTGATGCAGCGCCACCAGATGGGGGATGAAGCTTTTGGGATCGGCGTCTCCCTCCACGATGCCGCGGATCGTGCGACCACCGCTCATGACGTGCGAGACATCGGCCTGGAACAGCGTGCCGGGTGCCGCTGCGCCGACGATGCCGCAGGTGCCGCGCACGCCCAGCATGGCGATGCCCTGCTGGATAACGGCAGGCAGGCCGGTGCAGTCTATGGCATAGTCCACGCCGGCTGGAACGGTTTCCAGTACGCGGGCGACTGGATCGCCAGTACGGCCATTGATGGTCAGCGTCGCGCCCAGTTCGGCGGCGAGTGCGAGCCGGTCCGGATTGAGGTCTATTGCGATAATGGCGCTCGCGCCGGCGACCTTCGCTGCCATGATCGCGGACAGGCCGACCGATCCGGCGCCCAGCACGACGACGCTCTGGCCCGGCTGGACTTTCAGCGCGTTCAGCACCGCGCCGGCGCCGGTCAATATGCCGCAGCCCAGCGGCCCTGCGATCCGCAGGTCGAGGTCGCGGGGTACAACCACCGCATTACGCGCATGGCAGATGGCATGGGTCGCGAAGGAGGACTGGCCGAAGATATTGGCGAAGACCGGAGAGCCATCTTCCGCTTTCAGCGCGCTGCTGCCGTCAGGCCGGGTGCCGAAGAAGTTGCGCGGAAAGAAGTCGTGGCAATAGCTGCTATCATCCGAACAGCAAGTTGGACAGGTGCCGCAGCTATTATAGCTCATCACAACCGGATCGCCCGGCTGGATGTCGGTCACGCCTTCGCCCACCTGTTCGACGATGCCGGTGCCTTCATGACCCAGCACCACCGGCTGGGGTACGGGGACGCCCTGTTGCCACATGGTCGCATCGGTATGGCAGACGCCGGTGGCGACCAGGCGGACCAGCAATTCACCGGCGCGGGGGGCGTCGATGGTCAGGGGGCGGATGACCATCGGGCGATCCGATGCTTCGACGATGGCGGCGCGAATATCCATATGATCCTCTTCCTTCTGCTCATGGGCATTTCATGGGACCGATATCAAATCGTCGTTTCATGGCCAAGTCTGTGATTCGCGCCGATGGATTTTTCGCTCGCCCATTTTCGAAATCAAACGGCAAAAAGCCAAAAATCTTGGATAATCGCGAAATTATCAGGGTTAAAGCCTATGTCATTTCCTGCCTGTAAGGGGATTGCCTTGTTCCCGCATGTTCGTTAATGTGACCGATATCACGAGCAAGCGGATGGCAGATCCGGCAGTGTTGGGAGGATGAATTGATGCGTCGCATTTGGGTGAATCGCTTCAAAGTTGGGCTGATGGGCGGCGGCGCGGCACTGTGCGCGCTGGTCGTGCCGGCCATGGCGCAGGAGGCTGCGTCGCAGCCGGCCCCGCAACAGGCGGAGGCAGATGATGTGGCGGCGGCCGATATCGTCGTCACCGGATCGCGCATCGCCCGGTCCGGCTTCAATGCGCCCACACCCGTCACAGTGGTGGGCGAGGAGCGGCTGGCCCAGCGTGCGATCACTAATGTCGGCGACGCGCTCAACGAACTGCCGTCCTTCCGTCCGCTGGTGACGCCGGCGACGCAGCAGGCGGTTGGTGGTAATATCGGCGCGCGCGTGCTCGACCTGCGCGGGTTGGGCGCGACCCGGACGCTGGTGCTGCTGGACGGCAAGCGTTTCGTGCCGTCGACCACGCAGGGGACGATCGACGTCAACCTGATCCCCAGTTCGCTGGTGTCGCGCACTGAAGTCGTGACCGGCGGCGCGTCGGCGGCCTATGGCTCGGACGCGGTGGCGGGCGTCGTCAACTTCATTCTCGACCGCGACCTGACGGGCCTCAAAGGTTCGATCCAGGCCGGCATTTCCAGCCGGGGCGATTATGGGCAGCAGAACGCCCAGCTTGCCTGGGGCACGAAATTCGCCGACGATCGCGGACATTTCATGATCGCGGGCGAATATGACAAGTCGGACGGGATGGGCGATTGCTACACCCGCAGCTGGTGCCCGCGCGAACAGCTGATCGGCAATACACCGGCGGGCGCCGGTGGCCTGCCCGCTAGCATCCGTGGCGGTCCGGCCGGCACCGGCAATATCTCGTCGGGCGGCCTGATCGTCGCCAATTCGGGGCCGTTGCGCGGGCTGGCGTTCAATCCCGATGGCACGACGCATGCTTATGATTTCGGCACCATTTATGGCACCAATCCATCGCCGTTGTTCACCCAGGGTGGTGAGGAATCTGTGCGCAACGGTTTTCTGGATGGCATATTGCTGATCCCGCCGGTGAAGCGCTTCGTGACCTATAGCCAGGCCTCCTATGAATTTTCGGATGCGCTGAAGGCCAGCGTCGACCTGTCCTATGCCCGGTCGAAGGGCATGGTGATCGGATCGGTCGCTCGCACGACGCAGACGATCCAGCGCAATAACGCCTATCTGCCCGATGGCGTGGCCGCGATCATGGATGCGAACAATATCATGTCGTTCAGCCTTGGCCGCGCGCTGATGGATCTGGGGGGATCGGTCAATCATAGCGACAACCAGACCTATCGCGCGGTGCTGTCGCTGGAAGGCAAGATCAGCGACAACTGGCGCTGGGACGCCTATTATCAATATGGCCGCAACGAATTCCGGCAGGATTATACCGGCAATGTCGTCGCCTCCCGCGTCACCAATGCCGCCAATGCGGTCAATGTGAACGGGCAGGTGGTGTGCGGCATCAATGCCGACGCCAGCACCGCCAATGACGATGCCAGTTGCGCGCCGATCAACCTGTTCGGTTCCGGCAATATCTCGCAGGCTGCCGCCGCCTATATCGCACCGGCGGGATATCAGACCACCGACACGACCGAACATGTCATCGCCGCCAACATCAACGGCGCGTTGTTCGCGCTGCCGGGCGGCGATTTCTCGATCGCGGCAGGCGGCGAATATCGCAGCGACAAGGCGGTCGGCACGGCCGATGCGCTATCGACCGCCAACGCCTTCTGGTCGTTCAATGGCAAGGCGGTGAATGGCAGCATCCGTGTGGCCGAAGCCTATGTCGAGGCGCTGGCGCCGGTCTTGAAGGACGTGCCCTTCGCCCAGACGCTGGAGTTTAATGGCGCGGTCCGTCGCACCCATTATCGCCGCTCCAGCCCCGGCCTGGATACCACCAGCGTCAATGCGACCACCTGGAAGCTGGGCGGCGTCTATGCACCGGTCGAGGAGGTGCGTTTCCGCGTCACCCGGTCGCGTGACATTCGCGCGCCCAATCTGACCGAATTATTCGGTCCGGTGACGCTGGGCCGCACGACGATCGTCGATCCGGTCAATAAGGGCCAGCAGGTTCAGGTGGACAGCTATTCGGGCGCCAACCAGCAATTGTCGCCGGAAAAGGCGGATACCTGGACGGCCGGCGTGGTGCTGGCGCCCAAGGGTTTCCTGCGCAACTTCCGCTTCTCGGTCGATTATTATGACATCGACCTGCAAGGCGCGATCTCGACGCTGGGCGCGCAGGTAGTGGTGGATCGTTGCAACGAGGGGCAGACGGCGCTGTGCGACTATGTCCAGCGGGATTCGTCCGGCGCGCTTACCAGCGTCCGTGACGTGCTCCAGAATGTCAGCCAGGTGCGCAATCGCGGCATCGATATCGAGGCCAGCTATCGCACCGATGTCGGCAAGCTGGGCAGCCTCGACTTCCGCTTGCTCGCCACCCATTATCTGAAGCTGGAAATTGGCGGCATCGATCGCACCGGCCAGACCGGCTATCGCCCCGGCACCACGACGGGCGTTCCCGACTGGATCGTGGACGGCACAGTGCTGTGGGATCTGGGCAGCGTGGCGCTGAACCTGCACGGCAAATATATCCCCAAGGGGGTTTTCGACACCACCCTGATCGGCCCGGAGGATGACGGCTATTCCGCCGACAAGTCCAACAGCGTGAACAGCAACCGTGTCGCCGGCCGCTTCTATCTCGATCTTGGCGCGACGGTGAAGGTGAACGACCAATTCGAGCTGTTCGGCGTGGTCAACAACCTGCTGGACAAGGATCCGCCGCTCGCCGCCAGCGCGCAGGGTGGTACGAACCAGGTCTATTTCGATCCGATCGGTCGCTACTTCAAGGTCGGCGCCCGCATCCGCATGTAAGTGTTTCAACAAGGGAAATTGGCAAGCACATGGCAAAAAAGTCTCTGCAACAACTGCTCGAAACCAGCGACAAGTGCATCGTCGCCCCCTGCGTCTATGACTGTGCGTCGGCGCGGGCGGTGGAGATGGTCGGATTCGAAGCGATGATGCTGTCGGGCGGCGAAGTGTCGATCGCGATGAACGGCGTGATCGACTATGGTTTCAGCAACCTGACCGATGTGGAATGGATCACCAGCCGCATCAGCCAGACATCGCCCATTCCGCTGGCCGCCGATATCGAGGATGGCTTTGGCGGGCCGCTGGCCGTCTATCGCAGCGCCCGGCGCATGGCGATGGCGGGCGCGACCGCGCTTCAGCTGGAGGATGCCGACGATATGGAGGAATCCACCGGCCTGCTGCCGCGCGAACGCTATCTGGAAAAGGTGCGGGCGGCGCTCGCGGCGCTGGAGGGCACCAACTGCTTCCTGATCGCCCGGACCAATGCCGACCCGGAAACACAGATGGACGAAGGCTGCGAACGGATGCGGCTGGCGCATGAACTGGGCGCGAAGATGACCACCGTGGTCAAGATCGGCACGCTGGAACATGCGCAATATGTGTCGGCGCGGGTGCCGGGGTGGAAGATGTTCCCCGACGTGCGCAACATCAACGGCAAGCCCGCGGTGACGGTGGACCAGATCCATCCGCTCGGCTTCAACATGATGACGATGCACTATACGCTGAAAGCCGCGATGGACGGGATGCTGGAACATGGCATCCGGAATTTCGCCCAGCAGGGTTGCGACTATACCTGCGAGAAGGTCGATGCGACCGGCATCATGGGCATGAGCGCCACGCCTTTGTTCGATCCGCAAAGCTATATGGAACTGGAAGGCCGTTTCTCGGGCCGCGCCAAGGAATATACGATCGTCGGCAATCAGGTGGAGAGCTTCCCCGAAGGCTTCGTCCGCTCCTCGATCGACGACCGCCTTTAAGGCGTAGATCCTCTCCCCTCGAAGCCCGGTCGACTGCACGCGACCGGGCTTTTTTTGTGCCTGTTGTAGGAACGTCGGCGCCTAACTTCGCACATTTCCCGCTGAATGCGACATTTTCGAATAAGTGTTGGACATTTTATGTCGTGGGGGGTGGGCGAGCGGACGTTGTGAAAGAGCGGGGTGAGGGATAGCAGATGGGGTGGGAATAGGACAGGATTAGCCGTTAGTTGGCTCTTCTTCTCCCCTCCCTGAAAGGGAGGGGTTGGGGGTGGGTTCCGCCGAGGCATTCGGCGGTCTTGTCCAATATCGCAGACAGCACACCGTCCAGATTCTCAAACACATCGCTGTTCCAGAATCGCAGAACTGTCCAGCCGCCTTCTTCCAGAAAAGCCGTGCGGTGCGCATCATAGGCTTGGGCATCGCCATGCTGGGAGCCATCAAACTCCAGCGCTAGCTTTGCTGTCCTGCAAGCCATGTCCAATATATAGGGGCCGACGACAAGCTGTCGGGTAAAGCGTGGCCGATAGCGAGACAGTTGTTTCCATACCAGCCGTTCCGCGTCGGTCTGGCCATTCCGCAGGGCGCGGGCATTGGCGGTCATATGTTCTGGAACGCGGCGCATGAGGGCGATGGTATCAAGGCACGCTTCGCGTGCCTACCCACCCCCGGCCCCTCCCTTTCAGGGAGGGGGGAAGATATCTGACCTATCCCTCCAGTCCCGCCAGCCTTAGCGCCCGGTACGGCTTCAACGCCAGCAGCAGCAGCACGCACATGATCGGGGCGGCGCAGCCGACGACGATGGCGAGGGAATAGCGGATGTCGGTGGGGGCGGTGAAGAGATGGTCGGTCATGAAGCCGATCACCACCGGGCCGATGCCGATACCCACCAGCGAGATCACCATGATGTAGAGCGCCGTCACCTGCCCCCGCGCGCGGTTGGGGAGGATGAGTTGCAGCGCTGTCCCGGCGCAGGGGACGGGCATGCAACTGAGGAACATGGCCGGCGCGATCAGCGCCAGTGCGGCCCAGGCGTTGGGCATCAATGGGGCGAGCGTGCCGAAGATGCCGCAGGCGAGGAAGCCGAAGGCGGCGACGCGCAGATGGGCGTCGACATGGCCGGCGCGGGTCAGCCGGTCGCTCAGCCAGCCGGCGAAATAGGTGCCGCCCGTGCCGCAGATCATCATGATGAGGCCGAAGCCGATGCCGACCTGCGCCGGGGTCCAGCCATAGACGCGGGCGAACAGCGCGGGCGTCCAGACATTATAGGCGAAGTTCACCACCGTCACCATCGAGAAGCCGGCGAACATCAGGATGAGCGCGCGGCGGCGGGCGCGGATGACGCCCAGCACTTCGGCGATGCTGAGCGGGGCCGCGCCACCTGGGCCGCGCCGTTCCGGCTCCTTCATGAAAAGCAGCAGGGGCGCGAGCAGCAGGCCGGGTGCGCCGACGATCAGGAAGGCGGCCTGCCAGGGTTCCAGGCCAAAGGGCAGGCCAGAGCCGTGCCAGCGTTCGGTGAGCCATTGGAGCAGCTTGCCCCCGGCCATGAAGGCCAGGCCGATGCCGAAGGGGGCGCTCAGGAAAAAGACGCTGACGGCGCGGCCGAGTTTTTCGGGCGGGAACAGGTCGCTCAGCAGCGAGAGGCCGCTGGGCGTGACGCTGGCCTCGCCGCAGCCGACCGCGACGCGCGAGAGGAAGAGTTGCGAGAAGTTGCGGGACAGGCCCGACGCCATGGAGGCGAGGCTGAAGAAAAAGAGGCTGATGCCCAGCACGATGCGCCGCTCATAGCGGTCGGCCAGGCGGCCGAGCGGCACCGCGCCCAGCGTGTAGAAGATGCCGAAGGCCACCCCCTGCAACAGCGCGAAGCTGGTGTCGTCGAGGCCAAATTCCGCCTTCACCGGTTCGACGGTCAGGTTGAGGACGACCCGGTCGAACTGCGATGCGATCGAGGCGAGCGACAGCAAAAGCGCCACGGTCCACGCCCGGCGCGGGTTCGGCCATGAGCGCTGGTCGGCTGTGTCAGGGGTGATGTCCGGCTGGGGCATCAGGGCCATGGTCATCCTCTTATCTTGCGGGCTGGCGACGGCAGCCCCTTTATGAATGTTGCAGCGCGGCCTCGATCTGGCGGACCTGATCGGCGACGGGCAGATTGCCGTCGATGACCAATGCCCGCTCGTCCGGGTCGGGCGGTTCCAGCGTGGCAAGCTGGCTGTCGAGCAGGCTGGTCGGCATGAAATGGCCGGGCCGCTGGGACATGCGCTGTTCCAGATCGGCGCGGGACAGATGGGGCAGGACGAAGAGCACATCGCCTACCTGCCGGCGGATCAGGTCGCGATAGTCGCGTTTCAGCGCGGAGCAGGAGGCGACGGCGCCATTGTGCGACGCGGTCAGCGCGGTGGCGACATTGCGCAGGAAGGGCTGGCGCGCGGCGTCGTCCAGCGGAATGCCAGCGGTCATGCGGGCGACATTTTCGGGCGGATGGCACTGGTCGCCCTCCACGAAGGACCACTCCAGACTGTGGGCGAGCGCCCGCCCGAGGGTGGACTTGCCGCAGCCCGCCACGCCCATCACCACGATGGCGCGGGTCATGCCGGCTGCTCCCCGTCCATGTCGAACAGGCGCATATAGGCGGCGCTGTCCGCCGGGCCGAGGCCACCGGCGACGGCCATGCGATGCAGGTCGGCGATCAGCGAGGTGACGGGCAGCGGCGTGCGGGTGGCCAGCGCGGAGGCTTGCACCGTTTCCAGATCCTTCAGCATATTGTCGATCCGGCCTGTCGGCGAATAATCGCGCCGGGCCATTTTCGCCATATATTCCTGAAGGATGCGGCTGTCGGCGCGGCCGCCGGCAAGGGCGGCGGGGATCAGCGTGGCGTCCACGCCATGCGCTTCGGCAAAGCGGACCGCTTCGGCGACAGCCATGAAATAGTTGGCGCAGAGAATCTGGTTGATGAGCTTCACCGTCTGGCCCGCGCCGGGCGGGCCGAACAGGGTGATGTTGGTGGAGAGATGATCCAGCACGGTGCGGGCGCGGGTGAAATCCTCCGCCGTGCCGCCGACCATCAGCGTCAGCTTGCCCTGCGCGGCGGCGCGCGCGCCACCAGACAGGGGCGCATCGACCCAGCCCATGCCGGTGTCCTCGCGCAGACGCTGCGCCAGCATGGCCGTGCGGCCGGCGTCGATGCTGGACATGTCGATGAGGAGTTTGCTGGCATCTGCGGCTTGCGCCACGCCGTCGGGGCCGAAGACGGCCTGCTCGACGATGGCGGCGCTGTTAAGGCTGATGATGACATGGACCGCGCTGGCGGCGGCTTCGCGCGCGCTGGCGGCGGCGATGGCGCCGCGCGCGACGAGCGCAGCCATTTGCGCAGGATCGCGGTCATAGAGGTGGAGGGTGATCTCGCTGTCCAACAACCGGCCGGCGATTGCCGACCCCATGACACCCACGCCGATGACCGCAATCTGCATCTTATCTGTCCTTGATAGAGGCCCGCTCCACGATGCGCAGGCCCACGTCGACGACGGACGGGGCCGGGGTGGCATCGCTGGCGAGCATGTCGACCAGCATCTTGCCGGTGCGAAGCCCCAGCGCGCGGAAGTCGACATGGATGGTGGTAAGGGCCGGATTGATCTCCCGCCCGATTTCGAAGTCGCCGAACCCCATGATGGAGATGTCTTCGGGGATGCGGATGTTCATGCGCTGCGCCTCCATCACCGCGCCGACGGCGGAGAGGTCGGACACGGCGAAGATCGCCTCGATATCCGGCTGTGCCTCGATCAGCGCCCGGAAGGCAGTGGCGCCATGGTGGAAGCTGACCGGGGCGCTGCCATGGCGCAGAACGGCATCGGTGGGCAGGCGGGCGAGGCGCAGTTCATCCTCGAACCCGCGCATGCGCTCTTCGCCGCGATGGTCGGTGACTTCGCCGTCGGGTGAGGCGGCCAGCGCGCCGATGCGGGTGAAGCCGCGATCGAGCAGATAGCGGGCGGCGGTGCGGCCGACCTGATAGTTGGAAAAGCCGATCGCATGTTCGATCGGCTGGCTGGGCAGGTCGGCAATCTCCACCACCGGCACGTCGGCGGCCATCAGCATGCGCGACGCATTGCGCCGGTGCATCGCGCCGGTCAGCACGATCGCTTCGGGCCGGCGGGCGAGCAGGTTGAGGAGCTGCCGTTCCTCCTCCGCCATGTCATAATCGGTATAGGCGATCAGCAGATGATAATTGGCCTCCCGCAGCGCCTCCGTCAGGCCATGGGCGACCGCCGCGAAGTTGGCGTTGGTCAGCGTCGGCAGCATCAGCGCGATGAAGCCGGTGCGGCGGCTGGACAGGCTGCCGGCGGTCTTGTCCGGGACATAGCCCAGGTCGGCGACGGCCTTCAGCACCTTGTCCCGCGTGGTCGGCAGGACCAGTTCGGGATCGCTCAGCACCCGCGATACCGTCATGCGTGACACGCCGGCCAGCCGCGATACGTCGCGGATGGTCGGGCGTTGCGACGTGCGCCGGCCGGGTTTCGGCTCAGCGGGAACTGCGGCGGTTTCGCGGGGGGGACGGCTCATGGGCGGGGCTTTCCTGATGGCTGCGATGCTTGTCGCATATCAGCGTCACGCGGCGGCGGCCACAACGTTGCCGCCGCTGATGACGTGGTAGAAACGGCCCTCGAACATCTCCAGCAATTCCAGCGTCAGGGCGCGGGCCTGGGTGCGGATGGGGGAGGCGAGCGCTTCGTCCAGTGCGGCGAGCGAAGGATAATCGACCTGCTGGATCATCGCGATCGGCGGGGCGCCTTCATCGACCTGATCCACGAAGAAGAGGCGGACGTTGCTGCCATTGGGGAACTGGCCCCAGAGCGGCGCGAGACGGGTGCGAACCTCCTCGCGGAAGCGATCCTCGAAACCCGGCTTGATTATGCCTTCGAAAATGGCGGTGCGTGTGATCACAGGATATCCTTGTTGATGGCGATGTGGAGTTTGACGAAGCGCGAGCGGTCGCCGGCCTGTTCGAAAGCGTCGACCGATTGTTCGAGCGGGAAGGTGCCCGACAGGATCGGCGATACGTCGATCGCGCCGCTGACGATCAGGTCGACGGCGAGGCGGAACTCGCCGTTGGCGCGGAAGGCGCCGACGAACTCGATCTCGCGCGATTGCAGCGGGTTGACCGGGATGGGGGCGGTGCCGGGGGGCAGCATGCCGACCTGCACGATGCGGCCGCCGCGCCGGACGATGGGGAAGAGCGAGAGCAGGGCGGAGGACGCGCCGGATGCTTCGAATGCGACGTCGAAATGGCCGGCGGGGCTGGCATAGGTGGCCAGCGCGTCTGGATCGGTGGCGACGTTGATGGTGCGGGTGGCGCCCATGCGGTCGCGCGCGACGGCGAGCGCGGCATCCTCGACATCGGTGCAGACCACTTCGATCGCACCGGCATGGATCGCGCAGCGCGCGGTCAGCAGACCGATCGGGCCGGAACCGGTGACGATGACGCGCTTGCCCATCAGCGGACCGGCGCGGTTCACCGCGTGGAGGCCGATCGACAGCGGCTCGGCGACCGACAAGGCGAGCAGGTCGGCATCGGCCGGGACCGGGATGATCTGGTCGCCCCGCAGGATCAGCGTTTGCGCAAAGCCGCCCTGCACATGGGGGAAGCGGCCGGCGCTGCCTAGGAAGACCATGTCGGTGCACAGGTTCATGCGGCCGGCGCGGCAATAGTCGCAGGTGAGGCAGGGGCGGCTGGGGTCGAGCGCCGCCTTCATGCCCGGTTCGACATGGGTGACGGCCGATCCGACCTCCAGCACGACGCCGGAAATTTCATGGCCCAGCGCCATCGGTTCGCGCACCGCAAAGTCGCCCACCGCGCCGCGATGATAATAGTGCATGTCCGACCCGCAAATGCCGCCATAGGCAACGCCGACCCGGACCTCATCGGCGGCCAGCGCCGGCTCCGCGCGGGATTCCACCCGCAAATCCTTCTTCCCATGACATATCGCAGCCAGCATGAGTCTCTCCTTTGATGGGACCGATATCATTTGTCACATCGTGCCGCAATGGAGTTATGAACCATAAAAAATTGAAAATTGCCGATTGCAATGTGACCGGTCACTTTCTAGGCTCAACGACAAGTATGGAGGTTTCCCACATGTCCCTTTTTTCTCTTGAAGGGCGCACGGCGCTCGTCACCGGCGCGGCGCGCGGTATCGGCTTTTCGATCGCGACGGCGCTGGGGCAGGCCGGTGCCCGAGTGGTGCTGAACGGTCGCAGTCAGGCGGCGCTGGATGAAGCGGCCGCGCAACTGGCGGTGCAGGGCATTGCGGTGGCCACCAGCCTGTTCGACGTCACCGATCAGCCGTCGGTCAACGCCGGCATCGCGGCAGTCGAGGCGGAGGTCGGGGCGATCGACATCCTGGTCAACAATGCCGGCATCCAGCGCCGCGCGCCGCTCGACAGCTTCAATGACGATGACTGGCGCGAGCTGATGGCGACCAATCTGGACAGCGTCTATTATGTCAGCAAGGCGGTGGCGCCGCACATGATCGCGCGCGGCCATGGCAAGATCATCAATATCGGCAGCGTCCAGTGCGAACTGGCCCGCCCCGGCATCGCCCCCTACACCGCCAGCAAGGGCGCGGTGAAGAACCTGACCAAGGGCATGTGCGCCGACTGGGCGCGGTACGGGTTGCAGGTCAATGCAATCGGGCCGGGCTATTTCGATACGCCGCTGAACAAGGCTTTGGTGGAAGACCCGGTGTTCGACGCATGGCTGTGCCAGCGCACGCCGGCGGGCCGCTGGGGCAGGCTGGAGGAACTGCACGGCGCGGCCGTGTTCCTCGCGTCGTCCGCATCCAATTTCGTCAACGGCCAGACCATCTACGTCGATGGCGGCATCTTGTCCGTCATCTAAAGGGGAAACGGGATCATGGAAAAACGGGTCGCGTTGCAGCTTTGCCCGCTGTCGGATTATCTGGAGGCGCAACTGGCCGAACGTGGCCCGGTGGTGCGCTGGTTCGAACTGGACGCGGCGGCGCAGCGCGCGTGGCTGGCGACGGAGGCCGAGAGTGCCAATATCGTCGTGACCGGCGGGCATCTGGGCTGCACCAATGATCTGATCGACGCGCTGCCGTCGCTGGGGCTGATCGCCATCAATGGCGTGGGGTTCGACAAGGTCGATGTGCCCTATGCACAGGCGCGCGGCGTGGCCGTCAGTACGACGCCCGGCGTGCTGACCGATGACGTCGCCGATCTGGCGGTGGGCCTGACCATCGGATTGCTGCGTGGGCTTGCCGCGGCGGACCGCTTCGTGCGCGACGGGCGCTGGCTGGAGGAAGGCTTTCCGCTGAAGCGCAAGGTGACGGGGCGGCGGTTCGGCATCGTCGGGCTGGGCCATATCGGTCGGGCGACGGCGGATCGGCTGGCGGCATTCGGGCCGATCGCCTATCATGGCCGTATGCCCAAAGATGCGCCCTATCGGTTCGAGCCTGACCTGCATGCACTGGCGCGGGACAGCGATGTGCTGCTGCTGGCCTGCGCCGCGACGGAGGAGACGCGCGGCCTGATCGACGGCGCGGTGCTGGAGGCGCTGGGGCCGGAAGGCTATCTGGTCAATGTCGCGCGCGGCAGCGTGGTGGATGAGGATGCGCTGGTGGCGGCGCTGGAGCGCGGGACGATCGCGGGCGCGGCGCTGGATGTGTTCGCCGACGAACCGGTCGTGCCCGCCGGGATCATCGCCAGCGACCGGTCGGTGCTGGCGCCCCATATCGCCAGCGGCACCGCCGAAACGCGCAAGGCGATGGCCGATCTGGTGCTGGCCAATGTGGATGCGCTGCTGGCCGGGGCGCCGCTACCGAGTGCGCTGAAATGACCGGGCGCGTCGCTGTCATCACCGGCGCGGGCAGCGGCATTGGCCGGGCGGTGGCGGTCGCGCTCGACCGGCGCGGCTATCGACTGGCGCTGGCCGGGCGGCGCGCGGAGGGACTGGCGGAAACGCGGGCGCTGCTGGGGGGGGCGGATCATCTGGCGGTCCCCACCGACGTCACCGATGCGGCCAGCGTGACCGCTTTGTTCGACGCGACGGTCGCGGCATTCGGCCGGATTGACCTGCTGTTCAACAATGCCGGCGTCAATGTGGTCGACGTGCCGATCGACGCGCTGGCGGAAGGCGACTGGCGCCGGGTGATCGACACCAACCTGACCGGGGCCTTCCTGTGCCTTCAGGCGGCGTTCCGCGCGATGAAAGCGCAGGTGCCGCAGGGCGGGCGCATCATCAATAATGGCTCCATTTCTGCACATAGCCCGCGCCCGGACTCGATCGCTTATACCGCCAGCAAGCATGGCGTGACGGGCCTCACCAAATCGGCATCGCTGGATGGCCGTCCGTTCGGCATTGCGTGCAGCCAGATCGATATCGGCAATGCCAGCAGCGCCATGGGCGATCGCATGTCGGCCGGCGTGCCGCAGGCCAATGGCGAACGGAAGCCCGAACCGGTCATGGACGTGGGTCAAGTGGGGGAAGCCGTCGCCTATATGGACGGACTGCCGCCCGAGGCCAATGTGCAGTTCATGACATTGATGGCGACCAACATGCCCTTTGTCGGCCGGGGCTAATATAACCCGTCTGCATTTCGTCTTGCTCATGCGTGAGCACTAAAGGCTTATTTACGATCTTACGTTAGGGCATGGGGAAACCGTGGAGAGTTCGGCCCGTTGCACTTCAAGATTGTCCATTCGGGTCGGCGTCCGGTTAACCTGTCCTTTCCGGCCAAGATCCTGACCAGCTATGCGCTGGCGGCGTTGCTGCTGATCGGATCGCTGCTGCTGTTCGGCATCCATCAGGCGCGGGAGGAAGACCGCACCGAAATCGCCTATACCAGCAAGGCGGTGGAGTCGGCCATCGACGCGAAAGCGAAGAATTTCCGCAGCTGGCTGAAAGGCTATGCGCTGTGGGACGAACTCTATGCCCATATGGTGCGGACGGTCGATCCGGTGTGGACCAACGACAATGTCGGGCCGGGCGTGTGGAAATCCTTCACCATGCCGATGCGGGGCATCTATATCAGCGATGCCGCCAGCCATGTCCTCTACAGCCATTGGGATCAGGGTGAAGAGCCGCCCTTGCAGGCCTTTCGCGGAGCGGACCTGCCGGCCTTATATCGCGCGGCGGACCGTACCGACACGCCGATCGTCAGCCACATCCTGTTCAAGGCACAACCCTATTTTCTGGGCGTCGCGCGTATCCGGCCGACCGATGGAAAGATAAAGGACGCGCGCGACCCCAAACGCTATCTGATCTGGCTGCAACCCGTTGCCGGTCGCCTGCTCGAAGAGATCGGCCAGTCCATGGCGATCGACCGGTTGCGCTGGGAAACCGGTGGCCAAGATGTGGATGGCCCGCAACTGGACCTGTTTTCCGAGCCGGCGGTGACCGGCTATATCAGCTGGAACCCGCGCCGGCCCGGCACGGCGATGCTGAAAAATGGCTGGCTGCTGGCACTGGGGCTGGCGGTTATCACGACTTTGGTGGGGCTGGCGCAATATCTGCTCGCCCGGCGCCTGAACCAGTTGTTGCTGGAAAAGCAGGCGGAAGCGCAGGTGCAGGCGGAGCAGAGCCGTCGCGCGTCCGACCTGTCGATGCAGGCGGAGCGGGAGGCGCAGGCGCTGATGACCCGGCTGCGCGAGCAGGAGCAGACGGTGGTCCGTGTGTCCGAGGAGCGGGACGAGGAGCGGGAGCGGCGCAAGGAGGAGGGCCGGGCGCGGTCGCTGGCGACGCTGGCGCTGTTCGAGCAGGATTTCGATAGCGTGCTGCGACCGATGCTGGAAATTGCCATGGCGCTCAACAGCCAGTCGGGCGAACTGGAGCGTGGGGCGGAAGCCGGGCGCGATGCGGCGGCGATCGTCGCCAGTTCCGCGCAACATTCGACCGAATCGATTGATATCGTGGTCGATGGCAATCAGGCGCTGAGCCAGGCAACCGTCAGCCTGGACGGCAATGTCAGCGCGGCGGTGGCCTCCACCCGGCGGGCGGAACGGACGATCGACGATCTGGTCGCGCGGCTGGCGGACCTGAGCGCCAACACGATCGCGGTGGAAGCGGTGGTATCGTCGGTCGCGGAGATTGCGGCGCGCACTAACACGCTGGCGCTCAATGCCCGGATCGAGGCTGCGCGGGCCGGTGAAAGCGGCAAGGGCTTTGCCATCGTCGCCAATGAGGTGCGCCAGATGGCTGAACTGACCAGCCAGTCGACCGCGTCGATCACCGCCGTGCTGCGGATGATGCAGGATACCGCGCAGACCGCGGCATCGGGCGTCCATGCGGTGCGCGATCTGGTGGGGGAGATTGCGCGTGTCACCGGATCGTCACGCGCGGCGCTGGACCATCAGTCGTTGGTCGCTGGGGAAATCCGCGACGCGGTGATGGGTACCAAGGCGCGCATGAGCGATACGGACGCTGCGATCCGCCAGTTGGAATGGGTGATCGGATCGTCCGAACGCACGGCCCGCGCTGTCAACAGTGCGGCAGGCGAATTGCGCGACCGGTCCGAACAGTTGCAGGCGCGGGCCGGGCAATTTGCCGAGGCGTTGCGGCAGGAAGGCCGGGGCTGAGCCTTAAAGCCGCTTGCCGCAGGCGCGATCGGACATGGCGAAGCGGGGGTCGGTGAGGAAACGGACATCCGTCATCTGGTCGAGCAAGGTAGTGAGCGGGGCCATCGCCTCTTCGGGAAGCGCCAAGCCATGGCGGCGGATCGCGTCGGTCATGGTGCGGGCCGACCCGTCATGCCACCATGGACCAGTCACCGCGACATTGCGGAGCGACGGCGTCCGGAAGCGACCGGCATCTTCCGCCCGGCCGGTCTTTTCGATCAGGCCGGGGTCGCGCGCTTCTGCCGGTCCGAAACCATGATAGCGCAGGTCGGTCATGTCCGGCCCGCCATGGCAGGATGCGCAGCGGCGGTCGAACAGGTGGAGGCCCTGTTGCGCTGCGGCGGGCATGGTGCCTTCGCCCCTGCTATAGCGATCATAGGGGCTGTTCTGTGCGATCAGCGTACGCTGGAAGGCGGCGAGCGCGGCGGTGACGGTGCGGGTGTCGATTCGCCCCTTTTCTGCCGGGAAGGCGCGGGCGAACATCGTACGATAGCAGGCGTCGGCGCCCAGCCGGCGCGGCAATTCCGCCTCCAGTGCCTTCATGCCCATTTCCACGGGCTGCGTGCCCAGCAACGGCACCAGCGCCTGATCCTCCAGCCGGGTGAGGGCAGGATCGGCGGCGGTCAGCGGCGAAAGCCAGCCGACATTGGCAAGCCCCGGCACATTGCGCCGGCCCGGATCGCCATGCACGCCTGGTCGGGTGGCGTTGCCATCGGCAAAGCCGCGCTTCTGCTCGTGGCAGGCGGCGCAGGCCATGGTGCCGTTGGCCGACAGGTCCGCATCGTAGAAGAGACGACGGCCTAACTCGATCTTGGCCGCGCTCATCGGGTTGTCGGCGGGGACGGGCGGCGGCGCTACCCCGGTGGGCAGATCCCAGCGCCATGGCTTGCCGGCCGCGACCAGCATCAGCAGCGCGGTCGCCAGCAAAAGGGGTTTCACGGCAGGTGCGTCACCAGCAGGGTCAGGCTGTCTTCGCCATTGGCGGCGATCTGGAGCGTGTAGCGGCCGGGCTTCAGGTCATAATCCACCATCTTGCGGATGCCGGTGCAGTCCGGGCCATGGCCATGGGCGATCGAGGTTGCCGCCTGACCGTCGCTGATGACGTCGACCCAGGCGCCCGATCCCAGCGCGACGCGCCAGGTGCCGGCCTCTTTCACCGTGAAGCTGGCCAACCCGCCATGGCTGACGCTGCCGCCCGGCTTGGCCGGCCGCACCGGATAGTCGACCTTGGGCGTGGGGAGCAGCGCCAGCGTCACCGTCTGGCCCGGTGTAAGGACGGCGCGCGCGGCGGCCTTCCGATTGGCGCCGGCCTTCAGCGCCACCGGATTGCGCCAAGAGGCCATGGGCGCGGGCAGGTCTGCCGGGGCGACGCATTGCGCCGGGGCATGGTCCATCTGCGCGGCGGCGGGGGCGGTGCAGAGCAGCACTGCGGCGGCAGGCGCGAGGCGCTGGAACGGGGCGCGGAACGGCATCTGGGACTTCCCTCCGAAATATTTCGCTATATACGGCCGGATATATCGAGTCGAATGACCGGATAAAGGGGGAAAATCTATGCGTATCGCTTTCACCGCTTTGTTGCTGGCGGGCAGTGCCCTTGCGGGCCAAGCCCAGGCACAGACCGAGCCGGAGGAGGGGAGCGATCGCTTCTCGCTGGGCCAGATCATCGTCACCGCGCCACGGACGCAGGGGATCGAGATTGACGGCAACACGCTGTCGTCCGACGCCATCTACACCTTCAGCCGCAATGCGCTGGACGATGCGATCAACCTGATGCCCGGCGTATCGGCCGGCAACAGCGGTGGCACGCGCAACGAACGGCTGGTGTTCGTGCGCGGCTTCGACCGGTTTCAGGTGCCGCTGTCGATCGACGGCATCCGCGTCTACCTGCCCGCCGACAACCGGCTGGACTATGGCCGCTTCCTGACCACCGACATCGCCGAAGTGCAGGTGGCCAAGGGCTATGCGTCGGTGCTGGACGGGCCGGGCGCGATGGGCGGGGCGATCAACCTGGTCACGGCCAAGCCGACCAAGGCGCTGGATATCGACATGCGCGGTACGGTGAATTTCGACAATGATGCCGATTATGCCGGCTATAATGTCTCCGCCATGGTCGGGACGCGCCATGACCGCTGGTATGCGCAGGCCAGCTATGCGCGCAGCTTCACCGACCATTGGGATCTGCCCAACGACTTTACCCCGCGCAACATAGCGCTGGAAGATGGCGGCGCGCGCGATTTTTCGCGCACCCGCGACTGGCGCATCAATGCCAAGGTCGGCTTCACCCCCAATGCGACCGACGAATATGCGCTGAGCTATACCTATCAGGAGGGGGCGAAGGGCGCGCCGCTGCATATCAGCGACACGGTGACGACGCCGCGCTATTGGGACTGGCCGGAATGGAATATCACCAGCATCTATTTCCTGTCGACTACGGCGCTGGGCGATCGGGCCACGCTCAAGACCCGCGCTTATTACAACCAGTTCGATTCGATCCTGCGCAGTTTCACCGACCGCACGATGACGACGCAGACCCGGCCCTATACGTTCGACAGCCCCTATGAGGACCGCGCCTGGGGCGGATCGGCGCAGCTGGATTTCGAGGCGAGCGAGGCGGATACGTTGCGTGTGGCCTTCCATTATCGGCACGACAAGCATGTCGAATTCCAGACCAGCTTCTCCACTGCCGGCGTCGGCACCACCGAGCCGCGCCAGACCCAGACGGAAGAGACGTTCTCCGCCGCGCTGGAAAATGAGCTGCGCCTGACGCCCGACCTGCGTTTCACCCTGGGCGGCAGCTTCGACTGGCGCAACCTCATCAAGGCGGAGGAATATGGCGCGCCGCTTGGCACGACCGGCGCGTCTGTGATCTACAATTATCCGCGCCGCGATGCCGACACCTGGAATCTTCAGGGCCGGTTCGACTGGCAGGCCAATGCAGCGGTCAACCTGCACGCCAGCCTGTCGTCGCGCGCGCGCTTCCCGACCATCTTCGAACGGTTCAGCCAGCGGTTCAACACCGCCATCCCCAATCCCGAACTGAAAGCCGAGCGCGCCACCAATGCGGAAATCGGCGGCAGCTGGGCGGCGGGCAAGCTTCGGGTCGAAGGCGCTCTCTTCTATAGCTGGGTGCGCAATGCCATATTCAGCGTGCCGACGCCGACCTATCCCTGCACCGCGTCGACCACGGCGCCGGCGGTGCCGGTCGCGGGCTGCGTGCTGACCAACCTGTCGCAGAGCCGCAATGTCGGCAAGGGCGAATATTATGGCGTCGAACTGTCGGTGTCGGCGACGATCCTGCCGGGGCTGGACGCCGGCTTCAACTATACCGGGATCAAGCGGAAGCTGGACTATGCCGCCAACCCGCTGTTCCACCCGACCGGCGTGCCCACGCATAAGGGCTTTGCCTATCTCGACTGGGCACCGATCGAGAAGCTGCATATCGTCCCCAGCATTGATCTGGCGTCGAACCGCTGGACCCTGTTCACCGCCCTGCCGGCCAGCGCGCCGCAGCGTTATTATCGCACCGGCGCCTATGTGAATGCCGGGCTGCGCATCGATTATGCCATCACCGACAATGTCGAGATCGGCGTGGGCGGTCGCAATCTATTCGATGACTATTACACGTTGACCGACGGATTCCCGGAGCCGGGCCGCACGCTCTTCGCCAGCATCCGGGCGCGCTACTGATCGAACGGGCGGCCGGTTCCAAGTCGCTGGAGCCGGCCGCTCGATTCCCTGACGATAAAAAAGCCAACTTCTTTCCCCATTTCAGAAAAAATGCTCTAGGTTCCTTGCGCTAAGGAACGGAGGATTGGTTTGGAAACAGTTTCGATCGTGCTTTTTCTGCTGCTGGCGGTCGTCGTCAGCGGCGCGATTTCCCGAATGCTGCCCATATCCATTCCGACCCCGCTGGTGCAGATCCTGCTCGGCGCGGTGATTGGCCTGTCGACGTCGCATCGTGTCGATCTGGACCCCGAACTCTTTCTCTTCCTGTTCCTGCCGCCGCTGCTGTTCCTCGACGGCTGGCGCATCCCCAAGGATGAACTGCTCAAGGACGTGTCCACCGTGGTGGAACTGGCGCTGGGCCTTGTCCTCCTGACAGTGGTCGGCATGGGCTTCTTCATCCACTGGATGATTCCAGCCATGCCGCTGGCGGTCGCCTTCGCGCTGGCCGCCGTGGTGTCGCCGACCGATCCGATCGCCGTGTCCGCCATTGCCGCGCGCGTGCCCATTCCCAAGCGGATGATGCACATATTGGAAGGGGAATCGCTGCTGAACGATGCGTCGGGCCTGGTCTGCCTGCGCTTCGCCATCGCCGCGGCCCTGACCGGCAGCTTCTCCGCCGGGGCGGCGACGCTCAATTTCCTGTGGGTGGCAGGGGTTGGCCTGCTGATCGGCGTGGCAGTCACGCTGGCCGTGTCGCGGGTCAAGGCCTGGGTGACGAAGCGCTGGGGCGAGGATGTCGGTTCGCAGATCCTGGTCAGCCTGCTCATTCCCTTCGGCTCTTACATGCTGGCCGAACATGTCCATGCGTCGGGCATCCTGGCGGCGGTAGCTGCCGGCGTCACCATGACCTACGCCGAAATCTCGCGCGCGGCGATGGCCTCCACCCGCATGCGCCGCAACTCGGTGTGGGACACTATCCAGTTCACGCTGAATGGCATCATCTTCGTGCTGCTGGGCGAGCAATTGCCCGCCATATTGGAGGGCGCGCATCAGACGGTGGCGCTGACCAATCACAGCTCGCCCTGGTGGCTGGCCGTCTATACCGGCGCGATCGTGGCGGGGCTGGCGCTGCTGCGCTTCGCCTGGGTCTGGGCCTCGCTGCGCCTCACCATCTTGCGCAAGGCGAAGCAGGGCGTGGGCGTGCAAAGCCCCGGCTGGCGGCTGGTCGCGGCGACCTCCGTCGCGGGGGTGCGCGGCGCCATCACGCTGGCGGGTGTGCTCACTTTGCCGCTGGTGCTGAATGACGGCACGCCCTTTCCCGCGCGTGATCTGGCCATCTTTCTGGCGGCGGGGGTGATTGTGGTGTCGCTCATCCTGGCCAGCATTGCCCTGCCGGTGCTGCTCAAGGGGCTGACCATGCCGCCCGAGCCGTCGAAGCAGGCGGAAGAAGACAGCGCGCGCATCGTTACCGCCGAAGCCGCTATCCGCGCGGTGGAACGGCACCAGCATGCGCTGGCCGAAGATCGGGGCGAGGCGGATATCTACGCCGCTGCGGGCGGGCGGGTGATGGACCGCTATCGTGAACGGATCGAAGGGCTGAGCGGCCAGCAGGCCGACGAGACGCGTGCGGGCAACAGGCTGGTCAGCGAATTGAGCCTGGTCGGGGTGAAGGCCGAGCGGACGGCGCTGGCAGTGCTGGTCCGCGACCGTCTGCTCAGCAGCGAAACCGCGCGCAAGATTACGCGCGAACTGGATCTGGCCGAAGCCCGCTATCGCGGCTGATATACTGCATCCGGCCGCGTGACGGCGGCCGGATGTGAAATCACATCCGAATTCGGAATCCTTGGGGCCTGCCCCGATTGTCCTCCGTTGGATCGTTATGACGCGCAATCCTGCGCCCTGTCCGGGGGTGCGGAAGCGCGATGACGTATCCGGCGCACGCCCGGCAGCGGCGTGCGCGAGAGGGAAAGGGATCGACAATGGCGGCCGAAGTTATCGACAAGGCGACGGGTCAAGTCAGCCAGGCGCCGATCGATACGATAACCCTGGACGATCCCAGCGTTGTACGCCTTCAACTGAACCGGGAAGCCGTGTCCGCCCTGGAGCAGAATGGCAACGATCTGGTCATCCACCTGGCCGACGGCAATGTCATCAAGGTCGCCAATTTCTACGAGCCGTTCGATGCCGGCCACAGCGACCTGGTGCTGCGCGACAATGATGGCAACCAGTGGCTGGCCCGCTCCGGCAGCCGCTTCCCGCGCTTTTCCCTGCTGAACGATCTCGATGAACTGATGGGCGCGGCCGGTGGTGCAGGCGCCGCGGGATCTGGCTTGATCCCGGCGGCCGTCATCAGCGGTATTGCCGTTACCGGCGCCACCGTCTTGGGCACCACCGCCAACGGCAGATCGTCGATCGATGACACGGATGCCGATGCAGACGCAGATGCAGATGCGGATGCAGATGCAGATGCAGATGCAGATGCGGATGCCGATGCCGATGCCGATGCCGATGCCGATGCCGATGCCGATGCCGATGCAGATGCTGATGCTGATGCTGATGCTGATGCTGATGCTGATGCTGATGCTGATGCTGATGCTGATGCTGATGCTGATGCTGATGCTGATGCTGATGCTGATGCTGATGCTGATGCTGATGCTGATGCTGATGCTGATGC
>NZ_JAVTIV010000007.1:0-185512 GCF_031843765.1 Sphingobium sp. WCS2017Hpa-17
ACCGCGATGAAGATGGCGTCAGCGCCCTTGACCCCGGCGGCCAGATCGGTGGTGAAGGTCAGCCGGCCGGCCGCGGCATTGTCGCCCACCAGCTTGTCCAGGCCCGGCTCGAAAATCGGCATCCGACGGGCCTCGATCGCCGCGATCTTCCCCGCGTCCTTGTCAACGCACACCACGTCATGACCAAAATCCGCAAAACAGGCCCCTGACACAAGGCCTACATAACCCGTGCCGATCATCGTGATTTTCATGGAATGCGTCCGCCTCCGCGCTGGTCTTTCATCCCGCATGTGCGTGATACTTTGCAGATACAAAGGCGGTGGCCGATATGGCAAGCCTTCACCAGTCCTTTTTTGTCGGCAGGGCGAGAAGCAATGCGCTGGACATTGATTTGTGCAGCGCGTAACAAACTCGCGAACCGAGAGACTTGCTTTTCAATGACAAAAATTCCCGAAAAAATCGGTGGATTGCCTTCGCTTTTCATCGCTACGGTGCTTGTCCCTACCGCTATCGCGACCGTCTATTTCGTGCTGAGTTCCAATGTCTTCACATCGGAATCGCGCTTTGTCGTGAAGAGTTCTGAGAAGCGGTCGAGTGGGGGGCTGGGGGCTCTGCTGAAAAGCGGGGGGTTCACCAACGCCTCTGAAGATGCCTTCGTTGCCAACGACTATATGATCTCACGGGATGCGCTAAACGCGCTCAATCGCGACGGGCTGGTCAGCCGTGCCTATGGCAACAAGAACGTGTCTTTCCTCAACAGGTTCAACGGCCTGGGCACGAACGGCAGCAATGAAAAGCTCTATGCCTTCTACCAGGACCAGGTTGAGGTCAAATATGACGCCGCGTCGGGCATCGCGACCTTGAAGGTCAAGGCGTTCGATCCCGTGGAAGCCCAGACGATCAATCGGCGATTGCTCGATCAGGCAGAGGCGCTCGTCAATCGCCTGAACCGGCGCGGGCGTGAGGATCTGGTCAATTATAGCGGCGCGGAAGTCGCCGATGCCAAGGAAAAGGCGCGGGCCGCAGCGCTCGCCCTGTCGGACTATCGTAATCGCGAAGGCGTGGTCGATCCCGAAAAGCAGGCGACCGTCCAGTTGCAGATGATCTCGAAGCTGCAAGACGACATGATCTCCACCAAGACCCAGTTGGTGCAGTTGCAGATGCTGACGCCGCAAAACCCGCAGGTGCCGGTGTTGCGCGCGCGTATCGCCGAACTGAACCGGGAGATCGCAGCGCAGACGGGGCTTGTTGCCGGTAACCAGAAATCGCTTGCCGCCAGTGCTGCGCAGTTCCAGCGGCTGCAACTGGAAAGCCAGCTGGCCGACCGTGACCTGGCCGCCTCCATGACGTCCTTGCAGGAAGCCCGCAACGAGGCGCGGCGCAAGCAGACCTATGTCGAGCGGATCGTGCAGCCCAGTCTGCCTGACAATGCGGCAGCACCCAAGCGCCTGCGCGGCATCATCAGCACCTTCATCGTCGGCCTTGTCATGTGGGCGATCTCCTCGATGCTGCTGGCTGGTGTGCGCGAGCATACCGACTGATGTCGGACATCGAAAATCCGGGGCGGATACCCAGCCTGCGCCATAGCTGGGCGATCCAGCGAAGGGTGATCGGTGCGCTCATCCTGCGCGAGGTCATCACTCGCTACGGGCGGCACAATATAGGCTTTCTGTGGTTGTTTGTCGAACCGGCGATCTTTACGACTGGTGTCACCCTGTTATGGACGGCGCTCAGGGCCGTGCATGGGGCGGACCTGCCGATCGCGGCCTTCGCATTGACTGGTTATTCCAGCGTCTTGGTCTGGCGCAACATGCCCAACCGGTTGGTTGGCTCCATTGAACCCAATCTGTCGCTCATGTATCACCGCAATGTGAAGGTGATCGACATTTTTATCGCGCGCGTGTTGCTGGAATGTGTTGGCGTCGGCACGTCTTTCTTCGTACTGACGCTGTTCTTCTCGTCGATCGGCTGGATGGAACTGCCGGAAGACCCGGCCAAGGCCATTCTCGGCTGGCTCATGCTGGCCTGGTTTGGCATATCGCTGGCCATGTTTGTGGGCGCCTTGTCCAACCGGACAGAATTGGTCGACAAATTCTGGCATCCCTGCACCTATCTGATGTTCCCGCTTTCCGGGGCGGCCTGGCTGGTGGAAGCCGCACCGCCGAAAGTGCGTGAGATCGTCATGTATGTGCCGATGGTGAATGGTGTTGAATGGGTACGTGATGGATTTTTCGGATCACATTTCACGCCGCATTATGATCCCGCCTATCTGATTTCGTGGAATGTTATCCTGATGTTCTTGGCACTGATCGAAATCCGTTATGCCAGCCGGAATCTCGTGCCCGAATGATCCGCCTCATCGACATCAACAAATCCTACCCGACCCGTCGCGGCCGGAACCATGTTTTGCGCAATATCAATCTGACGCTCGAAAAGGGTCAGAAGATCGGTATATTGGGGCGTAATGGTGCGGGCAAGACGACCCTGATCCGAATCCTGGGCGGCGTGGAAAAGCCGTCGAGCGGTCGGGTGGAGCGGGATATGACCATATCCTGGCCGCTTGCCTTCTCCGGCGCGTTCCAGCAATCCCTGACCGGCTATGACAATCTGAAGTTCATCTGCCGTATCTATGGCAAGGATCCTGAAGCGGCACTGCCGGCGGTCGAGGATTTTGCCGAACTGGGCCGCTATATGAAGGAGCCGCTGAAAACCTACTCGGCCGGCATGCGGGCGCGACTGGGTTTTGCGATATCGCTGGTGGTCGAGTTTGACTGCTTCCTGATAGATGAAGTGGTTGCGGTCGGTGACCAGCGTTTCCAGGATCGTTGCCGCGAGGAACTGCTGGTGAAGCGGGCCGACCGCTCCATGTTCTTCGTGTCGCACAATCCCAATTTCATCCGAGAAAATTGTGACCGGGCCGCGGTTCTGGCCAATGGCTCGCTCGTCTGTTTCGACAATGTCGATGAAGCCTATCATCATTATCAGACGCATAGTCAGGAATGACGGCGTGGAGCTGGTTGTCTCGCGCCTTGGGGTGGGAGATCGGTGCGCGGTCGGAAGTCAGGTCACCGGATAGTCCGCGTCGGCTGGTGGTCGATCTGTCGACCATAGCCCAGCATGATGCCGGCACCGGCATCCAGCGGGTCGTGCGCGCTCTTTGGGAGCAACTGCGCCGGGCGTCGCTCACTGATATCGAACTTATAGCCGTCGCTGCCACGGTGGATGGTGGCTATCGTCGGGCCGACCTGCCGGACGGGCGGATCGTCTTGCCGGGCAAGAATGTGCCGCTGGTGCGATTGCAGCGTGGCGATATCTTCCTGGGTCTGGATCTGGCGGCGCATCGGCTGTGGCGTCATCGGCGGCAGGTGGCGTGGTGGAAGCGGTGCGGCGCGACGATCGCGCTGGTGGTCTATGATGTGCTGCCTTTGCGCCAGCCGGACTGGTTCCCACCCAGTACGGCGCGTCATTTCAGCCGCTGGATACGGGTATTGGAGCGATATGGCGATGTGGCGCTGTGCATATCGGAGTTCGTGTCGGAGGATCTGGACGGACTGTTGCGCACGCGCGGACGGATGAAGGGGCATCCGCTTCGGTATGCATTGCTGCCCCTGAGCGGCGATATCGGTGCCAGCCGCCCCAGCCGCGGCGTCGACGATGCGGGGCACGCCGTGCTGGCGCGGATGCGGGAGCATGCGACGGTGCTGATGGTGGCGACGGTGGAACCACGCAAGGGCCATGCGTTGCTGCTCGATGCCTTCGAACGGCTGCGTGGTACGCTGGGTGGGCGTGCGCCCGATCTGGTGATGGTAGGGCGACCGGGTTGGCGGACGGAGGTTGTCCAGCAACGGATGACCGATCTGGCGCAATCCTGTTCCGCCTTTCATTGGTTGAGCGATGTGTCGGATGAATTGCTCACGGCGCTTTATAATAATGCTGCGCTGGTGGCGGTGCCATCGTTAGGCGAGGGCTATGGCCTGCCGATCGTGGAGGCATTACGCCATGGTCGTCCGGTGCTGGCGCGCGACCTGCCGGTCTTTCGCGAATTGCAGCAACCCGGCCTCTATTATTTCCAGTCCGATACGCCCGACGCCTTGGCCAGCAGCATCATGGCGACGATAGCTGCTGATGGGCCTGTTGCCATAGGCGATGGGGTGGGCTGGGATGTCAGTCTGATGCGTTTGCTGGAGGCATTGGATGTTGATCAGGCGCCAGCCCCAACCGGCTGACGCCTGCATCTTTTTCAGCCCTGGGCTTTGATCGCCGCGATCATGGTGCGCAGATGGACGCGCCAGTGCGGCGCAGGGCCACCGATCGCCGCGAACGTCGCACTTTTGTCCAGCACCGAATAGCTGGGGCGGCGTGCCGGCGTGGGGTAGTCGCTGGTTGCGATGGGTATGATCGTGGCTTCCTGCGTCAACAAGCCAGCGGCCAGAGCTTCCTCCTGGATCGCGACCGCAAAGTCGTACCAGCTGGCCGCGCCACTGTCGGTATAATGGTGCATGCCGCTGGCATAAGCCGCCAGCAGGCGCCAGATGGCGTCGGCCAGGGCGGGGGCGTAGGTAGGTGTGCCGATCTGATCGGCAACCACCCGAACCTCGGGGCGCTCGCCCATAAGGCGCAACATGGTCCGAACGAAATTGCCGCCTTCAGGCGCATAGACCCAGGCGGTGCGGACGATCAGTGCATCCTGGCCAGCCGCCTTCTCTCCCGCCAGCTTCGATCGCCCATAGACACCCATGGGATTGGTGGGGGCATCGGGGCGATAGGGCGTGCCGGCCGCGCCATCGAACACGAAGTCGGTAGAGACGTGCACGAAACGAGCGCCTTGCCGACGCGCTGCCTTGGCCAGGAAACCCGTACCCGCGCCGTTGATGGCCTGTGCCCGTTCCTCGTCCTGCTCGGCGCGGTCGACGGCGGTGTAGGCGGCCGCGTTGATGACAACATCGGGCGCATGCTGGGCGACCAACCGATCGACCGCATTGCCCTGGCTGATGTCGAGATCGGCGGAGCCCAGGCAGACCAACGTCGCCTTTGCCGGAGCGGTGGCCTGAAGGCTGTGGCCCAATTGGCCGTTGCAACCGGTGATGAGGACTTTCACGCGAATGCCTCGATCTCGGCCAGTGTCTTGGCCTGCCGGTCTTTGCCGGAAAGCTGGGGCTCCAGTCCTTCCAAGGGCCACTCGATGCCGATGGCGGGATCGTTCCACAACAGGCTATGATCCGATGCGGGTTCATAGAGCGCCGTGCATTTGTAGAGGAAGTCGGTGCCATCCTCCAGGCTGACGAAGCCATGGGCAAAGCCTTCGGGCACCCAGAACATCCGCTTGTTGGCGGCCGACAGTTCGACGCCGACCCATTGGCCGAAATGCGGGCTGGACCGACGGATATCGACCGCGACATCCCAGACGCGACCGGCGGCTACGCGCACCAGCTTGCCCTGCGGATTGGGATTCTGGAAATGCAGGCCGCGCAGCACGCCGCGCGCTGAGCGGCTATGATTGTCCTGCACGAAATTCAGGTCGAGGCCAGCCTCGCGAAAGGCGGCGGCGTTCCAGCTTTCCATGAAGAAGCCGCGATCGTCGCCAAAGACCCGCGGCTCGATGATCAGCGGGCCGGGAATGGCGGTTTCGATGATCTTCATGCGATGGCTCCCTTGCCCGTCAGCAGGCCCATCAGATAATTACCATAGCCGCTCTTGCGCAGTGGGGTGGCGACCTTTTCGAGCTGTGCGTCATCGATGAAGCCCTGCCGCCAGGCGATTTCTTCCGGGCAGCATATTTTAAGGCCCTGCCGATCCTCGGTCACGCGCACATAGAGCGCAGCGTCGAGCAGCGACCCGTGCGTTCCGGTGTCGAGCCAGGCATAGCCGCGCCCCATGATTTCGACCGAAAGCGATCCTTCCTCCAGATAGAGGCGGTTCAAATCGGTGATCTCCAGTTCGCCGCGCGGGGAAGGGGCGAGGTCGCGGGCGAAGTCCACCGCCCGGCCGTCATAGAAATAGAGGCCGGTGACGGCATAGTTGGACTTGGGTGCGACCGGCTTTTCCTCGATCGTTTCCGCACGGCCGTCCGGACCGAAGGACACGACGCCATAGGCCGTCGGATCGCTGACATAATAGCCGAACACAGTGGCGCCATGATCGCGCGCGCTGGCATTGGACAGCAGTTCGACCAGGCCATGACCATAGAAGATATTGTCGCCCAGAACCAGGGTCGAGGGGTTGGAGCCCACAAAGTCCGCGCCGATATGATAGGCTTGGGCGAGGCCGCCCGGCTCCGGCTGCACCGCATAGGAAAGCGACAGGCCCAGTTCTTCGCCGCTGCCCAGCAATGCCTGAAAAGCTGCCGCGTCGTGCGGGGTCGTGATGATAAGTATTTCACGAATACCGGAAAGCATCAAAGCCGAAAGCGGATAATAAATCATCGGCTTATCATAAACCGGCATCAATTGTTTTGAGACGCCCTTCGTCAGCGGATACAGACGGGTACCAGAACCGCCGGCCAATATTATGCCTTTGCGCACAAGTGTCTCCGATAGATGTTGCGCCAGAGGTCTAATAGAGGGTCGTCGATAAAGCAAGTCGAGTCGAGCGGTTCGCGCTAGGCAAATCCTTCAAAAATGCGCCATTACTGTATCTCGACGTTGGTTTAGGGCAGGTTATCGAAATCACATCGCGATGATGATGGTTGGGTGGATCGGACTTTGAAAAAGCCTGTAGCTGGAACAAGCGCTTTGGACCGTCCGTATGTTCATGCCATGTGCGACATGTGGCGCAGGGAGCCAGACCGGCAGGATATGTGGAGGGTTATGTTTTGACGACAAGACGTCAGGCAGTGGCGGCGCCAATTCTGGGTATTCATCGTTCAGGCACATCGGCGCTTGCCGCCATCGTGCAGTCTTTCGGTATTCCCATCGGGGACATCAGCGACCGGGCATCGGAAGAGAATCCCAGGGGTTTTTTTGAAAGCCAGATGCTGCGTCAGGTCAACGACGACCTTTTCACCTTTCTTGAAGCCAGTTGGGACAATTGGGCGTTCGATGCTGGTCGTTATGATTTTCGGGAAGAGCGTTTCGCACCCTTTCGGGAGCGTGCGCTGGCGGCGATCGACCAATTGTTCGGCAAGGTGGCATTATGGTCGGTCAAGGATCCCCGCATGGCGCAGCTATGGCCGTTCTGGCAGTTGGTGCTGGCGGACTTTATCGTTCGTCCCATCGTCATCATTCGTCCGCCGCACGAGGTGGCCATGTCGCAGATCGCGCGTGCGTCGCGCAATCTGCGGGTGCATCGGGAACTGACCGATGAAGAGGATGTCGCGGCGCTTTGGGCCCTGACCATGCTCAACATTCTGGAACATGTCGGGGCGGAAGGCGCCCTTGTGATTGTGCATGGAGACCTGATCTATCGAACCACAGACACGCTCGACCGGATCAGGGCCTATCTTCGCGTGCGCAAGATCAAGGCGGCCAAGGATTTCGCCGCCGGATTTATCGAACCGGACTATCATCGTGCCAAGGGCGAGGTGTCCGGCGGTCCGTGGATGGCAATGGCCGGGCAATTATTCGCGGATATCCAGGGAGCGGCAGTAGATGGGATCGTGACCCAGGCCGCCGCCGCCAACCTTATAGCGAAGCAGGATGATTTGCATATCATCCGCCCTACGATGGATGGTGCGCGACGGGCCTTGTGGCGCGCGCGCGAGAATAGCGAGGACGCGTGGCGATATCAGCAGATATTGCCGACAACAGAAAAGCTGGCTGACGACGCATTCAAAATGAAGACCGATCAGGGCTATGCCATGGCCAGAAGCGCCTACACGCAGATGTTGCGGGTAGAGGGGCCGCAACTGCTGACGCTGTGGCGTAGCTATCGCCTGGCGAAAGCGGCGGGTAATCGGGAAGAGGCAAGAAAATTGTTGCGGCAGGTGGGAGATCTATATCCCGAATTTCAGCCTGCGCAGGCGGTTCTGGCACGTTACAGGGCGAAGTAGCGCTGATCAATATTGCGGCGGGAAGGTGTGGTGGCACCCTCCCGTCCCGATTCAGGCTTTGGCGCCCTTTGGCTGTAAAAGCGCGAAAGGCGTCTCCTTATCGGTCTTGATGCCTTCCCATCCGGCAAACAATGCCTTCGCATGCTCGGATGGGGCGACCACGACACCATCCTTGTTCAGCTTCGATGCCAGCCGCTTGGCGAAACCAACCTGATCCTGGCCCACCAGATCGGCCAGATTGTCTGTGGGTTCGATCACGATCATGTCGAAATGCTTGTTGGCAAGGCCGCCCATCTCGCAATCCATCAGCACATGCCATGGCCCTCGCCCGAAGCCGCCGGACAAATAGCTGATCTCCTTGTTGGCGAAGAGGGAGGAGGTGCCCCAGGGTGACGGGCAGAGGTGCAGCGTCTGGACTTCGCGGGTCACGCCCGCCTTGCGTAGTAGGTCAACGGCCTGGCCGATCACCGACGTCAGAGGTTCGGCCGACGCGGCACGGGCACCATCGGCATCGTAGCAGAGCGAATTGCGCAGCGAATGGGTGGTGGTCGCCCAGTCCCAGATTTGCGCGGCGCGCGCATCGAAGCTGTAATTGGCACCGATCCGCTGCCACAATTGCTGCGCTCGGCCGAGAACCGAGGGATAATCGAGCAGATATTCCTCAATCGCCGCACCGAAACTATTCATATCGGACGCATAGAGGATCCCGTCGCCGCACACCGTCCTCAATTCCGAAAATTCGTCGGTCAGGATCGGCGTACCGCAGGCCAGACAATCGAAGATGCGATTGTTGATATAGCCGAAATGGGCCATGTCGCTCCAATGGTCGTTGAGCGTCAGGCGGGTGCGGCGATAGAAGTCGGGCAGGGCATCATTGTCGATATATTGCGACTTGACGAGATGGCCGAGCCCCAGATTGCCCCAATGACGGCCGACCACATGGACCGGCGTGCCGGCACCTACGGCCCAGCTAAGGACTTCGCGGCGCACGCCCCTGCTATTAGCGACGAAGGACACATCGCGCCGCAATTTGTCCTGTCCGTCGGCGAAGAAGACGCTGGTGTCGGTACATTGCCGCGCAACATCGACGGTCAGGCCCGATAGTGACCGGATCGCCTTATAATGGGTTTCCGATGCGACATAGACCATGTCGAACTTGGAAATTTCGTCATATTTGATCGTGCCAGGATGGCTGATAATCCATATGAGCGACAATTTGGACGGCGGCGGGGTGTAACTGCGCTTGCCGCGCAGCAGGATGACCATGTCTTCCCCGTCGTCATTGTCCCAGTTCGGCCAGAAATGCTGGACGACGGTCGCACCCAGCTTTTCCAGTGACTTGGCGAGCGCCAGGCCGAAATGATAGTCGCCCCATTTTTCCAGGTTCGGGCCAATAGGGGCCGGATTCTTGATCGCGATCTTCATGGCCTTATTTCTCCGCAAGCGTACGGCGGCGATATTCGGCGAAGAATTCGGCAAAACGTTCCGACACTGGATAGACCTTGTTCTTCTCCAGCTTGGATACGCCCAGCGCAAAAGCCGGGAAGACCGCCGGATAGGAAAATTCGCGTTCGAAGAATTTGCGCGCGCGTTGCTGCCGCTTCGCCGTTTCCTCCGGCTGGTCGAAGACGCGGCGGATGGTCGTCACCAGCTTCTTCTGGTTGCCGAAGGGCACGTTGAGCATCAGCCCGCGCGTTGCCAGATCGGCCAGATCGCTGGTGGGCGACGCGATGATGGTCGGTCCCATCGCCAGCGCATCGGACATCTTGTACGGGCTCTGATACTGGCCAGCCGGGACGTTGGGGTCCAGCCACAGCACGATCAGGTCCGATGCCAGGTTGATCGCGGCCATCTGCTCGGGTGGCTGGGGCGGCAACACGGTGATGTTGTCGCGATGCTCCTTGCTCAGCTTCATGAGGTCGGGCGTGTCGCGGCTACCGACCACCAGCAGCTTGTAGCGCGGATCGCCCAGCGCGTTGAGCAGGTCGACCAGTTCGAAGATGCCCTTGTGCTTGCGCACCAGGCCGCCGAACAGGATGATGCGGTCGTCCGGCTTGAACCCCAGTTCCTTGCGGATCGCGTCGCGATCCATATCCTGCGGGCGATACAGCGAATCATCCTTGATGTTGCGCATGTACAGGCAGCGCCGGTCATAGTGCAGGTTCAGGTTGATATTGTGCGTGAAGACGGTCGGGATCTCCGCGACCAGCGGATCGAGGATTTCCGACCAGATGAGTTCATACGGAACCTTGGCCTTGTCGGCAGCGGCGAACAGGTCGGTCAGTTGCTTTTCGGCATGGGTGTCAGTGGACTTGGCGTTGTTGACCACCGTTTCCAGATCGTTGCATTCCAGCATGACCGGCTTACCGGTGTGGTAATTGGCCATCAGACCCAGACCGAAGGATGTCAGGCGCGGCTTGACCGCATAGATGACATCGCCGGTGATCGCTTCCATGCCTTTGGCGAAATTGCCGAAGAAGTCCGGGAAAGTACCGCCCTCGAAATATTTGCATTCGAATGGCGGCTTCTTGTCTGCCAGCGGCTGGAAGATTTCCTCGTCGAAGAAGCGATAGGAGATCATCTCGACCTCCACATGCTTGCTCAGCGCCTCTGCCACGCAATAAGCCTTGGCGAAATGGTTGCGGCTCATGTCCCACGACACGACCGACACTTTCTTCACCCAGGACGGAAGCTGGGCCGGCAGGCCGTCCTTATAATAGCCTTCGATCTTGTCTGCGATGATCTGAGGAGACTTAGTGTCTTCCTTCTGCACTTTGGTGATCTGTTGCGCGTTGGCGATGCGCTGGTACAGGTTCAGCACATGCGGCACGACACGCGGTTCACGCAGCCAGCAATAGCGCGCGATCATGTCATAATCCTGTCGGCGTGCCAGCCGTTCGTCGAAGCCGCCCAGAACGTCATAGAGTTGCCGGCGATGGATGAAGCTGTTGAGGTCGACGAAGGGCACGGCAAGTTGGTCTTCCAGATGGAAGCCTTTGATTTCCGCCTTCTTGATGCGGATCGTGTCTTCGCCGATGTCGATGTCGAAATAGCCGGCATAGGCGGACATGTTGCCCGGCCAGTTGGCCAGTTCTTCCAGCATGATCTCCAGATAGCGGGGATGCCAGACATTGTCGGAATCGAGATAGGCGATGATGTCGCCTCGCGCGAGCTTCAGGCTGCTGTTGCGCGCGGCAGCGGCGCCCCTCTGCTCGGCATGTTTGGTCAGGACGATCCGCGGATCCTTGAACGACTTGATCGCAGCGACTGTATTGTCCTTGCTGAAATCGTCGCAGATGATGAGTTCGAACCGCTTGTAGCTTTGCGCCAGGACCGAACGGATGGCGTCGTCGATCAGATCCTCGCGATTATGCGCCGGCATGATGATCGACACCAGCGGCCCGACCTTGGGCAATTGCCCTTCGCGCGCCTGGTCGACGCGGCTGAGCGTATTGCTGATCTGGACGAAGCAATCGAGCCGGGTTGTGCCGCGCGCGGCCAGCCGCAGCCGCTCATAATAGGGATTGTCCGCGTAGAGATTGCAGAATTTGTTCAGCGTACCGATCGCGCCGTTGAAGATCGAGCTTTCCGAAACCGATCGCTGGATCGTGTTGAACGCGGCCGATTTGGCGTCGATCTTCGGAATGAGCGCGGCCTTGCCCTTGCCGGGGACGAAGGGCTTGACTTCCTTGGTCGCGGCGGGGGCCTTGCTCTCTTTGGCGGGGGTCTTGGCTGGCTCGGCTGGCGTGCCGCTCACCGGCTTTGCGGTCTTGGCCGGCGTTGCCGTTGCCGGCTTGCTCTCCGTTACTGGCTGGGCTTTGGGGGGCGATTGAACGTCGGCGGCAGGCTTGCTTTCCGGAGACGGCTTAGCTTCCGGCGGCGCCTTGGCCGCTACCTTGTCATCGCTTGCCTTTGTCAGGGCGCTGGCAGGTATAGCCTGGGGCTCGGGAGCAGCGGTCTTGGCCGCTGCGGGCGGCACTGGGGCAGCGTCCGGCGACTGGAAGGTGAGGGCCGGGCCGAGGCGGCGCTGGCCGCCTTCAAGCCATAATTCCACTTTATGCGTGCCGCCTTCCAGAAATTGTTCCGGGATGGCGATGCGAAAACCGCACAGGCCGTTGTTAAAGCCGGCGCGCTCCAGGTCGGGGCGATAGTTATTGGCTTCTGCGAAGGCGACAAATTCGCCATCGATCATCGCCATCACTTCGGCAGGATGATTGTCGGGGTCAAATACCCATCCGATCAGGTTATTTTCCTTAACACCGTCGAAATTGCCGCGAATACTAGTGCTCATTCTTCCCCGCCCTTATGCGCAACGACCTGTTGCCCACGCTTCATGTCATGCCGATGTCACGCACGCCTATTGGCGCGCGCTGTTTTGCGATCTGAATGCCCTCACCCAAATTTGGTTGTCTTTTCTTGCTGATGTTGCAGCGCGGCGCAATAGCGGATGGCGTCGGTCCGACGCTTCACATCCTCGTTTCGGCACCGGATTGAAACAGATGTTGCCGGCAAGGACGGCGAAAGGCTCAGTTCGGCAGGACGAGATAGACAGGCGATGCCGGCGGTTTGCATGCCAACGGCGCCTTGGCATCGCATGCAGGGGCGACGTCACGATTCGAATCTTGTGCGAAATATTGAACTACGCCTGTCGTTGGCTTGCCGCTGTCCGCATCGATGACCGCCACTTTGCGCAGGGTCGGACGCAGTAGGCCGCGCGGCGGGGTCAATATGCCTGCCACCCTGACGGGCGGTTCGGCAGCGCCCTGAGCCTGTCGCATCGCGCCTGAAGGCGCAGCAAAGCGCACGGTTTGCGCTTTGGACCTGGGGAAGGTGACACGCATCGTGCCGGTCGCTGGGTCGAGGCTGGCGATGCTCGTCACGTCGGCCCGCTGTCGGGTGCCGCGTCCCTGGACGGCAACGCGCGTCTTGCCGCTGGCCACTCGCTCGATGCGCCAGCCCTGTGCGGTCGGGCGCGCGACATAGGCCGCGTTCGCACCTGTCTCGTCATATTTGGTATAGGCGATCACCGGTGCGCCACGGCCATCCAGCGACAGTGATGCGCTTGTGCCCAGACCGTTGTCGACGCCGACATCGTCCACCAGATCCGCATTGTCGGCGGTGATCGGGCCGCGCACCGCTTTGCCCGATGCCAGGCGCCAAGTCTGGAAATCGGTGGTGGAAATATAGCTGACGCGGAAATTGGTCGCGGTGTCGGGGGAGCGGCGCCAGACGATCGCCATGTGGAAGCGCCCGTCGACATCCTGTACGGGATTGGTGGGATAGGCGCTTACTGGCCCCTGCCGGTCCCGTGCGGCGAACAGGCCGCCGTCGTTCAACCTTTTCCAGCGGCCGTTGTCGAGCCGATTGGCGATCCATGTGCCATTGCCGCTGCCACCGCTGCGATAAATGAACATGAGCTGGCCGTTGTCGTCGGTCTGGAAGCGTGGGTAGGTTACGCGGGCTTCGTCACTGCCCACCATCGGTGCCAGCGCGATGCCCTGGGCAGAATCGGGGCGTGGTCCGCGGGCATAGACCATGGGTGAGGCGTGCATGTTGGCGGCCACGTGCAGATAGCCTTGCGGGTCGAAGGCCATGAAGATGCTGTTATGGCTGTCCCATCCGCCAAAGCGGGAAGCGATGCGATTGAGGCAGAGCTTGTTCTGGGCAGCGGCATATTCAGCGATCGTGAGTTGCCGGTTGGCATCATAATAGCCGAAATAATATTTGCCGTTGCGTTCCAGGGCGGGGTAGCGGACGCGGACACCGGACCAGGCATCGCCCATGCGAACGGTACGCACTCCCGGATGGTCGCGCGCCTGCTGTGCCACGCTGCATGACTGGGCGCCGGTCCCGGTTGCGCCGGCAGCGGCGATGCTGGCGGGGGGTGCGGCGCTTGCGACGGCAAGATTTGGGGCGGGCGTGTCCACAAGGACGGCGAGGGCCAGAGGGAGCGAAAGCAGCATACCCGCCATAACTGTCAGAGCCTCCATCTTGTTTCCTGGATCATGTCGCAAATCCTGAAGGAAGTCCGAAGTTTTTCAGCCCGGTGGCGGACTTTTGCTTTGTGCTTGCAGCGTCTCTCTCTTCCTGATCCCGAGCCATGTCGATGATTCTTCGCTGGAAAGCAGGTTGTGACCGTGCCACATGGGACGTCAGGTTCAAGGATTGGCTGCATCGCGGCCCAGGAAAAATGGAAGATGAAGATGCCGGATCAGGAGGCGGGTAATTTCTTTTTTGACGCCGTCATGCGGAGGAATTCCAAGCCCGCGTCGATCGCCGTCATCGGCAATTCGCCGCGTCTGGGTCAGGAGCGCAATGGTGAGCGAATTGATGCGCATGACGTGGTTATTCGTATCAATGACGGGCGTACCACGGGATTCGAGGCCTTTGGCGGGGTGAAGACGGATATCCGCTTCGTGGGTGTGCCGATCAAGGAACGCTATTGGACCTTCTTTCGGGAACTGGATGAACCCTCGACCATTGTGACCAGGGTCGAAAATGAGCCCATTCTCAAGGATTTGGGCTATCAGGGCGATCCGATCTATTATCATGGGAAGGATGTGCATACCCATGCTGCGCTGCCGATTCTGTCGCGCTTCGTCGAAACGGGGGAATATCCGCGAAAGCCACCGCGGTCGGGCATTGTCATCCTGTCCTGGCTTTCGCCGTTTTTCGAACGGAATGTGCCGATTTCCCTGTTCGGTTTCGAAATTGAGCCGCGGAAGGCGGGCGAAGAACATTATTACAAGGATGGTCGGGATTTCGGCCGGGCGTTGCAGCATTGGGACGACGCGCATTGTCCGATGGAAGTAGAGTTTGCAGTTCTTGGCCGGCTCAGGGACAAGGGGTGCATCCATTTCTACTAAGTGCGGTTCGATCGACCGTTCTTAAATGTTGATTTACGCTGTTTACCGATCATGGATGACAACATCTGATCGGACGTGATTTCAGTGACTGATAAAGGGTGACAGGTGGGCGATATAGAGATCAAGAACGGGGTAATTATTGGTAAGAAGGGTGAGCTTTTTCTGGCGGACGGCCAGCATCGCCCCTTGGACTTCATCACCGGCAAGGTCGATGTTTCCGAAGCCTCGATCATGAATTTTCAGGCGAATCTGGTTGCGCGCGCGGAGCATGCCGCGGGCTGCGGCGCGCGCCACGTTCATCTCGTCGCCCCGGACAAGCATACCGTCCTCAAAGATTCTTTTCCGATCGACGATCCGATCATTCTGGGCGACATTTATCGGCAGCGCGTCCGCGCGCCCTTCCTTTTTCCTACGGAAAAGCTGCGTGAACTGGAGCATGGTGGCTATGGTTTTGCCGATACGCACTGGAACTGGCGCGGCCGTCTGGCGGCTGTCGAGGACGTGGTGCTCGGGCTTGGTCTCGACGAAACCATGGTGCGCGAGCAGGTGGAGGCGCTGACTAAGCTGATCCGGCCGCGCGCCGAAGATGTCGCGGGTGATCTGGGCAAGCGGTTCAAGCCGCCGATCACGCAGGCCAATGAAACCCTCGCCGTAAACTGGAAGGTGCACAAGTTCGACAATCAGGTGACCAGCGGCAATGATGGTCGCATGAACCTGCTGATCAGCGAGCACCCCAATGCGCAGGGCCGCATCGTGATCTTCGGCGATTCCTTCATCGCCCAGGCACTGTCGCTGTTCACGGCCTTCTTCAGGGACATATTGTTCTGCCGGACGCAATATTATCATAAGGAAATCATGGTGGGCGCCCGGCCCAACTATGTGCTTACGGAAAATGTCGAGCGCTATCTGAGTAATGTCCGTCCGGACGAGGAGGCGCCGCCACTATTGTTGATGGCGATGCTGCGCGGCAATCCGGTCAATTATGAGAAGAAAGACCTGGAAGCTTTTTCTGCGGTGCTGTCCGGCCACGGATCGCGCTACAAAGGACTGGTGGAAAAGCTCAAAGCCGAATAATGGAGTGGGCGCTGCCGTTGCGGTGGCAGAAACGGGCGCGTCGACCGCGCCCGGCCAAGATCATGCGAATCAAGGATCGGGGGCTAAGTGTCGATTTCACCTTTATTGGAAGATAGTTGGGCGCTAGTTCGCGCCAATCTCGACCATACCTTGTCATTGCGTCGCGATATCACCTGGAAGCCGGATGGCAGTCCGGTTACCCAGGCCGACCTGTTTCAGGAAAAGTTGATCGCAGATTTCCTGCGGGCAAATCTGCCCGACGTCACGTTGGTGGCGGAGGAGAGCTATGAGGCGGGACAGGATATACGGTCCGGTTGGGTCGCCGTGCTCGACCCGATCGATGGCACCGAGAATTTCTGTTCCGGCCTCAAGGAATGGGGTGTCGCCCTGTCGATCTGGCGCGACGGTGTTCATCAGGGCAGTGCGCTGATGCTGCCGGAAATGGGCGATATCCTGATGTCGGGCATGACTATCCCGACCTACCAGTCGCGGATCGTGGGTCTGTCCTCTTCCTATAATGCAGAGATCGGCGCCATTCTGGCCGGCAATCCTGAAGGCCGGGTGATGGGCTGCGCCGTTTACAACATGTATAATGTCATACGCGGGGCCTATGCGCGGTTCGTCAATCCCAAGGGAGCCTATTCCTGGGATCTTCTGGCGGGTGTAGCGCTGGCACATGAAGCCGGTTGCGCGGTATTTCTTGAAGGGGAATCTTATCATGGACAATTTCTCGACCCCGATAAGCGCCATCGCGTCGACATATGGCACCGACACGATCTTCATCCTGGGCAAGGGCCCGTCGGCTGACAGCGTTCCGGCGGAAGTTTATGCCGGATCACTGGTGATCGGCATCAACGACGCCGAGCGCATCTACCCGGCCGATATTTCGATTTTCCATGCGGATTGGGTCAAGCAGTCGCTGGCCGAAAGCGGTGCGCGGGCACGGTTGTACCTGACCTCTACGGATTTCCAGACGGCCGGCGCCGAAGTGGTTCGGGCGGAGCATGTTCCGCTCAGCCAGGAAAGTGGCGACCTGATGATGCAGCGCCTGCTCGGCGGTGATTTCGTCATCGAGGATGTGCTGCTGATCTCGGCATTGCAGGTCGCCCGCAAGGTGGCCGAGGCGCGCGGGCGGCCGCAGACCGTCTATCTGGTCGGCTTCGATTTTCGCGCCGACATGGGCAGTGCCCATGCGCTGGGACGGTCTTACGAAAATGATACCGCGGACCAGCGGCGCCTGCGCATCGACATGCAGGAAAATTTCCTGCTGAACGCGCTTTACATGTTGCGCGGGACCGATCTCGACGTCGTCCATGTCGGCGATCGTTCCTATTCGCGGATGACCACCACGGACTTGCGCCACCATTTCCTGCCTGGCGGCGGGGAAGCGGAGCGGCCCTGGGCGGTATCCGTGATCGCGGAACTGACTACCAACCATTTCGGCGATCGCGGTCGGCTGGAGCGGATGGTCCGGGCCGCCAAGGCGGCAGGCGCGAATTTCGTCAAGATCCAGAAGCGCGATGTGGAAAGCTTCTACAGCCGTGAGCAACTGGCGGCGCCCTACAAGTCGCCGTTCGGGACGACCTTCGCCGATTATCGCCATCAACTGGAATTGAGCGACGATGATTTCGGCTATCTGGACGGGCTGTGCAAGCAACTGGGTATCCAGTGGTTCGCATCGGCGCTTGACGTTAAATCCTATCGCGAGCTGATGGATCTGGGGTCGGCGATGATCAAGCTGCCTTCGACCATTTCGGAGCATACCGATTATCTGTCGATGGTAGCACGGACCTGCGATCGCCCGATCGTGCTGTCGACCGGCATGACCGACAAGGCGTTCGAGAATTGGGTGCTCGAAACTTTCAAGGCCAGCCCGCAGCTTTATCTGTTGCAGTGCAATTCGGCCTATCCGACCCCGGCGGAGGACTGCAATGTCGGCGTCGTGCGCCACTATGACAGGCTGTCGCGCGAGCAGCCGCAGATCGTGGCCGGCTATTCCAGCCATGATGCGGGTTGGTTCGGATCGGCGCTGGCCGTGGCCGCCGGTGCGCGCATGGTCGAAAAGCATGTGAAGCTGGGCAATACCGAATGGGCGCATTTCGACGCCGTCGCGCTCGACCTGACCAAGTCTGAATTCAAGGACTATGTCGCCAAGGTCCGCGAGGCGGAGATCGTGGTGGGGTCCGAAGAAAAGGACATTCGTCCAAGCGAGCATCATAAATATCGGGTCGCCGCCGCCGAATAAGGGCCTGAGACAGCCGCTGCATGGGCAGCGGCTGTCCTGCCGTTGACCCACCACAGGCGCCGCCGTTCGGGCTGCGCGACAGAATGAAGGCATAGTCTGCATGTCGAAGTCCAGCCGGATAGTGGCGCTGATGATCGGGCGGGGTGGCAGTTCGCTCAAGGGCAAGAATGTCCTGCCTATCCATGGCGTCCCGTTGATGGTGTGGGCGGCCTCCGCCGCTTTGCGCAGCGCCCATATCGGCCGCTATTATGTCAGCAGCGACGATGATGAGATTTTGGAGACGGGGCGCAAGACGGGGTACACGCCCATCCGCCGTCCCGACGAACTGGCGAGCGCCACCGCGCAAAGCTCCGACGCGGTACGGCATGCGATGGCGCTGATCGAGGCCGAAGGGGATGTCGACATCGTGGTGGTTCAGCATGCCAATGTCGGCACTATCACTGAACGGATGGTGGACGATTGCATTGAGGGCCTGCTTCAGGATCCGACACTGTCTTCCGTCGTGCCGTGTCATGATATGTCCGAATATCATCCCTATCGTGGCAAGACAGTGTTGGCAGATGGTACGCTGGCGCCGTTCGTGCCGGGATCAGGCAATGCATCCGCCAATCGCCAGGAATTGCCGACCTGCTTGTTCTTCGATCATTCCATCTGGGCGCTGCGTGCATCCGCGGTGTGGGACAAGGAAGGGCAGGGGCCGTGGCCGGTGATGGGCCAGCGCATCAAACCCTATCTGACCGAGGGCTGTTTTGACATCCATACGCTGGAAGATGTCGCCAAGACCGAAGAGTGGATCACCGCCAATGGCGTGGTGAAGCCAGTCTATCCGCTGGCCTGACAGCCGGTTGTTCACATCCGCACGTCGGGGTCGGTGTTGCCGCTCCGTTCGGGTGATTTTCGATGCGGCTGGGCGCGGCGCGACTGGCCGGACATTCCGGGTTTTGCAATTGACACGGCCTGACGGGCCGGTGCAAGTTTCGGCAACCTAAGCTAAAATGGGGCAAGATTAGTGTCGAGTGGTCCTAAGTCGATAACCACATCCGGGCCGCAGAACGCGAAAAGCGTCAAAACAGACAGTAAATCACCGGGAAAGCCAACAACTGCGCCGGTGAAGACACCCACCATCCTGATTTCCGGCGCCCCGATGTCGGGTGGCGGGGTGTTGGTGCGCATGTTGTCGTTGCTGGGCTGCGCTGCGCCGGCAACCCGTGCGCCAGCGAAGGCCGAACAGGGTGCCGAACCCTGGGAGTCCCAGCCGCTGGGTGAAATCAATGCACGGCTGCTGGTCGCGGCGAAGGTGGAATGGTCGGACTGGCGCGGTGCCAATCTGGCCGCCATCCCGCCGGCCGACATTGCCCACTTGCAAGAGGCTGCGCGCAAGGCGTGGACGGCCGAATTCGTCGATGACCAGCCGCGCCTGTTCAAGGATCCGCGCAACAGTCTGCTACAATCCTTCTGGATTGACCTGCTCGGCGATGCATCCGCGCAACGGGCGATCGTCATGACGCGCAACCCGATTGAAGTGTCTGCATCGCTGTCGCAGCAGTTCGGTCTCGATCCGTTACAGGCGACCTTACTCTGGCTGCGCTACACGCTGGATGCTGAACATGGCAGCCGGTCGCTGCGGCGGATGTTCGTGCGATATGACGACCTGCTGCAATCGCACCGGGTCCAGATCGAACGCCTGGAATCCGGCCTGGACCTGACCTTGCCCAACCAGTCGGAAGGGGCTTTCGTCGACGTTGCCAATTATCTGTCCGGTTCGCTCCGCCATCATCGCGATACCAATGATATCTTCCGGCCGCTGCCCCATGCCGCGGAATGGGTGGCAGAAGTGCATCGCGTTATGCGATCCTGGGTGCTGCATGGCGAAAATGCTGCGGACCAAGGCGTACTGGACGAAATCCGCGCCGACCTCGATCGCGCAAGCGCTACCTTTGCACCGGTCGTGAAGGATCACGCCGCTCTGACTCGCAAGCTGGGCAGCGTCACCGGCAAGCTGGCGAAGGAAGAGGCTGGCCGCGCGAGCGAGCGCAAGAAGCTCGACCAGACCATCGCCGATCTACAGCAGAAGCTGGCGGTTGGCGGCGACAAGGACAAGGCGGCCGAATGGGACAAGCAGCTGGCCGAGAAGGCCAAGGCCATCAAGACCTTGCAGGAGGCGGTCGCCAGCAGTGACGCGAGCATAGCGGAGCTGAAGGCGACGCTGGAGGAGCGGCAGGCAAAAATTTCGTCTTTCCGCCGCGAATTGCAGAAACGCGAAACCAGTCTGGCCGAAACGCAAGCCGCCCGCGACGCTCTTAAGGCGAAATTGTCGAAATCGCTGTCCGAACAGGAAGTCGCTGCCAGCCAGCGCGCTGACCTGGAGAAAAAGGTAGGCGCCGTGCAGGCGCAAGCCACTGCGCTAGAGGGGCAACTGACCGAAGCCAGCAGCAAGACGGCACAGCAGAATTTGGAATTGGCGGGCCTGCGCGCGGCGGCTGACCTGCATGACAAGGCGCTGGCGGAACGTGACAGCCTGATGAAGGGGGCCATGGACGCACGCGAAGGGGCGGATGTGCGGCTGGCCCAGTTGACCGAGAAATTTACCGAGCAACTGTCGTCCTATCAGACGCTGATGCTGGAAAAGTCAGCGGTGGAGGTCGAACTGGTTCGGTCCGCTGCCGCGCTGGATAAGGCCGGGCATGACCTGGCATGGGTTGAAGGCGAAAAGCAGGGTTTACGCCGGGATGTTGCCGACCGGGACGTGCAGCTGGGCCGCTTGCAGGCGGAACTGGAGACTGCGAAGCAACAGAAGGTTACGGGCGATCAACGGGTCGCGACGCTTACCAGCGAACTGGCGCAGCGTGGCGAGGAACTGAGCGTCGCGAAAAATGCCGGGGCTGCGTTACAGAAGCTATCCGACGAACAGGCGGCAGCGCTGGCCCGATCGCAAGAAGGGCTGGAGAAGGCGCGGGCCGAACTCGATATCGGTGAGCGTCACGCGGCTGAGAGCAAGGATGCCATTGCGGCGCTGGAAGCATCGCTGGTCGAACGCGACGCGCGTATCGAAGAAGCAGAAGGCCGGGCCAGCACACTGGGCGCCGATATCGTGCAGTTGCAAGGCGAGCATGAAGCCTTGTTGCAGCAACGGGATGTCGATGCGGAAGAGCGCAAGTCTCTCGAAGCGGCTCTTGCCGAAACGCAGGCGACGGCTTCGGAGCGTGAAACGCTGTTGGCTAGGCTCCAGAGCGCCCATGAAGGGCTTCAGCGCGATAATGAGAACAAGGCTGAAAAACTGTCGATGCAGACGGCTCAACTGGTCGCTTCGCGTGCCAAGCAAGCGCAGTCGCAGCAGGAGCGGCTGGCGATCGGCGATCAGCTCAAGCAGGCGCATGAGGAACTGGAGCAGGTACGTAGCGATCTGACCATCCGGGACAATGAGGCTGAAAGCCTCAATGGCGACCTCGACATGGCGCGCGAACAGATGGTCAAGGATCAGGAGGCTCTGCAAAAGGCGCGGGTGGATGTGCAGGGACTGAGTCAGCATCTTCAACATGCCCGTGCCGATGCGCAGGGCCTGAAGGACGCCAAGGCCGAACTGGAGAAGGTCGTCAAGCTTCGCCTGGATGAGGTCACGGCATTGAAGCGTGATGTCGAAACGCGGGACAAGGCGTTGACGGACCGCGATACCCGTTTGGCAGATGTCGAGAGCAAGCTGGCGCAAACCCAGAGCGCCTTGCTGCAACGCCAGTTGGAAACCGAGGAATCGGCGGAAGAACTCCGCTTCCTGCGCAGCCAGTTGAAGGATGAGCAGGACGTCCGGTCGGCCAAGGAAGAGCAGTTGCGGCTGACGGACGAAAAGCTGGAAAAGGCGCAGGCGGAATTGCTGGCTGAAAAGGACCATGCTGCCAAGGCCGAACTGGACCATGAAAAGGCCATTCAAGCGCGTTTCCAGGAAATTGCCCTGCTAATGACGGCGCTCAAGGACGCGCAGGAGAAGGAAACGGACCTCGCCCATTTGCGCGTCGTGCGGCATGAATTGTCGCGTCGGACCGACTCACTCTATCTGCTGTTTGTTCGGGTAATGGACGCACTGATTGCACAGGTTGCATCGCCGCTGCTGCCTAAGAAGGTGAATCTGCGCCGCCAACAGGCGGTGCTGGAACGCTATGGTCTGTTCGACGCGGGATGGTATCTGGAAAATAATCCCGATGTTTATGAGGCTGGCATGGATGCCACCGCGCATTTTGTGGCCTTTGGATTGCAGGAGGGTCGGACCCCCAACCGGGCTGTGGACGAACTGCGACGGAGTGCCGCAGCTATGGCGGATAACAAGGGGCGATAGGGGCCGATCGCCCGCCTCGACAGGATGGCTGGCCGACCTCGACGATAGAGAGAGGGCGCCGTGGCGCCTGATCGCAACAAGGGCTGACGATGTTGAATTTTAAAGAGCTGGCCAAGGAAATCGATCAGTCAGGCCTGTTCGATCAGAAATGGTATGTAGAGAATTTCCCCGACGCCGGCCTGCTGGATATCGAGCCACTGGAGCATTTCGTCCGCTTCGGCCTTTTGCTGAAGCGCGATCCGGGGCCGGGATTCGATACGCGCCATTATATGGATACCTATCCCGACGTTCCGGCGGCGGGCATGCACGCGCTTGTCCATTATGTACGCTTCGGCAAGAGTGAAGGGCGCCAGCCCCTACCGCCCATGGCGAAGCTGGCGGCCGTTGCGCCGACGGCCACTGCTCCGGAAGGCGTGACGTGGGTGTTGCGTCACGCGACCGACGCCTTTGGCCTGCGTGGTCTTGAACCTCATGCGCCGCTGGCAGTGATCGTCAATATCGTCACGTCCCAGGATGGGGCGGCTATGTCTGCCCTGCTGGGCCGGATTCCGGCGGAATTCGATCTGTTCCTGCTGGGCGGGACGCACAATCTGAACGTCGATGACCTGCCATCCTCCGTCCGTTCTCTGACCCTGTTGGGGGATGCGGATGAAGCGGGCAATGCACGGGGTTTCACCCGGCTGGCCGGGTCGGGCGCGCTGGACGGCTATGTCGGTGCGCTATGGCTTTCACCGCAGGATGCGGCCGGACCGCTGACGGATGACGATATTGCCAGGCTGATCGGCCTGCATGGGGCCTTTTGTGCCGATCCCCAATGGGGCGTCGCCGGCGATCGTTTCATAAGGCTGGATCGAGCCGATCCTGCGCACGCGCCGCTGGTGGCCGCGCTCAACACCGTCTTGCCGCGGCTTGGCCTCCTGCTAGGTCAGGCGCCGCTCGATGTTCCGGCGGGATGGGGCCTATGGTTCAAGCCGTTTCTGTCGCGCGTGCTGGGTGTGACGATGCGGCTGCATGAGATGACTGCGAATGGGGCGGGTGGCAAGTTCCCCGGTCGCGCCAGCGTGTTGGCGATGCTTTCTGCCGGTGCGCGGGAAGCGGCCCTGGACGTTCGCCCCGCAGCCCGGACATTGCCCGCCGCGCCGGCAGACCGCGTGGTCAAGGCGGTGGCCTTCTACTTGCCGCAATTCCATCCGATCCCGGAAAACAACACCTGGTGGGGCAAGGGTTTCACCGAATGGTCAAATGTGGCGCGGGGGCGCCCGCTGTTCCGCCACCATTATCAGCCGCGCCTGCCTGCGGATCTGGGCTATTATGACCTGCGCTTGGAAGATACTCAGGTCGCGCAAGCCGATCTGGCCCGCCAGTTCGGTATTCACGGCTTCTGCTTCTATTATTACTGGTTCAACGGCAAAAAACTGTTGAACCATCCAATCGAGCAGATGGCGAAATCCTCCCGGATCGACACGGGTTTCTGCGTCTGCTGGGCCAATGAGAACTGGTCGCGCAACTGGGACGGACAGAACCGCCATGTGTTGATGGAGCAGCAATATTCGCTGGAAAGCAATATTGCCTTCATCCACGAAATGATCCCGATGATGAAGGATCCACGCTGGATCCGCTATTGTGGCAAGCCCGTGCTGGTCGTCTATCGTATTTCGATCATTCCCAACTGGATGGAAACGGCCCGCATCTGGCGCGAGGAATGTCGCAAGGCGGGGCTGGGTGAAATCCATCTGTGCGCGGTGCGCTTCGGGCTGGAAACGCTGGGCGGACAGCCGCAGGACCATGGCATCGACAGCTATGTCCTGTTCCCGCCGCATGAAGGCGTGCGCGTCGATTTGCGCGATAAGGTCCATGATCGCCACAAGGATTTCGGTGGCGAGATTTTCGATTACAACGCCGTGGCGGATGGCGATGTCGAAAAATATGTCGACGGTTATGAATGGCCGGTCCATCGCGGCGCGATGCTGGGCTGGGACAATACTGCCCGTCGCCTGACCGATGCGCGCATTTTTACCGGCGCGACGCCCTATGGCTTCCGCCGATGGATGAAGGGCATATTGGACCAGGACAATCGCCATAACCCGGCGCCTGAAACGATGATGTTCATTAACGCCTGGAACGAGTGGGCCGAAGGCACCTATCTCGAACCGGACCAGCGCTGGGGGCTGACGAACCTCGCGGCCTTCCAGTCTGCGGCAGAAGCCGTGCCCGGTCTGCGCCCCGTCACCCTGCCGCAAGGCGTGGCGGCGCAGCCCAAGGCGGAGAACCGGCTAGCCTATCTCGGCAGCCCGCTGAACGATGCGGCCGACATGCCGCGCGGTCCGGTCTGGTATCGCGGCTTCAAAGAAGCGGACCCGTCCAGGCCCACTATCCTGCTCTGCGCGCATATTTCCGGTCATCAACTGTTTGGCGGAGAGCGCAGCCTGCTCGACGTGCTGGAGGCCTTGGCCAAGATGCCGGTCAATGTCGTCATGACCCTGCCCAGCGACAATAATCGTGACTATATCAAGCGCATTCAGAAGCTGTGCATGGGCGCATACGCCTTCCGCTATCCGCAATGGATGGACAAGCGGGCGGTCTATGCCTGGCTCGCGCTGGATTTTGCCGACATCATCGCGCGCCATGCGGTCGACATTGTTCACGCCAATACCATCGTCCTGCTGGAACCGATCGTTGCCGCGCGACGCATGGGCCGCATCGCGCTGACCCATGTGCGGGAGCTTATCTCCCTGGACGAAGGGTTGCAGGAGCGGATGAACCAGACCACCGGTGAGATCGTCAGCGCCGTGTTCGGCAATACCGACTGGCTGATCGGCAACAGCCGCGCCACCTGCGAACTGTTCGCGCGTGGCGACCGGACGCTCTATGTGCCCAATGCCATCAGCGCTGAAGATTTCGAGATGCGCAATGTCTTCGGCAATGGCATCAAATTCGGTATCGTCAGTTCCAACATCCCCAAGAAGGGGATCGCCGATTTCGTCGAGGTGGCACGACTTGCCGCCGCGCGAACCGACCGGGCCAAATTCGTCATCATCGGCCCGCGCACGCCGCAGATCGATATCTGGATGGAGGAGGTTGCGCGCGGCGAACGGCCGGACAATCTGGTCTTTGCCGGTTACAAGGACAGCGCGCGGGCGGCGATGATCGAAGTGAACGTGCTGCTCAATCTGTCCACCTTCGCCGAATCCTTCGGCCGTACCGTGGCCGAGGCGATGGCCGCAAGGCGGCCTGTGATCGCCTATCGCTGGGGGGCGCTGCCGGAACTGGTCCAGCATGGCGAGACGGGCTATATGGTGCCGTTCCGCGATATCGATGGGGTCGTCGATGCCGTGGTCGATCTTTGCGCGCATGACGACAAGATCGGCGTCATGGGCGAAAAGGGTCATGCCTTCATTACCAGCAATTTCTCGCAAGCACGGCTGGGCGAGCAGGTGATGCTCGCCTATGAACGCATCTGCGGCCGACCGATGCGGGCCGATGCGGCAGCCGCTGCCACCGCCAAGGCGCCGCTGGCGATTTCGGCCCAGACGATCGGTGCAGCCCTGCCGACGACGATCATCATTCCGGTCTATAATGCACCGGAGGAAGTGCGCGCCTGTATTACCTCCGTGCTCAAACATACCGATCTGCGCGAAACGCAGGTGCTGGTGATCGACGATGGCAGCCCCGATCCCGCGATCGCTCCGTTGCTCGACAGCTTCGTCGGCATACCGGGCCTGACCATCCAGCGGTCGCCGCAAAATCAGGGCTATACCCGCACGATCAACATGGGCATCGCGCAGGCGGCTGGACGCGATGTCGTGCTTCTCAACAGCGATACGATCGTGACGCCCAAATGGCTGGAGGGACTGCGCGCCACCGCCTATAGCCGTCCGCAGGTCGGCACGGTGACGGCGATGGGCGACAATGCCGGCGCCTTTTCCTTCCCGGTGTTCAACCAGAAGTGCGAGAAACCTGCGCATCTGGGACATGAGGAATATGCGTTGGCGATGGTGCAGGGCGCCTTTGGCTGCACGCCGCCCGAAGTCCCGACCGGATCAGGCTTCTGTCTGTTCATCCGTCGCGCGATGATGGACCTGTGCGGTACCTTCGACGAAGAGGGTTTCCCGCGCGGCTATGGCGAGGAGAATGATTTCTGCCTGCGCGGTATGAAGGCGGGCTGGGCCAATCTGGTTTCCCCTTGGGCTTTCGTCTTCCATGTCCGTACCGCGAGTTTCAAGGGCGAGAAGGATGAGCTCATCAAGGCTGGCGTGGATGTCGTGACGAAACGCTATCCCGACTATGCGCCGATGGTGAAGGCGGCTTTTGCCGCGCCCGACATGATGGCGCTGCGTGAGGCGACCGGCGCCGTCGTCAATGGGCTGACAGCGGCTTGAGGTATGAGGCGGGCTTTTTTAGGCCCGCCTCTTCGCCACCCTGTTATCGGCGGGTCGTTACAAGGGCTGTTCGGTCAAACGCAACTCGGTCGGTGCAGGCACCTTGGCGCGCGGTAGGTCGCGGTTGTTGGGTAATGTCGGCCAGGTCAGGCGAAAGCGCTTGCCACTGCCTTGCGTCGTCAGAACGTTCATCTTCATGCCTGGGGGCGCACTGACTGCGGTCCAGCCAGATGTCGTACTGGCCTTGGACTGAGGCAGGGGAGCGTTGGTGGGCTCCAGCGTATCTGCCGCAAGGCGCAATTGCATGCCCTTGCCCTGCCGGGCGATTTGCAGGACGATGATATTGCCGCGCTGATAGGGTTCCGACAATTTTATCTCGCCGGCCATGGTACCGCCGCCCTTGAAGTCCCAGCGATATCCGGCCCAGCGCGTGGCCTGCGCAATATGCCATCTGCCGCGTTCGAGCCGGGCCAGATAAATCTGCGTGTCACCATGCTCGTCAAACTTATGATAGGCGATCATGATCCGCTTTTGCGCATCGAACGCAAAGGTGACATTGGCGTTGATCGCGCCCCCATGGACCGGGATGGGATCGACGATTTCCGAATTGGCGAGACGGATCGGAAGGGACAGAGGCTGACCCGATGAGCGCGTCCAGTGCACAAGGTCGGGGCTGCGTGCGTAGCTGAGGTCATGGCTGGTTTCTGCTGCTGGGCTGTCGCGCCAGAGCCAGACCATATGGAACAGGCCGTCCGGTCCCATGGTCGGGCCGATGGGATAGGCGTTGCGCTTGCCCTCGCCATCCAGCACGGGCATCCGGGTCAGACGGCGCCAGCGAAGGGTCGATGCGTCGAAGACATTATAGATGTCATTGCCTGCGCCGCTCATGCCATCGCGGTAGCGAAAGATGAACCGGCCCTGCTGGTCCTTGAGGAACGTGGGGTAGGTGATCCGCTGCTCCTGAGCGGGGTCGATCAGGGCGGATATGCGGCGCAGGGACGATACCGATCCTGATGTGTCGGACATATAATATGTCATGGGCGAGACGTGCATGTTCGCCGCGACATGCAGTCGCCCCCGGCTGTCGGTAGCCATGGTGATTGCATTATGGCTGTCCCAGCCGACAGCCGTATCGAGCGTCTGCCGTTCCCAGGCCCCGCCGCTCGTGGCTCGACTGGCGATCACCAGTCGCCGGTCGGCTCCGTAATAGCCGACATAGAGGCGCTGCCCGCGAACGATCATGGCAAAATCGACCGGCTGCCCGGCCCATATCTTTGCGACGATCTCGCTCCGCTCACCCTGCTGCTGTCGCTGCTGGGGAGGGGTTGCGGCACTGACCAGCAGTCCCGCCAGAACGATGGATGCAATCGGCTTCATATGATCTCCCGGCGTTGGGGGGCGAACCCGCGCAATAGCAGGAAGAAGATGAAGCTTGGCTGGCCGGTTTCGTTCCGGTCGCCCTTTATTCGGTCGACCCGGCGATCGCGGCAAGCGCATAGCTCAAGCCCGCCTTCTACTCAGGTCAGAGCGGCATTATCGACGCTGATCGCTCTTTGGCCGGTTTGACAAGAGATCGGCTTGAGCGTGTCGTAGCAACACATGGATGATGAAACGGAGGCTGGTGGGCGGCACCAGCCGGATCAATGCTTCATGACCTTGTTCAACCGGCTTTGCCAGCCTGGCTTGCGTGGCGAGTCCAGATGCTCGCGACCAGTCACGATGATGCTGCTCGCACGATCGCGATATTCACCGGATTTCAGGATTGCGCGCAACATGCCGACCTTGGTTTCGCCGCCTTGCAGCAAGGCGACATGATGATTGAGACCGGCAGGGTCGGCGGGACGGCCGAGCAATTTCTCGTAGAAAGAGCGAACGAAGGCCTCATTGTCCAGTGCCAGCATGTCGCCGATCTGAACAATGGGCTTGCCGGATGCGATGGGTTGAGGCGGCGGTGCGGCGCTGGTAGCTGCACCGGCTGGTGCTGGTGCTGGCGCAGCAGCCTTTTTCCGCTTGGCCGGCCTGGCGGGCGCATCCAGCAGCGTCAGGCCTTCCACTTGGACTGTGGTGCTATAGCGCGCAAATTCGTCCGTTTTCACAATGGCGCGCAGGATATCGACCTTGGATACGCCGCGGCCAAGCAGGGCGACATGATGGGCGAGGCCAGCATCATCCGCTTCGCGGCCAAGCAGGCGCCGATAGAAGGCATCAACGAAGTCAGCGCCATCCAAAGCCAACAGGTCGGCGATCTGGACAAGCGGCTTGTTCGATGACGGGCGCGGCGCAGGCGGCGGACAAGGCGCAACAATGGGCTTGGGCGGGGGCGGCGGCGGCGGGGGAGGAGGAGGAGGAGGCGAAGCTACCGGATTGTCCAAGGCCGGAGCCTCCTCCTCCGGTTCCTCGTGTCGACGCTGCGGTAGCCGGATCGCCTTGGGCCAGCGGGACTTGTTGCGCAGCAATTCGCGTCCGATGACGCTGACGGGGGTACGGCGTTCGATAAATTCGTCGGTACCCAGGAATGCTTCGATGATCTGGGCCTTTGTCGTGCCACGGGCGAGCAGCGCGACATGATGTTCCAAGCCGGCTGGATCGGCCGGGCGGCCCAGCAACTGGCGATAGGCGGCTTGGACGAAGGCGTCGCCGCGCAGTTGCAGCAGGTCGGCGATCCGCACGATACTGCCCGCGCTGCCCAGGTTTGGCGAACTGCCCGGAATATGATCGGCACCGGTGCTCGCCAGCGGGCTGGGCATGCCGTGCAGCGCATCGGCGGCCTCGATCCTGTCCACCAGTCGATCGTGCAGGTCCGGGCTTTTGGCTAGCCCCAGCGCAAATTCGAACAGGCCTTTGGACCATTGATCCCAGTCGGCGCTCCCCTTTTCCTCGACAGTGGATCGTTCGGCGCTGATTGCCTTGCCGATCAGCGCGGGTACGTCGCGATTGTCGGTGAACAGGAAGATGCCGTTGGTCTTGCCGAAGGTGGCGAGGATTTCGCGGGTCGGTGGGATGTCGCGCGCGATCACGGGCTTGCCCAGCGCGAGGGCGTTCATGATCGACAGGCCAAAGCCTTCATAATAGGATGGCAACACGACCGCACTGCTGCGCGCGAACAGGTCGTTCATCAGTTCGTCGGGCAGAGTGCCGGCCTGCAAGGTGCGGGCATTGCCCTCTTCCTTGCTTTCACCACCCAGGATCGTCAGCGACAGGTTGGGATGGGCCTGCGCGATCAGGGCGCCGACCTCATGCGATGCCTTGTGTGGGAAATGATTGCCCATCACCAGCACATGGTCGCGGCCCCGTTCGGCCTTCTGGTAGCGGCCGGCATAGGCAGCCAGTTTGGTCGGCAGCAGGCGGGTATAGGCGGGGGCCTTGAACTGACGGGGGAACCGGTTGCGGAACGTGGTTTCGGAAAAGCGGCTGTTGAAGAACAGGCCGTTGGCATGGCCCGCAATATAGGCCCACAGCGTTTCCAGCCCATTGTCTGCGCGCAAATGGCTGCAATCGAGTGCGATGACATCAAGCATGCCATAGACGGTAACCGGCGCCAGATGCTCCATCGTGCGCACCGTTTGCAGGTCGAACGGCTGTCCGGGCATGATCGCGATGGCATAGATGGGATCACATTCGCGGCGTTGCTTGATCCGCTCCATCTTGTCGATGCCATGGAAACGAGCGACCGACGGCTCGCAAATGACGGTGATGTCCAAATTGCCCGGCGCCGACCGCTCGCACCAGCGGATGAAGTGCATCATATGATCGGTGGTGCCATTGTGATGGCGGCCGAAAGTCAGCAGGTTGATGGCGATCTTCAACCGGCCATCGGTGGTCGGCACCATCTGCCGGATCTTCAACTCGGCCCGATAACCGGCCGAGGCCTCATAGGCCTGGACCAGCGGCAGGAAGCCGGGATGGCGCTTGGTAATCTTCTGGAGATTGCCCTCACGCTGCCCCTTGAGATCGATGTCGCGGAGCAGGAAGGAGGCCGAGCCAGCATGATAGGCATAGGCATGGTTGGCGAGCACGGCACGGAAGCCGACCTGACCGGCGCGCATCACCAGATCATTTTCTTCTTCATAGCCGATGCCGAAGGCTTCATCGAGCGGCGCGAAGTTGAGGACGACCGATGGCGCGATCAGCATGTAGAAACCGACCGCCGTCGGTGCCCAGCTGTAACGCGGCAGATAGGCCTGCACCGATTGCCAGGCCGCATAGCAGGCGTCGGGCATGACGAATATGCCCGACATGGCGTGCGGCGATTGGGGGAAGGTGGAGATGGACGCGTTGTTGGAGCGCGGGCAGACGAAACCGATCTGCGGATCGGCCTCCAGAACCGCCAGCATTTCCGCCAGCGTGTTCCGATAGGTCAGCGTGTCGCTGTTGACCAGCAGGGCGGCTGCCTCCCTGGCCTTGGCGAGGGCCAGGCCCTTGTTCACGCTGGTGACGAAACCGGCATTCTGCCCGTTGGTCACCAGTTCCTGGATCGTTCCGCGCTGCGCATATCTGGCGAGCAGCGCATTGACCGCTTCGTCATCGGGTGAATCATTGATGACGATGATGCGGGGCGCGTGATCCGCCACCTCACCGATATGGGCATTCAGCGAATCCAGACATGCCTCGACAAGGTCGGCGTTGCGATAGACCGGGATGATGATGTCGAGCTTCATGAACGATCCTTGGCGGGCTTCTCTTGGCGAATCAGGCGCAGTGTCGCGTTGCTTTTTAGCGAGCGATCTTGGCGCGTTCGACCAGGGGCCGCCACCAATTCTCGTTGCTCAGATACCAGCGCAGCGTTTCGGCGAAGCCCTGCGGGAAATCGCGCGCGGGTTCATAGCCCAGTTCGCCGCGAATCTTGCTTTCGTCGATCGCATAGCGCCGGTCATGGCCCTTGCGATCCTCCACATAGGTCATGAGATCCGTCGACGAACCGCCGCGTGCAGCCGGCGCGTCGGGGAAGGCCTTCGCCAGTTCGGGATTTTCCGCGAACGCGGCGTCGACGCCACGGCAGATTTCACGCACCACCTCGATATTCGGCAGTTCCTGGCCGCCACCGACATTGTAGGTCTCACCGATCCGGCCCTTACGCAGGATCAATTCGATGCCGACGCAATGATCCTCGACATGCAGCCAGTCGCGCACGTTGAGCCCGTCGCCATAGATGGGCAGGTTGCGCCCGGATAGCGCGTTCAGCGTGAACAACGGGATCAGCTTTTCAGGAAACTGATAGGGGCCATAATTGTTCGAGCAATTGCTGGTCGTCGTTTCCAGCCCATAGGTGTGATGATAGGCACGCACCAGATGATCCGACCCTGCCTTGGACGCGGAATAGGGCGAATTGGGCGAATAGGGGGTGTTTTCGTTGAACGCGGGATCATCCATTTCCAGCGACCCATAGACTTCGTCCGTGGACACATGGTGGAAGCGATGCGGACGGCCGCTGCCTTTGTCCAGCCATGCGATCTTGGCGGCCTTGAGCAGGCTGTGGGTGCCCACGACATTGGTGGTGACGAAGGCGTCGGGACCGGTGATCGAGCGGTCGACATGGCTTTCGGCCGCGAAATGGACGATCGTGTCGATCGCATGGTCGTCCATCAAGCGGGACACCAGGGCCGTATCGCAAATATCGCCTTCGACCAGTTCCACGCCATCCAATCCAGAGATGTTGGCGGGGTTGCCAGCATAGGTCAGGGCATCAAGAACGACGATCGTGTCCTGCGGCGAAACCTTGCGCCAATGATGGACGAAATTCGCGCCGATAAAACCCGCGCCGCCCGTTACAATCAGATTTGCCATCGTTCTATTCATGCTCCCTGTAGAAGTCTTAGCCGAATCGCTTGGGCAGGTTCCAGTCGGTTACTCTTGTTTTCCTCCCCTGGTCGAGGGGCAGGGGCCGCTTTTGGGAGCGGTTTAGTTACGGTTGATCGCGTCCGTCCCCTCGCGCATCGCATCGCTTGGGTTGCAGCATTGAATTGATGGACGCGAAAAAGAAAGATGGTGATACGGAAATAGCCGTTTGGCCTGCCGACAGGCATGGCCGAACCGACTCCTTCGCGTCAAGGTGATCCGTCAAGAAAGGCCGATTGCAACCAGTCCCGCGCCCAGCAGGCGCTGATCAAGACTGTCGCTGAAGGTGGCGGGCGATTTGGGTTCCGGGCTTTGCAGATACAGGATCACGTCGCCATGGCCGATCGCGGCGGGCGGCAGTCGCAACCGGATCGGTCGTGGCGCTGCGCGCACTGCATGGCGGCCAAGAAACAGGCCATTTGCGGTGACATGTACCTCCATCGGGTCGTGATTGGGTAGCACGAAGGCCTGAAGCGTGAGCGTCATGTCGACATATCCGCCGCGATAGTCCGGAATATGAAAGCGGATGGCGTGTTGCTGATCGCGGCCCCATGCGCCCCAGGCTTCCACGCCCCACCAGCCGGATGCCAGAAAGCGAGCGAAGATGTCGGTGGTTTCGGCGGTGACGGTGGTTCCCCTGGCTAGTACCGGAAAGCCACTCGCGGTCCATGACGCGTCATATGTTGCCCATCCTGCGGCATCGGCGCGCGCCAGTTGCCCGACTTTCGCTTCCAACCGGGCGATCCGCGCCTCCATCGCCGTCAGGCGATCTTCGGTTCCGGGCATGTCCTTATCGGAAAGTGTTTCGTTCAATCTGGTCGGGCCCCATTCTTGTCGTGTCATGCCTGCTACTGGCGTGGAATGCCTGCATTCCTGTCACTCCGGTCATTCGTCGCTGGCCTTCGATCATAGGTCGTGGCGCTACAGCAAGTCATGGCCGGGTACAACCGAGGGGCGTCAGGCGGGATGGCCCATATTGATTCGCGTGGCGCCCAAGGCATCCAGTTCCGCCGCGTCATGGGTGACATAAAGGATCGGAATCTGCATGCGCGCATGAATGTCGCGGATCAGAGCGAGCAGGCGGGATTTCCGTTGTTGATCGAGCGATGAGAAGGGCTCGTCCATCAACAGAATCTGTGGGCCGGACAGCAGAGCGCGGCCGATGGCGACGCGCTGGGCTTCTCCGCCTGACAGGGTTGCCGGCCAACGGTCCAGTAAACCGCCGATGCCGAGCAGGTCGATGACGTCCGCCACTTCGATCGGTCCGGCGCCGCGGCGGCCGTAGAGCAGGTTGGCCCTCACCCGCAGATGGGGAAAGAGACGAGTATCTTGGAAGACATAGCCGCAGCCACGCTGTCGCGGGGGCAGGTCGATATTGGCGGCACGATCGAACAAGGATGTGCCGTCAATGCGGACATGTCCGCGATCGGGTCGGGTGAGGCCGGCGATCATGTGCAGGACACTTGTTTTGCCGGCACCAGACGGGCCGAACAGAGCGCTGATCCCGCTGTCGGTGCGTATCGTGACGCCGATGTCGCGGTCCCCGATCGTACGGCGGACATCAATGTCGATCAGCATGGCCGCGCCCTCCCGTTGGAATGCGCCGTGCGAGCAATTCCGCCGCCACCAGCGCAGATAGGGACAGCGCCAGCGATATGAGCGCCAGTCGAGTGACCAGGGCTTCGCTGCCCGGCACCTGCATCGCGGCATAGATGGCAATGGGCAAGGTCTGGGTTTCACCCGGAATATTGGAGACAAAGGTGATGGTCGCGCCAAATTCGCCCATGCAGCGGGCAAAGGCCAATATGGCGCCCGCCAGCAGGCCAGGCCGGGCCAGCGGTAGGGAGATCGTCAGGAATGTGCGCATGTCACTGGCGCCCAAAGTCCGGGCCGCCTGCTCCAGCCTTGTATCTATTGCTTCGATAGACAGGCGCATGGCCCGCACCATCAGCGGCAGCGCCATGATAGCGGCGGCAAGCGCCGCGCCGGTCCAGCGAAATAGCAGGGTGATGCCGAACCAGCTTTCCAGCCATCGCCCTATAGGCCCTTGTGCACCGAACAGCAGCAGCAGCAGCCAGCCCGTCACCACCGGTGGTACGACCAGTGGCAGGTGGATCAGTGCATCAAGCAGCAATTTGCCGGGAAAGCGCCACCGTGCCAACATCCAGGCCAGTGCAAAGGCGAAGGGCAGCATGGCGAAAACGGCGACCAGGCTGATGCGCAGCGAAAGGCCGATGATGGTCCATTCTTCCGGCGTAAAAAATGACATCATGGATGGCTGGCTACAGTCGGGCGAAACGGAAAGGCGAAACTCATGTGGGCCATGCTGCTTTTGTCTTAGGGCTGAACGGCGCCGCGGCAAGTCGTTTTCATGCCGCCCCCGGCCCACCGCTTCAGCATATGCTAACTGGAATCCGGCATGGCCGCCATTGCTCGGCGCCGGAACAGGCGTTAGCGCAGGCGCAACACTTAGCATCACCGGAAATGGGCTGACATGAAGCAACTGATCGCATTCGACCTGGATGGCACGCTGGCCGAGAGCAAGCAGCCGCTGGGCGATGCCATGGGCGAGGCGCTGGCAGCGTTGCTGACTGTCGCCCATGTCGCGGTGATCTCCGGCGGGGACTGGCCACAGTTCGAGAAACAGGTGGCGAGCCGTTTGCCGGCGCAGGCGGACCGGTCGCGCCTGTGGCTGATGCCGACGACGGGGACTAAGCTTTACACATATGGGGACGGCGGCTGGTCGCCCGTCTATGCCGAATTGTTCGATGATGCACAGAAGGCGGCGATCCTGAACGCCTTCGACGCATCGCTGGAGGCGACCGGCTTCGTGCCCGATCAGACATGGGGCGACCGGATCGAGGATCGGGGCAGCCAGATCACCTTTTCCGCGTTGGGCCAGCAAGCGCCGATCCACGCCAAGGAAGACTGGGATCCCGATTTTGCCAAGCGCAAGATCATTCAGGCTGACCTGCGTCAGCGTCTGCCGGGCCTGTCGATCAATATGGGCGGCGCGACGTCGATCGACATCACGCGGGAGGGCGTGGACAAGGCCTATGGCCTCAAGAAATTAAGGGATGCCAGCGGCATTGCGCTGGATTCGATGATGTTCATCGGCGATGCCATCTTCCCCGGCGGCAACGACTATCCGGCCAAGCAACTCGGCCTGGATACGGTGCGCGTACGCGATCCGCAGGAGACGCTGGCGGTAATAGTCACGATCGTTGCCTGCCAGAAATAAGGCGTCAGGGAGCGGTAAAGCCGTAGCGGGCGAGGATCGTCTTGCCCGTTCCCGACAGCAGATAGCGGCGGAAGGCTTCGGCATCGCGATGACGGCTGGCCTTCAGCCGGGCGAGAGGATAGCGGATGGGCGCATGACTGCCGACCGGGAAGGTGCCGACGATCCGCACGGCTCTGGAGGCCTGTGCGTCGGTGGCATAGACGATCCCCAACGGTGCTTCACCCCGTTCCACCAGCGCCAGCGCCGCGCGCACATTGTCGGCGCGTGCGACTTTGGGGGCGACCGATGGCCAGACTCCGAGAGCAGTCAGTGCCGCCTTGCCATATTTGCCCGCCGGTACGCTGTCCGGATCGGCCATGGCAAGGCGCCCGTTGCCCAGGGCGCGAGCGATCGGCATGCCCCGACCGATCCGCAGTGCCACTGGTTTTGCCGCTGGAGCAATCAGCACCAGCCGGTTGCCCGCCATATTGGCGCGTGTGCCCCGCACGATGAAGCCAGCGCGTTCCACGTCGGTCATCCATTCCTCATCAGCGGACAGAAACAGGTCGGCCGGTGCGCCAGCCTTGATCTGGCGTGCGAGCGCGGAGGAACCGGCAAAGGACAGGACAGGGCGGGGATGGCCGCGTCCAGCCCAACTGTCCGCCGCTGCCGTCATCGCTTCCTGCATGCTGGCCGCGGCCAGGATCAGGGGGCCGCGATCATCGGGAGTCGCGTGCGCCACAGGCGCGGCGAGCAGGGACAGGATGGCGACAAGGCGCAGGATGAGCGATGGCATGGCCTGTATCTGCATCCTGCGGCTGCCGGGCGCAACCAGCGGATATCGACAGTCTTGCGCTTTTGTTCGATGCGGCGATCGGCTAGGCGATGTTCATGATGGCGCCTTCCGCCCTTTCCAGCTTCTGCCGTTGAGATGACGATCATTCGCAGTCAGTGCGGCCAGTGCAGCGTGGGCTGTGGGGTCCGGGCCGTGGTGCGTGATGGCCGTGACCTCGTGATCGAAGGTGATCGGGTCCATCCCGTCAATGGCGGGCGACTATGCGCGCGCGGCCGGGGGTTGAACGAGACGGCACTGGACGGGCGTCTACTGCATCCCATGCTGGGCAGCCGGCAGGTTGGCTGGGACCGGGCGATCGCCCACGCCGCGCGCAAACTGACGGCGATCATGACGCGGCACGGACCGGGCAGCATCGCGCTGCATGTGTCGGGCGGGCTGCTGACCGAGGATTATTATGTCGCCAACAAGCTGATGAAAGGCTTTTTCGGGTCGGCCCATATTCATGTGTCGGGCGGTGGCCCGACGGATCTGGCGGCGATTCAGCAGGCGGCCTTTGGCGAGGATGTCATGCCGGCGGCCATCGAGGATATCGAGCGGGCGCAGACGGTGTTGCTGGTCGGAGGACGGATCGGGCAGGATCATCCCGTGCTGCTGGAGCGCGTGCAGGCGGCGCGGGAGGAACAGCGGCTTCGCCTTGTCTTGCTGACGGACGGAGAGGATGGCGGGGATGTCGATGCCGATCTGCGTCTGTCCGTCACGCCGGGCAGTGTCGATCTTCTGCTGACCGGAGCCTTGCTGCATTGCCGGAACATGGGCGGATGCGATGGTCAGGCTGTGGCGTCCGATGTCACCTGGGCAGCGATCGCGGAAGGGCATGACCTGTGGTCGATTGCGCGCCTTTCCGGCTTGTCGCCCGCAACGATTCGGGCCTTTTATGAAGAGGTCATGGCGACGGACCGGCTGGTGACGCTGGTCGGCAGTCATGCTGGCCAGCGAGCAGCGGCAGCCGCCTGCAATCTGCATGTGGCGACGGGACGCATTGCGCGCCCTGGTTCGACGCCATTTCTGCTGACCGGCAGCGCCAACGGCATGGGCGCGCGGGAAGTGGGGTGTGCGGCGGGGCATCTGGCGGCCCATCGCTTCTTCACGCCGGATGCGCTGGACGATGTCGGTCGTTTCTGGGGCGCGCGACGGTTGGCTGACGGGCCAGGGCATGAAGGCGATGCGTTGCTAGAGGCGATACGGGATGGGCGCATCAAGGCATTGTGGAGTATCGGCCCGGATGCAGCAGCAGATTCCTGGTTGCGGGAGGCGCGGGCCGCTGTTCCCTTTGCGCTTTGCAGCACGGTATGGGCGCGGGGCGTGGAGGATTTCGACATTCTGTTCCCCGCACCTGTCTGGGTTGAGAAGGACGGGACGGTAACGGCGAGCGATCGGCTGATCAGCCGCCAGCGCAGGCTGTTGCCGCTACCGGGAGACGCCCGGCCGGACTGGTGGATTTTCACGAAACTTGCCCAAACTATGGGGTGGGGAGACGCCTTCCATTATGAGCGGCCAGCCGACATCTATCGAGAACATGTGCGACTGACTGCCTATCGCAATCAGGGCGATCGGCTGCTCAACCTCAAGCGGCACGCGCCCATTTCCAATCCGGCCTATGACGAATTGACGCCATGGCGCTGGGGCGATGTGCCGTTCGATGGCGGCCATTTTCCGACGACCGATGGGCGCGCGCGGCTGCTTTGGCCGCTGGATCAGGATTTTTCCGCGATTTCCTGAAGATGGGCGAGCAGGGTGTCGCCATTGGCAGCCCAGGTGAAGCGTAGTGCGGTTTCCCGCACGGTCGATCGGGCGGGCGGGTTATCCAGTATCGCGCGCACAGCTTGCGCAATCGCATCGGGTTCGCGTTCGACGATCCGGCCAGCTTCGGGCCGATCCAGCAGTTCGCGCGCGCCACCGACATCGGTGATGACGATCGGGGTGCCGCAGGCAAGCGATTCCACCCAGGCATTGGCCAGCCCTTCCGATTCGGACGGCAGCACCATGATATCAGCAGCGGTGTAGATGCGGGGCAGCTTGTGATGCGGCACAGAGCCGAGAAAGCCGATGCGGCGTTCGACTCCCAGTTCCTGCGCCAGATTTTCCAGCGTGCGGCGGAAGGCGCCTTGCCCTGCCAGCAGCAATGTCACGTCGGGCAATTGCGGCAGCGCTTTGACCAGAAGGTCCTGGCCCTTGCGCGGGATGAGCGCGCCGACGCACAATAGCACCGGGCCGCTGAAGTCGAGTGCTGCCTTGGCCGCGTCGCGGTCGCCCGCCTCGAACGTATCGAGATCGACACCGGTATAATGGACGCGCACCTTGTCCATGTCGATGCCCATCCTCCCCATCGAGCGGCGCATGGCTTCCGATACGGCGAGCAGGCCGGAGGCACCCTCCGCAGCCTGCAACACCATCTTACGGGTGCTACGCTGCGTGCCCCAATAATGGATATCAGCGCCACGCGCCTTGACCGAATAGGGGATGCCAAGGGCTTTCGACAGCCGTTGGGCGACCGGGCCGTCGGGGAAGAAGAAGCTGGCGTCGATCACGTCAAACGGCTTTTCTGCATGCAGCCGTCGGACCAGTGGCAGGATGGCACGGGTCATGGCGCCGACATTGGTCGGCCCGCCGAATTTGGGGATGATTGGAAAGGTCGGCCGATAGACGGTCAGTTCGCGCCAGCGTTCCTTGCGTGGCAGCGCGCGCAGCGGGGCGTAGCGGCTGGCAAGCGACAGCGGCCATGGCGGCAGGCCCACCGGCGCAAGTACGGTGACGTCGGCTTCTTCGCGGCTGGCCAGTTCGCGGGCCTGCCGTTCCACGAACACGCCGAAATTGGGTCGGCTGATGTCGGGAAAGAGGGTCGATAGCATGAGGACGTTGAGCGCCATGGCCTCTCTTTTCGCTGTATAGTCTTTAGCGGATGGTTAAGCAGCCCCGCGCGGGCTTGGCTAGAGGCGTCGGACGAGTTGCACCGCCACAGCGGCCCATGGCGGATCGGTCAGCACCAATTGGCGTGCACCGGACCCCAGCGGCAGCAATTGCAGCCGATCGCCTTCGCGGCCGATCAAGCGGCCAAACAGGAAACGGCCAGCGGGGCGAGGCACGAGCAGGTCGCGGTTGAGCGCGCCGCCAAATTCGTCCGGCGCGATGCGCCTGCACCAGATAGCGTCGCCGTTGCGATAGTCGCCGATGCTGGCGTTGACATGGACACCGACCATGCCGTCCGATGCGACCGGCGGAGGAAAGGCAAGTGGGCGGGCGGGCGCGCGGGCACCATCCGGGCCGAGCAGGGCGGCGACCGGCACCGCAGACTGCCCCGGAAGGGCGACCAGTTCGGCGGTCGTCACGCCCAGTGCCAAGGCGATGCGATTGAGCCATTTGACGGACACGGTACGGGTGCCGGTTTCCAGTCGCCCGATCGTCTGCGCCGTGGTAGGCGGATCACAGAGCAGGCCGACCTGCTCCAGCGTCAGCCCCTTTGCCTTGCGAACCTCGCGGATGCGCGTGATCATCCCATATCCTGCATAAGAACCTATTTGGTTTTCTCTTTCCTACAGATTATCCCACATGGCAAGCCCCTGCATATGTTCCTGCAAGCAAGGAGATATCTGTGGCCGCTACTCTTATCGAGCAGATGATCGAGGATCCGGACGGACGCATCCAGTCTGTGATGGTACATATTGGTGAATCGCCGATCGCATGGCTGCATGCGCGTGGTCATCTGAGCGAGCAGCATTATGTGGCTGGCGATCTGCTGCGCCGGGATTGGGAGAAGGCTGGGCTGGGCGCGCGGGTCACGATGTGTTGGGACGGCGCTCCTCGGGGCGAGCGCATGGCGGCGCGTCAGGGTGATCCGACATTGGCTCAACTCGCAGCGCGTGACCGTTTCGATGGGGCGATCAAGGCGGCCGGACCGGGGTTGGCCGATATATTGTGGCGGGTTGCTTGCGCTGGAGAGGGGCTGATTGCAGCGGAAAGGGCGCTGGGCTGGCCCAGCCGCGCCGGCAAGCTGGTGCTGACGCTTGCGCTGGATCGGGTGGCGGCCTGGTATCGGGTGCCCTGATCAGGCCACCATGCCGGCGCCCAGTAGCAAGAGAAGTTTGACGTCCATAGCGTAGCCCTGCGCGCGCCAGTCGGCGATATGGTCATCCAATGTTGCGAGGGGAACGCGATGGACCACTATATCCTCGCCCTCTACCCCGCCGCCTTCGCCGGTCTTCACCAGATCATGGGCGCGGAACAGGGTGAAGCTTTCCGACACCATACCGGGCGAGCTATAATATTCACCCAGCGATTCGAGGCGGCCGGGTAAGAAGCCAGTCTCTTCCTCCAACTCGCGCGCGGCGGCAAAGCTGGAATCTTCGCCCTGGTCGTGATCGCCGACCAGACCGGCGGGCAGTTCGATGCAGCGCCGGCCGAGCGGCACGCGATATTGATCGACCAGCAGGACATGGCGGCCATCCTCCGCCTCGTCGATCGCCAGTATGACGGCGGCATGGATGCCGCGCGCTCGCCCGACATATTCCCATTTTCCGCGTTTCTTGGCGGTGATGAAGCGGCCCGTCCACATCACTTCTTCAGGAGCGGTCCGGTCTGGGTCGGTCATAATTCGATCAGCCTGTCGGGAAGTTCGTTGATATCATCGTCCGCGCGGGGGAAATGGGCGGCCAGCACCAGCCCGACCTGCCGCACGGCCGCCGCCAGCCCTTCGCCCGCACGATCGTCGTGGATGGCGTCGATCAGTGCAGCCATCGCATCGCCCCATGCCTCCGGTGCTACCTTTGCATTGATGGCGCGGTCGGCGACGATTTCGGCGCGATGTTCGTCGAGCGAGAGATAGATGAGAACGCCGGTGCGGCCACGGGTGCGCGCTTCGGCAGCGGTACGAAATAGCAATATGGCGCGGCGCCTGACCCGGCGCGCCTTGGTCGCGCGCGGCGTTACCAGCATGCGCAGCGGCATGATCGCCAGCAGATAGCGCACGATCAGGAATTTGAGGATGAGGAGGCCGAGCAGCCCCATCAGCAGCTTCCAGTCAGCCAGTTCATGGTCCCAGTCGAGCAGCAGCATCGAGAGGAAGACGCGCAGATGCGCCGGGAAGGCGGCCATTAGGGCAAGGGCTATGAACACGACCGCCGCCGCCCAGCTGAGGCCGACATCATGGTAATTGTCGGACCGCCCCGCGACGATGGTGACGATCTCGCCAGAGGTATGCGCCTCCGCTTCCCCAACGGCGCTGGAGACGAGGTCATGGTCGGCTTTCGACAGATGAAGCTGCATCACCAATCCCCCGATGCGCCGCCGCCGCCGAAGCTGCCGCCGCCCGAAAAGCCGCCGCCGCTATCGCCGCCGCCCCAGCTGGAACCGCCGCCGCCAGAACCCCAACCGGAGGAACCTCCCCAGTCCGAACCAGCGCCCGGTCCCCAAATGATGATCGGCCCGCTGCCGCCGCCACGCCGATAGCGTTTGCCGCCCTTGGCGCGTGACAGAAGGGGAAGAGCGACGAAGAAGACGATGAACAGGATGATCCAGAAGGCTATGATGCCGCCGCCGCCATCATCCTGTTTGCGGGCGGCCGCCTCTGCCGCCGCCACGCGTGCCTTTGCCTCATCGGGGGGAAGTACGAGCAGGGCAGTGATTTCGTCTACGCCCGCATTGATGCCCCCTGCCATGTCGCCCGCCTTGAAGCGCGGGCTGATGGCGTTGCGGATAATCTGGGACGTGACGGCGTCGGTCAGCACGCCTTCCAGTCCGTAGCCGACCTCTATGCGGATCTTGCGTTCGGCAGGGGCGATGATCAGCAGCGCGCCATTGCTGTCCTTGTCGCCGATCTTCCAATCGCGACCCAGCCGATAACCATAGTCGGAAATATCATAACCCTGAAGATCGGGGATGGTCGCCACGACCAGCGAACGCCCGCTCGCCTGCTTCTTCGCGATCAGCTTGGCGCTGAGCGCCTGCTCCTGCGCGGGATCGAGCAGGTTCGCGGCATCGACCACGCCCTTGTCGTCGAATTTGGGGAAGCTCTGCGCCCAGGCTGACGGTACGAGCGCCATCAGGGCGAGCATCAGGAGCAGAGCGCGCATCAATTTCATGCGGCTTTCCGTTGTGCTGGGTGTTGTTTGGCTATCGCCGAAATGATGGTTTGGGTTCCTGTCAGGATTCCGCCCGGCATGTCGCCCGTGCGAAAATGTGGCATCATAAAGCGCTGAATAATCTGATCGCAAAGCGTATTGGTCATTACGGCTTCCAGTCCGTAGCCGACCTCAATTCGCACTTTGCGTTCGACCGGCGCCACCAGCAGCACAAGGCCGTAGTTGCGTTTCTTGCTGCCGACACCCCAAGCATCGGCCAGATCCAGACTATAGGCTTCGATCGTCCGTCCTCCCAGAGAAGGCGTGGTTGCAATGACCATCTGCACACCCGTTTCTCTTTCCAACCGGAGAAGGCGGGCAGTCAGTTGGCTCTCCAGTCCAGCGTCGATCAGATTGGCCTGATCGACTACCCGTCCCGTCAGTTCCATCGCAGCCTTCGGCGCCTGCGCATCCGCGCCGAAGCCGCCAAGCAGCATCAGGCCCATCAGAATCGCAGAACGGACCGTCACCGGCTTGTCGTTCAGTTGCCGAAGTCGACCTTCGGCGCTTCTTCCGCGCCGGGCGTCGTGGCCTGGAACGGGGTCATGGGCTTGGCACCATGGATGATCTTCGCGCCGATCGCGTCGGGGAAGGTACGGATGCGGGTATTATAGGCCTGTACCGCGCCATTATAGTCGCGGATCGCGACGGCGATGCGGTTTTCCGTGCCTTCCAGTTGCGACTGGAGTTGCAGGTAATTCTCGTTGGTCTTGAGATCCGGATAGGCTTCGACCGAGGCGAGCAGACGGCCAAGTCCTTGGCTCAACTGGGCTTGCGCGGCCTGAAACTGCGCAACCTTGGCGGGATCGGACAGGTCTTCTGCATTGACCTGCACTGAGGTAGCCTTGGCACGAGCTTCGGTCACCTTGACCAGTGTATCCTGTTCTAGCTTGCCCGCTGCCTTCACCGTCGCGACGAGGTTGTCGACCAGATTGGCGCGGCGCTGATATTGTGCCTGAACGTCGGCCCATTTGGCCTTCGCTTCTTCCTCTGCAGCCGGCACGCTGTTGATGCCGCAGGCGGACAGGGTGAGTGCGCCGACGATCGGCAGAAGCACGGTGGCAAAACGACGCATCAGCGACATGGAACATCCTCGGCTTTGTTTCGCTGTTGAAATAGGACGTTGCCCCCGGCGGCGCAACGGGCCATGCAGTCATTCATCATCGCAAATGGTATAAGGGGCTTACACCATGGGGCTGGTTTCCGAATTCAAGACGTTCATCAATCGCGGCAATGTGATGGATCTGGCGGTTGGTGTCATCATCGGCGGCGCCTTTGCCACCATCACCAAGTCGCTGACCGATGACCTGATCATGCCAGTGGTCGGCTATATCTTCGGCGGTGCGGACTTCTCCGGCTATTTCCTGCGGCTGGGCGACCTGCCTGCCGACTTCAAGGGCAATCCGACCAGCTATGCCGACCTGAAGGCGGCGGGCGTCGCCATGTTCGGCTGGGGCCAGTTTCTGACCGTGCTGGTCAACTTCATCATTCTGGCATTCATCATCTTCCTGCTGGTCAAGGTGATGAACAAGCTGACCGCTAAGCCGGAACCCGCACCGGCCGCGCCTGCGCCCACGCCGGAGGACATCGTGCTGCTGCGCGAAATCCGGGATTCGCTCAAAAAATAACCGTTTATGCGACGAAGCGAGCCTGCGACGGGAACCATCAGGCGTACGGCCGGTTGATCGGCGTCAGGGTTTGAGGCGGCGGCATGCCGCCACGACCCGGTGCCAAATGATGTATGCCCTAGAGGGGGCGCAACAGGAGATAACGCCGTGAAAACTTTCGTCGCAGTTCTGGGCCTTGCCAGCCTTGTCGCACTGTCCGCATGCGATTCCGCCAAGGAAAACAAGGTCGAGAATGCATACGAGAATCAGGCGGATGCGCTCGACAATCAGGCCGACAATATGGAAGCCATGGCCGACAACCTGTCCGGCAATGCTGAAAATGCGGCTGAGAACGCTGCCGATGCGCTGGAAAACAAGGCTGATGCTACCCGCGAAGCAGGCGAAAAGGCCGGCGACGCAGTCGAGAAGCATCAGTAAGCACCGGCGCAAAAGCCAGGCTTTCAGGGGCGTCGCGGTTTTCCGCGGCGCCCTTTTCTTTACTCCGTTCCACCGTTCGCCGCAGCTTTAACGGCCCCTTAACTACGTCGTCGCAATGGTGCCGAAGCGCGCACCTTGGGGCCTTGAGGCATGGACGAACTATTACAGGAATTCATATCCGAGACCCAGGAGACGCTGGAGGCTCTGGCTGGTGAAGTCGTCGCCTGGGAGGCCGATCCATCGGACCGGGACCGGCTGGATGCCATCTTTCGCTTCTTCCATACAGTGAAGGGTAGTTGCGGCTTTCTCAACCTGCCGCGATTCGAGCGGCTGAGCCATGCGGCGGAGGATGTGCTGTCGGAAATCCGCGCCGGCAATCGCCGCCCTGATCCCGCGACCGTCAGCGCCGTGCTGGGCATCATGGACAGGATCGGCGAGTTGACCGAGGCGGTGGCGATCGGCGCTGCGCTGCCGAGCGAGAATGACGATTTCCTGATTGGCGCGCTGAGCGCGCGGGGTGAGGAGCCGGAGCAGGTGGTGGTCGAGGCTGCGCCCGTCGCCGTGGCGCGATGCGGCGGAGCGCAGTCCGGACCGCGCACCATTCGCCTGCCGCTCAGCCTGATCGACCAGTTGATGAACGGCGTGTCGGATATGGTGCTGGCGCGCAACGAATTGTCGCGCAAACTGCGCGAGCGGTCGGCTGATCCCGAATTGGACAATGTGTTCGAACGTTTGTCGACCTGCGTTGCCGACATGCGCGACGTGATTTCCAAGACCCGGATGCAGCGGGTAGATCGTCTGTTCGCGGCAATTCCGCGCATGGTGCGCGATCTGGGTCGGGAACTGGGCAAGCGAATCGACCTCAGCCTTGAAGGCGGCGATGTCGAGATGGATCGCGAAATGGTGGAGATGGTCGTCGACCCACTCACCCATATCGTGCGCAACAGCATCGACCATGGCATCGAAACGCCGGACAAGCGCCGCGCCGCCGGCAAACCGGAAACGGGCCGGCTGCGGCTGGAGGCGCGCCAGTCGGGCAACCAGATCGTCATCGCCATCGCCGACGATGGCGCGGGTATCGATACGGCCCGGCTGGTGGACAAGGCGATCGCAGCCGGGCGGCTGACGCCCGATGCGGCTGCGCGCATGTCCGAGCAGGACAGGCTGGATCTGATCTTCCACGCTGGTCTGTCGACCGCTGCCAAGGTGACGGCTATTTCCGGCCGGGGCGTCGGCATGGACGTGGTTCGCGCCAATGTGGAGCGGATCGGCGGCGTCATCGCGCTGGACAACCAGCCGGGGCAGGGGCTGTGCATCACGCTGCGTGTGCCGTTGACCCTGACCATCATCCCCGGCCTGATCGTGCGTGCTGGCGGCCAGCATTTCGCCATTCCGCGCGCGGCAGTGGTCGAGATCCTACACGACAATAACGAGACGTTGCAGGTCAGCGAAGTGGGCGGCGCGAAGATCGCGACGATCCGCGCCGTGCGTCATTCGATGGTCGATCTGGAGGATGTGCTGGGCATGGAAAAGCCGGCGCAGCAGGGGCCACGTGCGATCATGGTGGTACGGTCGGCGACCGGCGTGCCCTTCGCCATGGGCGTGTCGGCGGTCGACAATCATGAGGAACTGGTGATTCGTCCTGCTTCGCCGCTGGTGATGGCGACGGGCGTCTATGCCGGCATGACGCTGCCCGACAATGGCAAGCCGATGCTGCTGCTGGACGCGGCGGGCCTGGCCAATGCGGCGCGTCTGCCCAACATCATCGACGACCGGGCGGCGCGGCAGCAGGAGGAGCAGGCCGACGCGCAAACGGGCGTCGAAATGGTCGCTGCGTTGCGGTTCGAGGAATTGTCGGGCGAGCGGCGCCTGCTGAAACTGTCGCTGATCGAGCGGGTAGAGGATATTGACGCAGGCCTGTTCGGCCGGTCGGGTGGACGCGCTTTCGTGCGGCTGGACGGACGTCTGGTGCCGGTGGCCAACGGCCTGTCGCAGTTTGACCGGGACAAGGTATCGGCGTTGCGCTTGCGCGATGATCGGCGCGAAGCCTGCTATCCGGTCGCGGCCGTGCTGGATATCGTCCAGATGCCCGCTGTACCCGACATGGTGGCGATGCACGGCATGCTGAGCGGCGTCGCCGTGATCGAGGGCGAGCATCTGGAAGTCATCAACCCCTTCGCTCTGTTCGCAGCCCTGCCCGAAGAGGCGATGGTCGAACGGGTGCGGGGCCGCTGTCTGCTGGCCGACAGCAATGACGGCTGGACACGCGAGATATTGGCGCCGCTGCTGCGGCAGGCGGGGCATGAGGTACTGCTGGGCCTGCCTGGTGATGCTCTGGTCGATCCCGAGGATGTCGTGCTCTGCACGGAGGCCGATGCGGCGCAGGCCGCGGAAATCATGGGATGCCGCGTCGTTCATCTGCGCGCGTCGCCCCGTCCCACAGGGCCGCAGGATGGCAGCATATACCGCTATGATCAGGATGCGTTGATGGCGGCGATCGCCGGTCGGCGGGGATAAGGACAAAGCCCATGGATCAGCTTTATCTTCTCGCAACGCTGGCAGGCACGCGGATCGCCGTTGAAACCGGAGAGGTGGAGGCAGTCGTCCGCCTGACCGACATATCACCGGTGCCCGGCATGGGTGCACATATCGCAGGTTTGTCCGCCCTGCGCAGCCGCGTGCTCACTATCATCGACGTTGCAGCGTTGATTCGCGGGCAAGCAACGCCGGTCGAGCAACGCGGTCTGGCGATCATCGCGAACATAAGCGGTCACAGCTATGGCCTGATGGTCGATGGCGTGTCGGATATCTGCCGCGTACCGGAAGGCGCCCTGCCACTGCGAGGGCAGCTTGATCCGGCCTGGGCGCCTTATGCCCGCGCGCTGGTGGAGCATGAGGGGCATCCCTGGCTGCTCGTGTCGCTCGCTGCCTTCATCGAGGGGGGGGCGCTTGCGCAAGCCGCCTGATCCATTCGATCTTGTTTACCAAATCCTCGCCTTTGCTGGTTAAGCCCGACGCAACGGGACGCATAAATCTAAGGGACGCTTCATGAAGAATTGCCTGGTCGTCGACGACTCGAAGGTCATCCGCAAGGTGGCACGCCATATCCTCGAATCGCTGGACCTGACGGTGAGCGAAGCGGTAGACGGGCAGGATGCACTGACCCAGTGTGAGGCTTCGCCGCCTGATGTCGTACTGCTCGACTGGAACATGCCGGTGATGAGCGGCATGGAATTTCTCCAGGCGCTGTCGAGCGCCAAGATGGCGGCGCGGCCCAAGATCATCTTCTGCACCACCGAAAATGGCATCAGCCATATCAAGGCCGCAGTCGAGGCAGGGGCCGACGAATATGTGATGAAGCCGTTCGACCGGGAAACGCTGGAGAGCAAGTTGGCGATCGTCGGTGTGATCTAGCGGCCATATTGTCCGCTGATCCAGGAGTGCCGCTGATTTTCCGTTGATCCTTCCGCGCAGAAAGCCCCGTGATGACCGCGATGATGCCGATAATGACCAGCCATGGCGATGCACGCCCCGTCGTGCGGACGCTGGTCGTCGACGATTCGGTCGTGGTGCGCACGGTAATCGAACGCATCCTCAATGCCGATCCAGGCTACAGTGTCGTTCAAAAGACGAACAGTGCAGAACATGCGCTGGGCTATCTGGCGGACCATGTTGTTGATCTGGTGCTGCTCGACATCGAATTGCCGGGACAGAGCGGTCTGGCTGCGTTGCCGCAAATCCTGCGCGCCAATCCTTCCGTCAAGGTCGCGATCCTCTCCGGTAAGTGCGAGGAGGGGAGTGCCGCCGCGATCGAAGCACTGGCGCTGGGTGCCAGTGATATCGTGTCCAAGCCGGGGAGTGGCAGTTTCGGCGAACAATTCCCCCAAGCCCTGATTGATCGGTTGAACCGTCTGTTCGGCGATCGGCCTGCGGCGGCGCCGTTGCCGCGCGTGATGCCGCCGGTCGCGGTCGATGCAGCCGGCGCGCCACTCGCCTGTATCGGGATCGGTGCCTCTACCGGTGGTATTCACGCACTGGGCCAGTTGTTTCAGGGGCTGGCGGCGCCATTAGGCGTACCGGTACTGCTGACTCAGCATTTGCCCGCCAGCTTCACCGTCTATTTTGCGCAGCAGTTGTCGCGCATGACCAGCCTGAAGGTGAAGGTGGCGGAAACCGGCGATGTGCTGGCGCCCGATACTGTCTATGTCGCGCCGGGCGATGCCAATATCCAGCTGCGCCGTAGCCTGCATGGCCGGGTGGTGATCCTGCTCAATCCCGAGCGGACGCCGGCGGGCAACCTGCCGGGTGTCGACCCGATGTTTGCCAGCATGGCGGAGATTTATGGCGCCGGCGCGGCCGGCATCGTCCTGACCGGTATGGGCCGCGACGGTACGCTGGGCGCGCGCGAGATCGTGGCCGCTGGCGGTTGGGTCGTCGCACAGGATGAAGCGAGTAGCGTCGTATGGGGCATGCCGGGATCGGTGGCCGGCGCAGGGCTGACTTGTGGGGTGATGGAACCGCTGGCGATCATGAATTTCGTTGCCCGGCGTGGCAAGGTAGCTGCCTGATGCCCTTGCCACCCGCAGGCGCTGCTGCCTTTCAGGGGGCTGCCCGTATCTTGTCCGGATTGCTGGAAGCGCGCACCGGTCAAGTGCTGTCGGAAGGCCGCGCCTGGCGGATGGAAACCGCGTTGCGTCCGGTGTTGCGCGCGCACGGATTCCAGACGATCGACGATCTGGCTGCGACATTGTTGCGCAAGCGCGATCCCCGACTGGACGAGGATGTCGTCAACGCATTGCTCAACAATGAGAGCAGCTTCTTCCGCGATCTTCAGATTTTCGACATGATCCATCGCCAGATTCTGCCGCGCATACATGAGGAACGGCAAGACCAGACGCTGCGTATATGGAGCGCGGGCTGTTCGACCGGGCAGGAGGCTTATTCGCTGGCCATTCGGCTGCGCAACGATGCCGAACGCTGGCAGGGGTGGCGAATCGAGATATTGGCGACCGATATTTCCACGGCTGCGATCGAACAGGCGCGTTCGGGCGTATTTTCGCAAATGGATGTGCAGCGCGGTCTGGGCGTGGGCGACCTCATCAAATGGTTCGAACCACATGGAGAGGATTGGCGCGCCAATTCCGAACTGCGCCGCATGATTGATTTCCGCCGCGACAATCTATTCGATCCGCGTGCGCCGTCCGGCGAATATGATCTGCTGTTGTGTCGCAACGTGCTGCTCTACTTCACGCCCGAGCGGCGCGGTGCCGTATTGCGCCTGCTCGGCCGGCACAGCCATGCCGGATCGGTACTGCTTCTGGGGGCAGGTGAGACGGTGATAGGCCAGGGTGACGATTTCCTGCCCCATCCCGATTTTCGTGGCGGCTATGCGCCCAAGGCGCTGATGGCCCCTTGCGTCGGTGGATCGGTGCGGCGGGCCGGATGAAGCCGGTTCATCCGCATTAACCCTGCTTGATTGCTGCGCCCGTCTCGGCCATGGTCCTGTGCAGGCCGCCAGAGGGGCGGGCCGGAAGGGTGCGATGACCGAGCCGCTGCAAGTGACTGGCCTTTTCCGATGACCGACATGCCCATGATCGATACGCCGTCGCCCAATTTCGACGATCGCAGCCTGCCGATCACGATGCTGGTGCTGCACTATACCGGCATGCCCGACGCAGCGAGCGCCATAAACTGGCTCGCCAATCCGGAATCGAAAGTATCCGCTCATTATGTCGTGACGGAAGACGGTCAGGTCATCCGCATGGTCGATGAGGCCAAGCGCGCCTGGCATGCGGGCCGGTCGCACTGGCGCGGCGTGGACGATATCAATTCAGCCAGTATCGGCATAGAGATCGTCAATCCCGGCCATGAATGGGGCTATCGTCCGTTCCCGGAAACCCAGATGGGCTCGCTGATCCCGCTGGTCCACGCCATCGTCCAGCGGCACAAGATCACGCGCGGCAATATCGTGGGCCACAGCGACATCGCGCCGGCGCGCAAGCAGGATCCGGGCGAACTCTTCCCCTGGGGGCAACTGGCGCGACTGCGGCTGGCACTGCCGCGCCCGACCAAGAATCTGATGGACCCGCAATGGACCGACAGCGGCTTCATGCTGGCGCTCGAACGGTTCGGCTATGACATTGCCGATCCCAAGGCGGCGGTGGTCGCATTCCAGCGCCGTTTCCGGCCGGAACTGATCGACGGGGTCATTTGCGGCGAATGTCGCGCCATCCTTTTGGCGCTGTTGCTGCCAAAGCCCCGCGGGGACGAATAAGCGGGATGACGGGACGGGAAAATCGGTCTAAGGCCCATGCCGCCAGAGGGCCGGGCGGCCGCGGCGTGGCGGGTAACTTCCACGGCGAGGAAAGTCCGGGCTCCACGAAATAACGGTGCCGGTTAACGACCGGCTGGAGTGATCCAAGGGACAGTGCAACAGAAAGCAGGTCGCCCAGGGCTTCGGCCCTAAGACTTCGGTCGGGTGAAATTGAAAGGGTGCGGTAAGAGCGCACCGCGTCTGCGGCAACGCAAGGCGGCACGGTAAACCCCACCGGGAGCAAGACCGAATAGGGGCGGCGCGCAGTTTCGACTGCTAGGTCTGTTTCGACCGAGATCGCCCGGGTTGGTCGCTTGAGGAACGGAGCAATCCGGTCCCTAGAGGAATGGTCGCCTATCCCCTTAATCGGGGTGGACAGAACCCGGCTTACAGGCCCTCTGGCATTTTCCGCCGCAAAATCGGCGGCTGGGCTGGCTTTCCGGCCGCACCTTCCCTAATTCGGGGCAATGGCAAGAAATAGCCGATCCAATGACTGGGGCTTTCCCCGCTGGCGTGCCTATGGGGCCGCGCGTGAGGCGCAGCGCGTGCGCATGTGCGACCGCTATGGTTGTGACCAGCCGGGCGACTGCCCCGCGCCCAAATCCCCCAACAGCCCGGAACGCTGGTATTTCTGCCCCGAACATGCGGGTGAATATAACCGCAACTGGGATTATTTTCAGGGCCTGGACAACGAAGAACGTGCGTCGCGGGAAAAGGCCGAGCGGCGCGACGCTGGTGGCTATCAGTCCAGTGCCTATCATAGCTGGGGAGGCCCCGGCGACGGCAGCCGGTCGCGCGACGAACTGCATGCGCTCAAGGCATTGGAACTGGAAGATGATGCCGGGTTCGACGCGGTCAAGAAGAGCTGGCGGCGGCTGGCAAAGGAATATCATCCCGATGTGAAGCCGGGCGACAGCGACGCTGCGGTGCGTTTCCAGGCGATTCAGGCGGCCTATGAGGTGCTGCGCGCAGCGGAAGAACGACGCACCTGGAAGCCGCGGGGGGCGGTGGATTGAAGGATCTGGTCCGGTCCAACTGGTCCAATGTGGTGCTGGTTTGCCGCAAATGTTCCAAGAAACTGGACGGCGGTTTCGGACCGGGCGGTGACGAGCGGCTGGCCAAGGCATTGCGCAAGCATCTGTCGTTGAAGAAGGGCCGCAAAGCGGCAGCCGGCATAGTGGAAGTCAATTGCCTGGGTGTTTGCCCAAGGGGCGCGGTGACGGTGGTGGATGGCGCTGCCAGCCGCGACTGGCTGCTCGTTCGGCCCGGCGCCGATCTGGATGAACTGACCGAAGCGCTGGGGCTGGGCAACGCAACCCATCCTTAATATAATTCTTACCTATCCCGCCTAAATGGAGGCAATGCCTCTTTTCGCATCCTTTCGGCGGTGTCTGCCTCTGGCCGCGCAATGTGCCTTGATCCTTTTTGGTCTGCTTGGCCTTTATGCCGTTCCGCCTGCCAGCGGCCGGATGTTATTGCTGCCGCTGACCCATGAGGCGGAAGCGGCTTTGGCGCAGGTCGCGGTCGCGCAGGGCGCGCGGCTGGTAGCCAAGGGACCATGGCCGGGATCATTACTGGTGGAAGGTGAGCGCGATCTGCTGGCGCCCGTACTGCTGCGTCGCGGCGTGATCGCCCTGTCGGCGCAAATGGGCGGTTGCGGAGCGATCGCCTGATGAGCGCCATGACCAGCCTTGACCGGTTGCGATTGCAGGGCCTGCGCATCCTGTTGTTCGCTAGCTGGTGGTGGACCGTAGCGATCGGGCTGGGCGGGCTGTTTCTAGGCGTGCAACATGGTGGACGCGCGCTCCTTCTGTCCGCGCTTGTGAACATATTGCCGACCATCCGGATCCTGCGCCAGCGCGAGGATCTGGAAGCGCGACTGGCAATGGGGACGCTGGCGGCGGTGCAGCCGGCGATCGGCCTTTACCTCTTGTCCGGTCATGGCTGGCAGATGGATGGCCACATGTTCTTCTTCGTGGCGCTGGCGGGCTTGACGCTGCTCTATGACTGGCGGCCGATCCTGCTGGCTGCATCGTTGACGGCGGTGCATCACCTCATTCTCAATTTCGTGCTGCCGGCATGGGTTTTTCCCGATCAGGCCAATGTCGGACGGGTGGCGATCCATGCCGTTGCAGTAGTGTTGCAGGCAGCGGTGCTCTGTTATCTGACGGTTCGACTGCGGTCGATGCTGCTGGCGCTTGATGGCCATGTGGTGCATGCTGGCGCACTGGCGCAGGAGGCGGAAAAGGGGCGCGATGCCGCCGAAGCCGCGATGACCTCCAGTCGGGATATGGATGCACGCGCCGCGCAGTTGCGTGCGCAGCAGGAGGCCGACAAGGCCCGCATGGCAGCGGAACGACGGTCGGCGACCTTGGCCCTGGTACAGGACTTCAGGCAATCGGTGTCGGAAATCGTCGGGTCGGTCGGTGCGGCAGCGCAGGAACTGGATGAATCCGCGCGGCAGCTCAACAAGCTTGCCCAGCGCGCGAGCGCCGGTACGGAGGAAACGGTGGCGATCGCCGAGCAGTCTTCCGCCAATGCCGCCGTGCTGGCACGGCGGATCGAGCAATTGTCGGAATCCATTGCGGCGATCGCGTCGGCTTCGCACCAGCAGGCTGTGCTGGGCGGCGAGGCGCAGCGTGTGTCGACCACGGGGCATCAGGCCGTCCATGAACTGGAAGGGCGGACCACTTCGATTACAAGCTTCGCCGATTCGATCAACGAAATTGCCGCCCGGACGAACCTGCTGGCGCTCAATGCCACGATTGAGGCGGCGCGGGCCGGGGAGGTTGGCCGGGGTTTCGCGGTAGTGGCAGGCGAGGTCAAGCAGCTGGCGAGTCAGACCGCTAATGCCACCGGCGAGATTCATGCCCTGGCATGGTCGGCGCGGCAGGGCGCCGGTGTGGCACGGGAGGCGCTGTCTGAAGTGGCGGGCACAGTGGAGCAATTGGCGGGGGCAGCGGATGCCATCCAGCGCGCAGTTGCCGATCAGCGGGATGCGACCAGTGCGATCGGAGAATCGGCGCGTGACACGGCCCAGGATGCTGTCAGCATGACGCGGCAAATGGGCGATGTGGCGGATGTGGCACGCGATACCGAGAGCCTGTCCGGTCGAGTATCCAGCGCGGCGTCAAGCCTGTCGCAGACGGCTCAGATATTGCAACGGGCCGCAGACCAGTTCGTCACCCAATTGGAAGCGGCCTGATCGCACTTCTTTTGCAGATGTGGAAAGGGCCGGCCATCAACGATGGCCGGCCCCTTTCCGATATCAGGCCGGCTGGTCGGCGCGGCTGGCGCCTTCACCGTCGAGGTTCTGGGCCGCGAAGTCCCAGTTGATCGCTTCCTTCAGCAGCTTTTCGGCATAGGCCGGGCGCAGGTTGCGATAGTCGATATAGTAAGCATGTTCCCACACATCGAGGATCAGCAGCGGGGCATGACCTTCATGCGCGACCGGGGTGTCGGCGTCATGATAGCTGGTCACTTCCAGCTTGCCGTCCTTCAGGATCAGCGCGGCCCAGCCGCTGGCGAAATGGCCGACGGCCTCTGCCTTCAGCTTTTCGATCAGCGCGTCAACCGAACCGAAGGCTTCTTCGATCTTGGCGAGCAGTTCGCCGGTCGGCGCGGTCTTCACCGGCGACAGCGACTTCCAGTAGAAGGTGTGATTCCAGATCTGGCCGACCTGATTGAACAGGCCGCCCTTGGCGGTCTTGATCAGTTCGACGAGCGACTTGCCCTGAAGTGCGGCGTCGGCGGCGACCAGTTCATTGGCCTTCACGACATAGGCATTGTGATGCTTGCCATGATGGAAGTCGAAGGTTTCGACCGACAGGATATCGCCGAAGGCGTCCTTGGCGTAGGGAAGATCAGGCAGAACAAAGGCCATGGCGGAACTCCTCGGGTTCGTTATGGGGCGGCCACGCAAGACGAGGGCGCGGCCGGTTGATCATATGGTCCATGCGGGGCGTGGACGCCTCCGTCGCTTCCCATATGCGCACCCAACGCCCAAGAAAACAGATATGTGCCTATTGCGAAACGATCGCAGAAAATCGTGTCGAAAGCTGACCGTAAAGGGCAGGGCGAAGTGGTTTCTTGACAGTATCGGCTGGGTCGAACAGGATCAGGCAATGCAGAGCGGCATAGCCTTTCCACGCTTCCGTCATCACGGGGGCCAGCTTCTCGCGGGCGATCCGCCCCGGACCTGACAGGCGTTCCGTCGGCAGGGTCCGGGGCACCTTCTTGTCGACCCTTGATGCCCGCATTGCGGGCCATGCCTCTATCAGGATACCTTTTCATGACTCTGCACATGCAACGGACGGCTTTGCCGACGATCCAACTTGTCGAACACGAAGCCGACATCATTTCCGATCTCGCCTGGGCCGCGCGGGACCGCTTCCCCGACGTGTGCGAACAACTGCTGGAGGAAGTCGACCGTGCCCGTCTTTGTGCGCAGGTCGACCTGCCGGAGGATGTCGTCGCCATGGGATCGGACGTAACCTATCGTGACGCGCGGAGCGGCGCAGTGCGGCAGGTGCGACTGGTTTATCCCCTTCAGGCCGATGTGGCGCAGGGCCATATCTCCATCCTGACACCGATCGGCGCGGCGTTGATAGGGATGCGGGTGGGGGCTGCGATTCTCTGGCCCGACCGCGACGGCGAATTGCGCGACATCATCATTGATGCCGTTGCACAGGCGAGAGAGGTCTGAGCCTCTTCATATTTATTTGGTGTGATTTTGAGTGAAATATTCCATTTCGCTCAAAATCACTCATGCGGCGTGGTCCAATTCCAATCGCCCAGAATCTTGCGATAAAGCGACAAAAGAACCACAAAAAGCATGCGGAATTGCCACTTTATGTCGCTTTTGCAGTGCCGGCGCAGAGACGTCTACGGTACGCTTTTGCCGACAATCGAAAGAGCCGATCGCAGGATAGAGGAGATCGATCCTGTAGGACAGGACATTACGCTACCAAACAGGCAATGTGGCACGGAAAGATTTAGTTCCCCCCCGCCTAGCCCTGCGGCGGGGTGGTTTCGCCCACCTCGTCGCTGTCCAGGCCATCGCCCAGCGTCAGGCCGTGGCGCATCAGCATCGGGATGTTGGCCGCGGCGAACACGACCGACACGATCGTCACGCCCCAGACCTTGACCGCCAGCCAGGTGTCGAAGGTCATCGTCCGGCGCATCGCTTCGTTCGCGACCGCCATGGCGACGAAGAACAGCGCCCAGTTGCGGGACAATTTCAGCCAGCCTTCATGCGTCAGCCCGTCATACGCGGCCTGCAACAGATATTTGAGCAGAGGCTGGCCGCGCAGCAATCCGGCGAACAGCATCAGCGCAAAGAAGGCGTAGATGATGGTCGGCTTCAACTGGATGAAGCTCTGGTCGTGGAAATAGATGGTGAGGCCGCCGAAAAAGAGGATCAGCAGCGCCGACAGCCAGAGCATCGGCGACACGCGGCCCAGCTTCACTTTCGAGACGATGACCGCAATCACGATCGAGACCATGAAGGCGGCCGTGCCAAAGGTCATCGCCGTGATCGGATTGCCGGCGCCCCAGATCCAGCCTGCGCCCTTATAGGTCAGGAAGAAGACCAGCAGCGGTCCGAAATCGAGCGCGAGGCTGAGGGTGCCGTTATGCGCTGGCTTGGCGGCGGGCTTGCTGTCAGCGGGCATAAGCCGTCCCTGCAATGGCGCGGGCCATGTCGCCCGGATCGAAGGGGCGCAGATCCTCGATCTTTTCACCCACGCCGATGGCGTGGATCGGCAGGCGGAATTTCTCCGCCGCCGCGACTAGCACGCCGCCGCGCGCAGTGCCGTCGAGCTTGGTCATGACCAGCCCCGTCACTTGCGCGGTTTCCTTGAAGACTTCGATCTGGTTCAACGCATTCTGTCCCGTAGTGGCATCCAGCACCAGCACAACGTCGTGCGGGGCGGCCGGGTTCAATCGGCCCAGCACACGGCGCACCTTGGCCAGCTCGTCCATCAGTTCGGTCTTGTTATGGAGACGGCCTGCGGTATCCACGATCAGCACGTCGATGCCGGTTTCGGTCGCCTGCTTGACCGCGTCGAACACGATGCCGGCGGCGTCGCCGCCTTCCTTGCCCGCGACGATGGGGATGCCGAGCCGTTCGGCCCATACCTTGAGCTGGCCAATCGCCGCCGCACGGAACGTGTCGCCGGCCGCCAGCATCACGCCATAATCCTGCTCCAGGAAATTATTGGCCAGCTTGGCGATGGTGGTGGTCTTGCCCGAACCGTTGACGCCGATCACCAGGATGACCTGTGGGCGCGGGAAGGCTTCGATCTCCAGTGGGCGGGCGACCGGAGCGAGGGTCTTCTCGATTTCCTCCGCGATGATCTCGCGCAGATATTCTTCGGTCAGTTCCTTGTTATAGCGCCCTTCGGCCAGACGATCGCGCACGCGCGCGGCCATGGCGGGGCCAAGGTCGCTGACGATCAGCGCTTCCTCGATCTCATCGAGGGTCTGCGCGTCGAGCGCGGCCTTGGAGAAAAGGCCGGTGAGATTGTCGCCGAGCCTGTCGGATGTGCGCTTCAGTCCGCCGAAGAGGCGGTCGCGCCAGCTGGTGCCGGTATCAGTCATTATGCTGCCTCTTGCGCGATCAGGGCGTCCTTCTCAAGCCCCGTGATGGTGGCGCGGACGATGGAGGAGGGGGGCTGTGCCGATGCGAAGCGCACTGGCGCGAAATTTTCGGCATGGCCGGTCAGGCCGTTGCGTTCGACCAGCACCGATTGGGTGGAGCCGATCAGGCTGCGCAGCCAGCCGTCGCGGCGGGTGGCGCAGGCGTCGCGCAGGCGGGCGGCGCGGGCTTTGATCGTGGCGCGATCGACCTGCGGCATGCGCGCGGCGGGCGTGCCGATGCGCGGCGAGTAAGGAAAGATATGGCCGTGGACGATGTCGCATTCGTCGATCAGGGCGAGGCTGCCCGCGAACATAGCGTCGTCTTCGGTCGGGAAGCCGGCGATGATATCGGCGCCGATGCTGATGTCCGGGCGGGCGGCCTTCACGCGCTGGACGATGGCAATGGCGTCGGCGCGGCCGTGGCGGCGCTTCATACGCTTGAGGATCATGTCGTCGCCCGCCTGTAGCGACAGATGCAGATGCGGCATCATGCGCGGTTCGTGGGCGATGAGGTCGAACAGCCGTTCGTCTATCTCCACGCTGTCGATCGAGGACAGGCGCAGGCGGGGAAGGTCGGGCACGCCCTTCAATATGCGCTCGATCAGCAGGCCGAGCGACGGGCTGCCCGGCAGGTCCGGGCCATAGCTGGTGACGTCCACGCCGGTCAGGACGATTTCCTGATAGCCTGCGTCGACCAGTTCTTTCGCCTTTTCGATCACGGCACCCGCCGGGACGGAGCGGCTGTTTCCCCGGCCATAGGGGATGATGCAGAAGGTGCAGCGATGGTCGCAGCCATTTTGCACCTCCAGAAAGGCGCGGGCATGGTCAGAGAAGGCGGAGGCCATGTGCGGCGCGGTGTCGCGCACGGCCATGATGTCGGAGACTTTCACCTTCTCCGTCATGCCAGCGACCCGAAGGGCGGCGTCAGCCAACGCGGGCATCTCACTTCCTTCGTGTGGAGTAGAAAAGAGAGATCCCAGCTCGCGCTGGGATGACGGAAGATAAGTCTCTGCTTCCATCTTCTCCCGATTCCCGATCACGCCATCCACCTCCGCCATGGCGGCGAAAGTCTGCGGTTCGGTCTGAGCCGCGCAGCCGGTGACGAGGATGCGGGCGTCGGGCCGTTCCCGCCTGGCGCGGCGGATCGCCTGCCGGGTCTGGCGCACCGCCTCGGCCGTCACGGCGCAGCTGTTGACGACGATCAGGTCGTCTTGGCCCTGCGCCATGTCGCGTATCGCCTCGCTCTCTGCGATGTTCAGGCGACAGCCCATGGTGATGATGTCGGGGCCGGCCATAGGCTCAGAAACGCGACCAGTCGGCCTCGCCATCGAAGACATGGGTGGCGGGGCCCGTCATACGGATCGAGCCGCCGGGCGCCCATGCGATGACGAGGTCGCCGCCCGGCAGGCTGACGGTCACGGGACCGGTCATCAGCTTGCGCCGGATGGCGGCGACGGCGGTGGCGCAGGCGCCGGTGCCGCAGGCACGGGTCAGGCCGGCGCCGCGTTCCCAGACGACGAGGCGGATGTGGTTTTCGCCCACGACCTGCGCGAAGTTCACGTTCACGCGCTGGGGGAAGAGCGGGTCATGCTCGATCAGCGGGCCGAGGCGATCAAAATCGACGGACTCCAGATCGTCCATGAAGAAGATGACATGCGGGTTGCCGACATTGACGGCGGCGGGCGCGGGCAGATCTTCCCAACTGGCGCCCATGGTCAGCGTGTCCATGGGATAGGCGAGCGGGATAGCGTCCCAGTCGAAACGCGGGGCGCCCATGTCGACGCTGGCGCCGCCGTCGACGGACTTGGCGTCGAGCACGCCGGCCTTGGTGCGGATCAGCACATCGCGGCCGACGAACAGGGGGACGCAGCGGGTCGCGTTGCCGCAGGCTTCCACTTCGGTGCCATCGGCGTTGAAGATCTGCATCGACACGTCGGCGTCGTCGCTCTCGCCGATCAGGATCAACTGGTCGCAGCCGATCCCGGCATGGCGATCGGCAATGGCGCGAGCACGGGCTTCCGTCATGTCGACAGTGTTTTCCCGCGCGTCGATCACGACGAAGTCGTTGCCTAGGCCATGCATCTTCGAAAAACGTCCCATGGCGCGCATGTAGTGGGGGTGGAGGGAAAAGGCGAGTCTGGCGTTATTCCGCCGCGACCTGGAATTTGACTATGAGGTGCCGAACCACCGGCACTGGCCGGCCTTCAGCGTTGGTGGCCAGCGAAGTGTAGGCTTCCTTTGCTTGCTGGCATGCGACTTCGATCAGCTTTGCGGATGATTTGTCGGGTTTGAACGGTTCGCAAATGGTGATGTGCCCCGTTGGGTCGAGCTTCGTAATAAGTGATACGCTCTCCTCCTGCGCCCCGCCTGGCAAGCGCTTGACTTGCAACGTCATATCAACGGGCGGCACGTAGCGATAGGATGGGCCACCTTGATTGCCGGGGAGGCGCCAGGACAGTAGTCCTCTATAAGAGCCGTATGTCTCAGCGCCATTTTCGTCCTTCGCCGCTTTAAAGCGACCGCGTGAAGCGATCATGGCACAGGTTCGTTCGTCCAAATCGGCAGAGCCGCTGGTCGCTGTGATTATGCAGTTGGCAATGCGCCCGCTCGGCGCGATGAGAAGGGAAAATGCTACCGGCCCTTCCTCTTTCCGCTGCAGCGCACCCGAAGGGTAGTCGTTGTCGCTCAGCCAATATGCGGGCGACTTTGCCGGCATTGTCGGAACAAGTGTCGCGGCCAGCGTGATGCTCAGTACGGCAGTCAATTCCAACTCCTTATTTTGCGGGGTTCGCCCGTCTCTGCCCATAGAGAAAGTACACGCCCAGCCCAATCGCATTCCAGATCGCGCAGGCGATGATGGTCTTCATCGGCAGGCTGAGGAAGAGATAGGCGCAGCCGGCCACCGCGCCGATGCCCACGACCCATGCCGCAGGTGTGCGGAAGGGGCGGCGCAGGTCCGGGGCGCGTTTGCGCAGGACGAGAAGGCACAGGCCCACGGCAGTGAAGGCGATCAGCGTGCCGGCATTGGCCAGCGCCGCGATTTCGTCGATCGGCAGGACGCCGGCGATGATCGACACCAATGCCGCTGTCACCAGCGTGATCCGGGCGGGGGTGCCGCGCTTCGAGATTTTGGCAAGGCTTTGCGGCAGGAAGCCGTCGCGCGCCATCACCAGGAAGATGCGGCTCTGGCCGTAGAGGAAACCCAGCAGCACGGTCGGCAGCGCGATCACGGCGGCGATGGCGACGATGCGGGCGATGCTGCCCTGGCCCATTTCGCGCAGGATCAGCGCCAGCGGTTCCGGGCTGTCGGCAAAGCGGGTGAAGGGCAGGGCGCCGATCGCCGCTGCGGCGACGAGGACGTAGATGAGGGTGCAGACGATCAGCGACCCGACGATGCCGATGGCAAGGTCACGATCGGGGTTCTTGGCTTCTTCTGCGGCCGTCGAAATGGCGTCGAAACCGTAGAAGGCGAAGAAGATGATCGCGGCCGCAGCCATGACGCCGCGTTCCACGCCGTCCGGTCCCATATGTTTGGCAAAGCCGAAGGGCATGAAGGGTTCGAGATTGGCGGCGTCGAAAGCGGGCAGGGCATAGGCGACGAACAGGCTGAGCGTCACGATCTTGATGAGGACGAGGATAGTGTTGAGGCGGGCGCTTTCGCGCGTGCCGAACATCAGCAGGCCCGCGACCACGGCGATGATGAAGATGGCGGGCAGATTGATCGCGCCGCCCAGTTCCGGCCCCTTGGTCAGCCATTCCGGGAAGCCCAAAGGCGTCAGCAGCGGCGCGGCATAGCCGGACCAGCCGACCGCCACGGTCGACACGACCAGACTATATTCCAGGATCAGCGACCAGCCGACGATCCAGGCGATGCCTTCGCCCAGCACGACATAGCTATAGCTATAAGCGCTGCCCGCCGCCGGCATCATGGTCGAGAGTTCGGCATAGGCGAGCGCAGCGCAGGCACAGATGGCGCCGGCAATGGCGAAGGAGAGCAGGACGGCGGGGCCGGCACGATCCGCGCCGACGCCGATCAGCGTCAGGATGCCCGTGCCGACGATCGCACCGACGCCCAGCGCGAGGAGGTGTGGCCAGGACAGGGTGCGGGCCATCTGATGCCCTGCATCCTTCGGCGTCATCGCCTCCATCGGCTTGCGGCGTGTCCAACTCATGATCTTAGGCTCCCCTCTGTCTTTGCCTTAACTTCGCATATTTCCCGCAAAAAGCGAAATAAAGTTACACTGCGTTGATCCTATCGGAAAGTGGGAGGGTGCTGCTTGTCCGTGCCTTTCGGGGGGAGGGCAGCCTGCTTTAGATGTCGTCCGTTCGTCCTGAGCCTGTCGAAGGACGTTGCGCGCGTCCTTCGACAGGCTCAGGACGAACGGAGGTTGAGTGAGGCAGTTAAACGCGTAATGCTCTAGCAGGGAGGGGCGATGTAGGACAGGGAGCCATCTGTCGTCCGGCCATCCTTGCCGTTCCATGCGCCCGCTTGCACTTCTTGCCTGTTTCCCGTAAAGGCGCCCGTGCAATCGGTCGGTCTCCGTCCGATATCCTGACGACTCCAGGACGCCCAAGAGGGGCATCGGATGGACGCTGGCCGGCGAAGTTTCGCCCGCCGGCGATTTTGTCGTTTGATGGGTAAGCACGATTTTTCGGGCCTTTCGGCCCAAATGAGGTGGTGATGTTCGATTCGCTAAGCGATCGTCTCGGTGGGGTATTCGACAAGCTGCGTGGGCGCGGTGCGCTTACGGAGGACGATGTCCGCGCCGCGATGCGCGAGGTGCGAATCGCACTTCTCGAAGCCGACGTCGCGCTGCCCGTGGTGCGCCAGTTCGTCGATCAGGCCACCGAAAAGGCCGTGGGCAGCGATGTGCTGCGCTCGGTTACGCCGGGCCAGATGGTCGTCAAGATCGTATCCGACACGCTGACCGAGACGCTGGGGTCCGAAACCAGCGATCTGATGATCGACGTGTCGCCGCCCGCCGTCATCATGATGGTCGGTCTGCAAGGCTCCGGTAAGACCACCTCCACCGCGAAGATCGCCAAGCGGCTGAAGGAAAAAGAGCGCAAGAAGGTGCTGATGGCGTCGCTCGACGTCCAGCGTCCGGCCGCGCAGGAACAGCTTGCCGTTCTCGGCACGCAGACCGACGTTGCAACCTTGCCGATCGTCGCCGGACAGCAGCCGGTCGATATCGCCAAGCGGGCGTTGCAGGCGGCGAAGCTTCAGGGCTTCGACGTGGTCATGCTCGATACCGCAGGTCGTCTGCATGTCGATCAGGCGCTGATGGACGAGATGAAGGCGGTCGCCGACGTCTCCAATCCGGCGGAAATCCTGCTGGTGGTCGACTCGCTGACCGGGCAGGACGCCGTGAATGTCGCGACCAGCTTTACCGCGCAGGTGCCGCTGACCGGCGTGGTGCTGACCCGTATGGACGGCGATGCGCGTGGTGGTGCGGCGCTGTCGATGCGCGCCGTTACCGGCCGTCCGATCAAGTTCGCGGGCACCGGTGAAAAGCTGGACGCGATCGAGCCGTTCCATCCCGCCCGCGTCGCGCAGCGCATCCTGGGCATGGGCGACGTCGTGTCGCTGGTCGAGCGTGCCGCCGAGACGATCGACGCCGAGGAAGCCGACAAGCTGGCCAAGAAGATGGCCAAGGGTCAGTTCGACATGAACGACCTGCGTAGCCAGCTGAACCAGATGCGTCGCATGGGTGGTCTTGGCGCGTTGGCGGGCATGTTGCCGGGCCTCAAGAAAGCGCAGGCGGCGATGGCCAATAGCGGCGCGAACGACAAGACCTTGCTCCATCTGGATGCGATGATCGGATCGATGACGCCCAAGGAGCGGGAAAAGCCCGCCCTGATCAACGCCAAGCGCAAGATCCGCATTGCCAAGGGTGCCGGCCGCACCGTGCAGGATGTCAACCGTCTCCTGAAGATGCATCAGGAAATGGAAGGCGCGATGAAGAAGATCCGCAAGATGGGCGGCCTGAAAGGGCTGGCCAAGATGTTCACCGGTGGCGGCATGGGTGGCCTTGGTGGCCCCGATGGCGGCGCGGGTGGTCCGCCTGACCTGTCGGGTCTGGGCGGAAGCCTTGGTGGTCTGGGCGGCAATATGCCCAAGCTGCCGCCCGGTTTTCAGAATTTCATGAAGAAGTGAAGTAACCCGTCATCCCAGCGAAAGCTGGGGCCTCGCCGCCCGCAAACGGAGGAGAGGCGCCAGCTATCGCTGGGATGGCAATTCCTAAAAAGCAGTTGAGTTAGAAAGGTTTAGTTCCATGGCAACCTCCATCCGTCTGTCGCGCGGCGGCTCCAAGAAGCGCCCCTATTACCGCATCGTCGTGGCCGACAGCCGCGCACCGCGTGACGGCAAGTTCATCGAGCGTATCGGCAGCTACAATCCCGTCCTGCCCAAGGGCGACGAAAAGCGCGTCGTGCTCGACACCGAGCGTGCGAAGCATTGGGTTGCCGCTGGTGCGCAGCCGACCGACCGCGTCGCTCGCTTCCTGGACGCCGCTGGCGTGAAGGAGCGCAAGGCGCGCAACAACCCGAACAAGGCTGAGCCGGGTCAGAAGGCCAAGGACCGCGCTGAAGACCGCGCTGCCAAGGCTGCCGAAGCCGCTGAAGCTGCCGAAGCCGCCAAGGCTGCTGCCGCCGAAGCCGCTGCTGCGCCGGCCGCTGAAGAAGCGCCTGTTGAAGAAGCTGCTGCCGAACAGGCTGAAGGCTGAGCATAATGACAGACAAGCCCGTCACTCTGGCCGCGATCATCGGTGCGCATGGGGTGGCGGGCGATGTCCGTCTGAAACTCTTTGGCGAAGGGGCGGAAAGCCTCAAAAGCTACAAGAGTTTCGATGTGGCGGGGCGCATGCTGACGTTGAAGTCGGTGCGCCCCGGCCCCAATGGCGCGGTGGCCCGCTTTGCCGAAATCGGCGATCGCGGCGCGGCTGAAGCCCTGCGCGGTACGGCATTGACTGTGCCCCGTTCCGCCCTCCCGCCGTTGGCTGAGGGCGAATATTATCATGCCGACCTGATCGGCCTGCCCTGCACCGCAAGCACCGGCGAAGCGTTGGGCACGATCATCGCGGTCGAGAATTTCGGTGCTGGCGACATCATCGAGGTGGAGCGTCCTGCAGAGGAAGGCAAGAAGCCCAAGCGTTTCATGGCGCCGATGCACGCAGTGACCGTGGGCGACGACAGCGCCGTGATTGACGCGCTTTTCACAGAATAGTATATACACTCCGTATATACGGAGGTTCGCCATGGGCGAAGAGTATAGAGCCAAGGTCTTCAAGTCCGGCAATAGCCTGGCCTTGCGGCTGCCGCGCAGCCTGGGCCTTGCCGATGGCGAGGAGGTTGTGGTCATCTCCCATGACGATGGCAGCTTCTCATTTTGGAAGCAGGATCAGTCACAAGAGATATTGCTGGGTCTGTATGGCAGCATGTCGGCAGGTTTCATGAGCGATGGGCGCGGTGACGTCGATCAGGCGGATCGTGACTGGGGCGATGATGGCGGCGCGACGGCGGCTGCGTGACCGAACTTTCCTATCTGCTCGACACCAATGTCTGCATTGATTTTCTGCTGGGGCGTAGTGCGCCTTTGGCCCAACGCATGGGAGCCAATCTGGGCGGATTGGCCGTATCTGCGGTGACGGCAGCGGAATTGCGGGTGGGTAGCCGCATGTCCGCTGATTCGGACGGCGATACGCGGCGGATCGACACGTTCCTGTCCCTGATGCAGGTTATGGCCTTCGATGATGCAGCGTCGCATATCTATGCGAAAGTGGTGCGACAGGTTGGGGTGCGTCGGCGTGGCTTCGATCGTTTGATCGGAACGCAGGCTCTGGCTCTGGGCCTGATACTGGTCACCCGCAATGAAAAGGATTTCGCCGATATTCCCGGCCTGAGAGTGGAGGATTGGACGCAGTGACGGGACGCTTCTTCTCATGGTTGCTGCTGTTGAGCCTGCTGCCCGCGACGGCGCAGGCGGCCGATGAGAAGAGGATCGAGGCGGCGCTGCCGGCCATCGACACGCTGTTTGCCGATTTTCAGGTGGATAGTCATGCGCCGGGACTCGTCTATGGCATCGTCGCCAATGGCAGGCTGGTCCATGTGAAGGGGCTGGGGATGCAGGATCTGGTGCGCAAGCGGCCGGTGACGGCGGACAGCCTGTTCCGTATCGCTTCGATGACCAAGGCGTTCACCGCCCTGTCCATCCTGAAACTGCGGGAGGAAGGCAGGTTGTCGCTCGACGATCTGGCGGAAACCTATGTGCCCGAAATGCGCGGATGGACCTATCCGACCAAGGATAGCCCGCGCATCCGCATTCGCGACCTGCTGACCCATAGTGCAGGGCTGGTCGACGACAATCCCTGGGGCGACCGGCAGACGCCGCTGCCGGAGGCGGACTTTACGCGTATGCTGCAACAGGGGGTGCCGTTCAGCAGCGCGCCGGGCAGCCATTATGAATATAGCAATTTCGGCTTCGCGTTGCTGGGGCGGATCATCGCGAATGTCACGGGGCAGCCCTATCGCGTCTATGTCGAGCGGACGTTGCTGACGCCGCTGGGCATGACGTCCAGCGGCTATGAGATTGGCGAATGGCCGGTCGAGCGGCGGGCGATCGGCTATCGCTGGGAAGAGGGGCGTTGGAAAGGCGAGCCTGACATGCGGGATGGCGCTTTCGGGGCGATGGGCGGGTTGCAGACCAGCGCCAACGATTATGCACGCTGGGTGGCGTTCCTATTGTCCGCCTGGCCGGCGCGGGACGAGGCGGATGATGGACCGGTGTCGCGGGCATCGGTCAGGATGTTGGCCGAGGGCAGCAATTTCACCAGCGTAGCACAGCGCTACGGCGCGAGCGGTGCAGCGGCCTGTCGTCAGTCGCTATCCTATGGCTTTGGTATGCGGATCGCGCAGGATTGCGACCTGGGCCTGACGCTGGCGCATGGCGGCGGCTATCCCGGCTATGGCAGCCATGTGATGCTGATGCCCGACTATGGCGTGGGTATCTTCGTCTTCACCAACCGCACCTATAATGGCGGGGCGGGTCCGGCCTGGGACGCGGCCATCGCCTTGCAGAAGGCCGGTGCGTTGATCGAGCGGACGCTGGCGGTGTCGCCGCTGCTGGCGGAGGGCTATGCCGCAGCGGGGCGGATCTATGCGGCGGGCGATGTGGGCGCGGCGCGGGACCGGCTGGCGATGAATTTCCTGATGGACAGCGAGTTGGACAGTTGGCGGCGGAAGCTGGCCGCGCTGAAGGCGGAGGTCGGGGCATGTCGGACCGATGCGCAGATCAAGGCGGGTGGTGGCCTGTCCGGCAGTTTTACATGGGTTTGTGAGAAGGGCAGGGTGGCTGGCACCATCCTGCTCGCGCCGGCCCCGACGGCGCAGATCCAGGAATTGAAGATCGCGATCAAGGCCCCCTGATCTGGACGCTGGGCGCCGCATCGCCTAAGCGCGCTGCATGCCCATCGTTCCGCAACTTGCGCTCGGCGCCTATCTGCTGTTCCTGATCGCGTCCGGTTGGCGGCTGTGGGTCATCGGCTGGTCGCCGCGCATCAAGATGCTGACCGCCATGGCGCTGATCCTGCCGATGCCGCTGCTGTTCATCATTCCCGGCGCGATGCGGCATGACGGCTGGTCGGATATGCTGATCCGGTTGGGACTGACCCTGCTGATATGCGGTCTTCTCTGTCTGGCCGGCGGCTTTTCCGCGGCGCGGCTGCGGGCGCGGCGGTGCAAATGAGCTTTACGGCGCAGATATTGACGCTTTACCCCGATATGTTTCCGGGGCCGCTGGGCGCGTCGCTGGCCGGCCGGGCGCTGGCGGACGGCAAATGGACCTGCGATCCGATCCATATCCGCGATTTCGCCGCCGATCGCCATCGCACGGTGGACGATACGCCGGCGGGTGGTGGCGCGGGCATGGTGCTGCGGGCGGACATAGTGGCCAAGGCGGTCGATCATGCGCTGGACAGGCGCCCCGACCTGCCGGTGCTGGCGATGACGCCGCGTGGGAAACCCATCACCCAGCAGCGCGTGCGCGCATTGGCCGACGGGCCGGGCGCGACGATCCTGTGCGGCCGGTTCGAGGGGTTTGACGAGCGGATTTTCGACGCCCGGCCGATCGAGCAGGTCAGCATGGGCGACATCATCCTGTCCGGCGGCGAAATGGCGGCTTTGCTGCTGCTGGATGCTTGTGTTCGGCTGCTTCCCGGTGTAATGGGCGCGGCTTCCAGCGGAGTCGAGGAGTCCTTTGAAACGGGGCTGCTCGAATATCCGCATTATACCCGCCCGGTGGAATGGGAGGGTCGCGCGATTCCCGAAGTGTTGCGATCGGGGGATCATGCGAAGATCGCCGCCTGGCGGAAACAACAGGCGGAGGCAGATACACGGCTAAGGCGGCCGGACCTTTGGGAACGTCACATCGGCGTTCGGGACCGTTCGCCCTCTGGTGCGCAGCAAAAGACCAAGGACTGACGTTACATGAACATCATCCAGCAGATCGAGGCGGAAAACATTGCCGCTCTCGCCAAAGATATCCCCGAATTCCGTCCCGGCGACACCCTGCGCGTCGGCGTGAAGGTCATCGAAGGCGAGCGTAGCCGCGTTCAGAACTATGAAGGCGTGTGCATCGCCCGTTCGAACAAGGGCATGGGTTCCAACTTCACCGTGCGCAAGATTTCGTTCGGCGAAGGCGTGGAGCGCGTGTTCCCGCTCTATTCGCCCAACCTCGATTCGATCACCGTCGTCCGTCGCGGCGTCGTGCGTCGTGCGAAGCTTTACTATCTGCGCGGCCGCACCGGCAAGCGCGCTCGCATCGCCGAGCGTCGGGATAATCGCGAAGGTTAATCCTTCGCTGTCTCTTGACAGTTGTAAAAATGAAACAGGCGGTGACCCCCAGGGTCGCCGCCTTTTTCTTTGTGTTACAAATATTTGAATTGCTCAACGGTCGCCCGACGGCGGATGCCGACGGGAGGATTTTGCAGTGCGGCATAAATGGCGTTTGACCCGCCGTGCTTTTATGTCAGCCTTTCATTTCCAGACGTTACCAAATGTTGCGATGCCGAAATCCTTGATTTTGGCAGCGGGTGGTCGCGGCCAAAATCACTGGATCTGTCGGGGAAGGGGAATGTCGGAAGGCCTCAACTAAAAGACATTAAGGGGGCTTTTTGATGAAGATTGAGGGTCTGATTTCGCGCGGCGCGATTGCTGCTGCGCTCCTCTACACTGTTCCTGCCGTTGCGCAGGACGCCGGACCGCAGGAGGCCGCGCCGGCGGAACCGGGGCAAACCATCATCGTTACCGGTACTCGCCGTACCGACCGCACCGTCGCCGAATCGCCCACACCGATCGATGTCTATTCCGGCCAGGAACTGCAAAAGCAGGGAACGGCCGACATGAACCAGGTCATCCAGAATCTGGTGCCGTCCTTCTCGGTTGCGCGCTATGCGATCGGTGACGGTTCTTCCTTCGTCCGTCCACCCAACCTGCGCGGGCTGGCGCCTGATCAGACGCTGGTGCTGGTCAACGGCAAGCGCATGCATCGCAGCGCACTGGTCCAGATCGGCGCCAATGCCCAGTCGGCCGGCGCGCATTCGGCTGACCTTGCCCAAATCCCTGCCATCGCGGTCAAAGCTGTCGAAGTGCTGCGCGACGGGGCATCGGCGCAATATGGTTCCGACGCGATTGCCGGCGTCATCAACATGACGCTGCGCGACGATGTGGGTTATTCCGGCTATGCCCGCTACGGCCAATATTATCGCGGCGACGGCAAGGATTATCAGGTGGCGCTGAACGCCGGCTTCAAGCTGGGCGACAGCGGGGTCATCAACTTCAGCGGTGAATATGTGAACGCTGGCAAGACCAGCCGTGGCGTGACGCGCGCCGGCGCGCATCTGCTGGCGCAGGAACAGCCGGATATCGGGGTGCCCGCGCTGGCGCAGCGCTACGGCAATCCGAAGATGGAATCCTACCGCCTGTTTGCGAACGGCCATTTCGACCTGGACGACAACAGCAGCATCTACTTCTTCGGCAATTATGGTCACAGCTTCCAGGAGGAAAGCTTCAACTATCGCCAGTCGGTGGATACCGCCGGGGTCGATATCGAAGGCAACAGCTTTGGCCATAACGGCATTTTCAATGACTATTTCACGGATTTCGACAATACGCTGCCCGGCATCCAGACCGGTGCGGCTGGCGGCAACGTCTACGCGCCCAACGGTTATGATCCGACCACGCGCGACTATACGCAGGTGTCGACCTGCTCCGACCCGCTGGTGCAGAATTGGAGCTGTGTCTATTCGGGCGGCTTCACCCCGATCTTCTTCGGCAAGATCGACGATATTTCGGGCACGGTCGGCTATAAGGGGACGATGGGCTTCGGCCTGAACTACGACCTGTCGGGCAGCTATGGCCAGTCGACGCTGAAATATTCGATGAACGGCACGATGAACCCGTCGCTGGGCATCACATCGCCGACCGAATTTTACCTGGGCAAGCTGAAACAGAGCGAAACGCTGTTCAACGCAGACTTCAGCTATCCGTGGGAAGTCGGCTTCGCCAGCCCGATCACCATCGCCTTTGGCGGGCAGTATTTCCGGGAAGCCTATGAACTGGGTCTGGGCGACGCGGCATCCTATGCCGTCGGTCCCTATACCGGCAACCTGGTGTTCCATCAGGATGGGACGCCGGTGTTGAACGCGGACGGCACGCAATTGTCCGTTACCCTGCCGGTCGGCGCTAACGGCTTCCCCGGCTATGGCCCGGCCATTGCGGGTGAGAGCAGCCGCAATTCCAAGGGTCTCTATATCGACATCGAAGGCGACGTGACCGATCAGCTGTCGTTCGGCATTGCCGGTCGTTACGAGCATCTGTCCGACTTCGGCAATTCGACCACGGGCAAATTCTCGGCGCGCTACGCCGTCGTGCCTGACATCCTTGCCCTGCGCGGCACAGTGGCGACGGGCTTCCGTGCGCCGACGCCGGGTCAGGTCAATTCGAGCAGCATTGCGACGGTGTTCAATCCCGGTAATCCCAATGCGATCGAGTCCATGACGCTGCCGGTGACCAGCCCGGTCGCCGCCTTCCTGGGCGCAAAGCCGCTGACGCCCGAGGAGTCAGTCAGCTTCTCGCTGGGTACCGTGTTTACGCCGGCGCCGGGCGTCACGCTGTCGATCGACTATTACAATATCAAGGTGAAGGATCGGATCGGCACATCGGGTACCTTCGTGATCGACGATGCGCAACGTCCGACGCTCCAGTCGCTCGGCCTTGCCAACTATGCCACGGTCAATGAAGTGCAGTTCCTGACTAACGCCTTCGACACCCGGACGCAGGGCATCGATGTGGTCGGCAGCTACCGGATGGCGATCGGCGATCTGGGCGTGCTCAATTCGACGCTGGCCTTCAACTGGAACAAGACCAAGGTCACGGACCGCGATGCCACGGTGGTATCGGATGTGCGTGTTGCGCAGCTGGAAAAGACGCTGCCCAAGACGCGCGTCATTCTGACCGAAAACTGGACGGCCGGGCCGCTGTCCATATTGGGCCGCATGAACTGGTACGGCAAATATACCATGACGGATGACGGCCCGGTGTCGCAGACCTTCGGCAGCGAATTCGTGTTCGATCTGGAAGTCAGCTACGAGCTCAACGAGAATTTCACGCTGAGCGCAGGCGCGCAGAATATCTTCAGCAACTATCCCGACAAATTCTCCAATACCAAGGGGACGTTGGGTCCGGTCTATGCGTCGACCGGCGGCCGGTTCACCGGCGACATCTATCCGGATGTGTCGCCCTTCGGCTTCAATGGCGGCTTCTGGTACGCAAAGGCCGGTTTCAAGTTCTGATCCCTGCTGATCATTTTGTTGCAGCCGGTCCCTTGCGGGGCCGGCTGCTTCCTTGCATGGACGCCGGCATGCTTACCCATCGCCTTGCCACGGTCGCCGACGAAGCGGCGCTGTCCGCCGTCATGACCCGCGCCATCGAGCAACTGCAAGCCGCTTGGCTGACGCCGGAGCAGGTGGCGGCCAGCCATGGCTTCATGGGGCTGGACAGCCGGCTGATCGCTGACGGCACTTATTTCGTGATCGAGGATCAGGGTGCGATTGCCGGCTGCGGCGGCTGGAGCCGGCGGGCTACGGCCTATGGCGGCAATCACAGCGCGGGGCGGGACGACCGGCTGCTCGACCCAGCAACCGAACCGGCGAAGGTGCGGGCGATGTACACCCACCCGGATCATATCCGCAAAGGCGTGGGGACGATGATCCTGTCGCTGTGCGAGGCGGCGGCGAAGGCGGAGGGGTTTGCCGCGCTGGAACTGTCCGGCACGATGGCGGGGGTGCCGCTCTATCGCAGCTTTGGGTTCGAAGGCGTGCGGGAATTTGAGGATAGCGGCGTGCCTATGCTGCTGATGCGGAAAGTCATCTGACCGGGGCGGTGCGGCTGGTGAACCAGAGGCCGCCCAGGCTGATGACCGCTGCCGCCGACATGTAAAGGCCGACGAGGCCCACGCCCTGCATGCCGATCAGCCAGGTGGCGACGATCGGCGCGAGCGCACCGCCGATGATACCGCCCAGGTTGAAGGCGAAGGACGCGCCGGTGTAGCGCAGCTGGATCGGAAAGAGGGCGGGGAGATAGGCGCCCAGCGGCCCGTAAATGAAGCCCATCACGAACAGGGCGAGGCTGAGCGCGACGAAGATCGGCAGCAGCGCGCCGGTGCCGATCAGCGGCCCGAAGACGAGGCCCATTGCCACGGTGCCTGCGCAACCCCATGCGAGCGCGGTGGTGGGCGTGGTGCGATCCGACCACCAGCCGGCCAGCACGATGCTGAGCGCCATGAACAGGATCGCGCCCAATTGGATGGCTAGGAAGATTTCCCGGTCGATCTTGAGCGCGGTGGTGCCGTAGCCGAGCGCGAAGGCCGTCGCGATATAATAGACCGCGAAGCAGGCGGCGCAGGCGAAGGTGCCGGCGATCGCCGCGCCGAGGTGCGAGGAGAGCAAGGTGGCCAGTGGGACGGCGGGTGGCGGTGTTTCCTTCTGCGCGGCGGCAAATTCCGGCGTTTCGGTGAGTTTGAGGCGGACCCAGAGGCCAAGGATCACCAGCACTGCGCTGCCGATGAAGGGCAGGCGCCAGCCCCAGGCGAAGAAATCTTCGTCAGTGAGGAAGGCGCCCAGCAGCAGGAACAGGCCATTGGCGGCGATGAAGCCGACCGGGGCGCCCAGCTGCGGGAACATGCCGAAGCGTGCGCGCCAGCCGGGCGGGGCGTTTTCCACCGCCAGCAGCGCCGCGCCGCCCCACTCGCCGCCCAGGCCAAAGCCCTGACCGAAGCGCAGCAGGCACAGGATCAGCGGCGCCCAGTAACCGATCATCTGATAAGTGGGCAGGAAGCCGATCAGCAGGGTGCAGCCGCCCATCAGCATCAGCGAGGCGACCAAGGTGGCCTTGCGCCCGATGCGGTCACCATAATGGCCGAACACCGCCGCGCCGACCGGCCGTGCGAAGAAGGCGAGGGCGAGGCTGCCATAAGAGGCCATCAACTGCGCGGAAGGCGAGGAGGCGGGGAAGAAGAGCGAGGGGAAGATCAGGCTGGCGGCGGTGGCGTAGATGTAGAAGTCGTAAAATTCGACCGCCGTGCCGATCAGGCTGGCGGCGAGCACCCGCTTGTGCCGCCACATCTCTCCCATGCCGCTTACCTGTGTCACGTTGTCTCGCCCCCATTGCGTCATGCCAGCGTAGGCTGGCATCTCTCTCCTCCCGGCCGTTCCGGAAGAAAAGTGAGATCCCAGCGTTGACCTTCGGTCGCCCTTCGGGTCGCTGGGATCACGGTCTATTACGTTCTGCGTTTCTGATTCAGCAATTCATAGGCCATGACCGCCGTGGCCACGGCCGCGTTCAGGCTGTCGGCCTTGCCCAGCATCGGCATCTTCACCAGCTGGTCGCATTCGGCCTCATAGGATTCCGGCAGGCCCTGCGCTTCGTTGCCGACCAGCAGGAAGCTGGGGCTGGCGTAGCGCGGTTCCTGATAATCCTGCGTAGCCTTGAGGCTGGTGCCGATCAGTTCGCCCGGCCCTTCGCGCAGCCAGTGCATGAATTCGCCCCAGCGTGCCTGGGTGATGGACTGGGTGAAGAGTGCGCCCATGGAGGCGCGGACCGATTCGACCGAGAAGGGGTCGACGCAATCGTCGATCAGGATGAGGCCGCCTGCGCCCACGGCGTCGCCGGTGCGCAATATGGTGCCGAGATTGCCGGGATCGCGTAGCGATTGCGCGACGATCCAGATGTCGGCGGTGCTGCGGTCCAGCTTTGCCAGTGGGGTCAGCCGGTCGCGATAGACGCCGACCACGGCCTGCGCATTATCCTTGCCGCTGATCTTCGACAGAATGTCGGGCGTGGTTTCGATCACGTCGCCGCCGTCCGCCTCGATCGCGTCGATCAGTTCCAGCGCCAGCGGGTGGGTGGAGCCGGCATGGAACAGCATTTCGGGCAGCACGCCTTCCTCGCGCGCTTCGGTCAGGATGCGCAGGCCTTCGGCCAGGAACAGCCCCTCCGCCTTGCGATGCTTCTTTTCCCGCAGCGATCGGACGCGCTTCACCAGCGGGTTGGAAAATCCGGTGATTTCGCGTGCCACGGTGATTGCTGGTCCCAAAAGAGCGAAAGGAAGCGGCCTCCTTACCCATGGAAAGGCGAAAAGGACAGGGGGCAGGTTATGATGATCGTTCGGTGATGGATTTGGATCGCGAATTTTGCGATGGGACGGGCATGGATGCCAAAACGCCCCCGCCGCTGAACGTCACGCCGAAAATCGAGGATGGCTTCTTCCTTGGCGTCGTGCTGGTCGTGTCGATCGCCTTTGCGCTGGTGATCGAGCCTTTCTTTGCCGCCGTGCTGTGGGGCGTGATCGCCGCGATCGTGTTCGCCCCGCTCAACCGGCAGATATTGTCGGCGATCCCGAAACATCCCAATGGCGCGGCGCTCATCACCTTGCTGCTGATCCTGGGGGTCGTCATTGTCCCGGCTTTCGTGCTGAGTGCGGCGCTGTTGCAGGAAGCGGCCTATTTCTATGGCAAGATCCAGACGGGCGAGATCAATTTCGTGCGGCTCTTTTCCGATACGATCGCGGCGCTGCCGGACTGGCTGCGCCCCTATGTCCGTCGCCTCGGCCTCACCAACTTCTATGCCGCGCAGGAGATGGTGACGAAGGGCGTGACCAGCAGTTTCCGCACGCTGGCGGCGCAGGCATTCCAGATCGGGCAGAGCGCGTTCAGCTTCCTCGTCGCGCTGGGCGTGATGCTGTACCTGACCTATTTCCTGTTGCGCGATGGCGAGGCGCTGTCGCAGCGGATCGCGGCGGCCGCGCCGCTGCGCCCCAGCCAGCGGACGGCGCTGATCGAACAGTTCGTCATCGTCATCCGCGCGACGATCAAAGGGAGCATCGTCGTCGCCATCGTGCAGGGGCTGATCGGCGGCATCGTCTTCTGGGCGCTGGGGATACAGGGCGCATTGCTGTGGGGCGTGCTGATGGGCGCCTTCTCGCTGTTGCCGGCGGTGGGGACGGCGATCGTCTGGGCGCCCGTCGCCATCTATCTGTTCGCGACCGGTTCGATCTGGCAGGGCGCGGTGCTGGTCGCTTGCGGCGTTCTGGTGATCGGCATGGTCGACAATGTGCTGCGCCCGATCCTGGTGGGACGCGACACGCGGATTCCCGACTATGTCGTGCTGATCTCCACGCTGGGCGGGCTGGAGCTGTTCGGCTTCAGCGGCATCGTGATCGGGCCGGTGATCGCGGCCCTGTTCATCGCGACCTGGAACATCTTCACCCGGATGCGCGGCGCGGATGAGGCGGTCGTGGCCGGGTAACGGCGACGCGACGGGCCGAAGTTCACAGTGTCGCAGGGGTTTTTGCAGCTTTTGCGCTCGCGAGGCTTTCCTGAAGCGCTCGCGAGGCGCCTCCAGCGCGACGGCTGGGTCGCGCGGGCGCGCCGGTGATGCGACGGTGTCGCGCCCACCATGCAGCGGGGCAGGCGAAGCGCGAAATTTTTTCGCGTGAGAGGGGAGGCGTTGGTCCATCCATCAGGATAGATCAGAGGAAATCCTACATTGGAAGGGGAAAGCGGCGGGGTTGGTGGCAACCAAAGATGGCCGTTCCTTCTCCCTCGGAAGGAGAGGGATAGGACACCTTGCCGTCTAGCGGTTAGGCGGAGTTGGATGAGGGGGATTGGCGCTATGTCGAGCCATTCAGGTGAGGTTGCCTCCCCCTCACCCAGCTACGACTAGGCAGCAAGCTGCCAAGTCTGCGCAGCCTCGGCCAGAGGCACGTGACTCTGGCCGACCCTTGAGGGAGAGGGATAAGAGGATGGCCGTTCACGACCATTTTTGGTCGATCAAAGCAGCGCTATCACTTCCTGATTGCGGACGGGCAACCAGCATGTGATTAGCAGTCGTCGTGAATTGGAGTGACCATGGACGAACGAGCGATCCCCCCTGCGGCATTGCGTGACGCTGATGCGTGGGAGCCTCTCCGCGTTTGGATTGCTGAGCAAAAGCTACATTGCTCGTTGAAGGTCGGCGTATACGAAGAGAATGGCCCAATAGCCGAAGACACAGCGTGGGGCATTATATTAGCTGATGTTGCCAAACATCTCGCAGATGCCCTAGCCAAAGAAGGACTTCGAAATCGGGATACTGCGCTTCGCGAGATTTTCAGGAGTTTTGCTTCTGAGCTAGAGGAGCCAACAGCGGCCACGACCGGTAACTTCATCGATTGAAGGCCGCGTCTGCTTTTGCATCACTAAACCCAAAACCCGGCTGTCCCCTAACCACCCATGCCGGCCGTCTTGCGCTATCCGTTGACGCAGCGTGCGCCTGCCTGAGATCCCAGCTTTCGCTGGGATGACGGTTATTGGTTGGGGGTTACTCTTCGCCGAACTTGTCCTCGACCAGGCCGACCAGCTTGCCCAGGGAATCGGCCGCTTCAGCTCCGGTGGCCTTGATGGTGATATGGTCGCCCATGGCGGCGCCCAGCATCATCAGGCCCATGATCGACGTGCCGGTGACATGGTTGCCGTCCTTGCTGACGACGATGTCGGCGGGCAGGCCGCTGGCCAGGGTCACGAATTTGGCGCTGGCGCGGGCGTGGAGGCCGCGCTTGTTGCTGATACGGACTTCCTGGCTGATTTCATTCATGTGGTGCTGCCCAACAGTTCCGACGCTACGCTGATATATTTCTGCCCGGCTTCGCGCGCGGCGGCAACCGCGGCGCGCACGTCCATCACCTTGCGCGCGCTTTCCAGACGGATGAGCATGGGCAGGTTGATGCCGGCGATCACCTCGATCTCGCCCGCCTTGAGCAGGGAGATGGCGAGGTTGGAGGGCGTGCCGCCGAACAGGTCGGTCAGCAGGATCACGCCCGATCCGCTGTTCACGCGGGCGACCGCCGTCGCGATGTCCGCGCGGCGCAATTCCATGTCGTCTTCCGGCCCGATGCAGATCGTTTCGATCTGCTGCTGAGGCCCGACCACATGTTCCATGGCCACGACGAATTCGGTCGCCAGCGACCCATGGGTGACGAGTACGAGTCCGATCATCTGCTTTCGCGGCCCACCTTTGTCATGATTATGCTTTCGGGCCTCCCGGACGACGCTTCTCCAGACCATCCTGGGGCGTCGATTCAATATTGCGGTGCAAGATGGTGGGCGAAAAGCCGGCCTCTTGCAAGTATTTCGCGACACGTTCCGCCACATGGACGGAGCGGTGCTTGCCCCCCGTACAGCCGAACGCGACGGTGATATAGGCTTTTCCGCCCTCCGAATAGCGGGGCAGCAGGGTGGTGAGCAGATCCTCGATCTTGCCCACCGCTTCTTCATAGGCGGGATCTTCGGCGATATAAGCAGCGACCTCAGCATCAAGGCCGGTTTTCGGCCGCAGGTCCGTGTCCCAGTGCGGATTGCGCAGGAAGCGCATGTCGAACATCAGGTCGGCATTGCGTGGCACCCCGCGCGAAAAGCCGAAGGAGAGGATGGTCAGCACCGGGTCCGACAGCCGTTCGCGCGAGAATCGGTTGCGGATTTCCTGTTGCAGCGAATTGCTGGTGAAGCCGGTGGTGTCGATGACCTGCGTCGCCCAGCGGCGCAGGGGTTCGGTCATTTCCCGTTCGCGGGCGATGCCGTCGGCGGCCGGGCGGTCCAGCGCGAGGGGGTGGCGGCGGCGCGTCTCGGCAAAACGGCGCTCCAGCTCCGCGCTGGAACAGTCGAGGAAAAGGGTGTCGATGTCATGGCCGTGCCGTTCGCGCATGGCGCGGATGCGCTGGACGATGGCGTTGGCGTCGAAATCGCGGGTGCGGGCGTCGATGCCGAGCGCCAGCGGGCGCTCGTCCGCGCCGGCGTGACCGGCAGGCAGGGGGGTGTCGAGCAGCCGGTCGAGCAGGACGAGGGGAAGGTTGTCCACCACCTCCCAGCCCATATCCTCCAGCGTCTTGAGCGCGGTGGTCTTGCCGGCGCCGGAGAGGCCCGACAGCAAGAGGATGGTCTTGGGCTGGGTCATGCCGGGTCCAGTCCGAGCGTGCGCAGCGCCAGTTCGACCTTGATCGAGGCGGAGGCTTCGAACGGGGAAATCTTCACCACCGGCACGGCGATGCCGGCGACGGTGCGATGGACCGGCTCCAGCGGCATGCGATCGACCGGATCGAACAGGTCGGCGATGAGGGCTACGGGCGCGTCGGACAGGGCAGCCATGGCGACGATGCCGATGCCGCGCACCTCCATCTTGCCCCGGATCGTGTCCGGCGCGGTGGCGACCAGCCGGCCGTCGATGCGCTTCACCAGGGTATAATCGTCGCTGACCAAGGCGGCGCCACGGTCGATCAGGCGCAGGGCAAGGTCGGACTTGCCGCTGCCGCTTGGCCCGCGCAGCAACACGACGCGGCCATCAATGGCCACGCTTGTTGCATGCAGCGTCTCTGATGAAAGTGCGCGCGCCATAACCCCTTGGCGATCCTTCTAACCTGAGTTGCAGGGGATGGCTATGCCTTTGGCGGGCGGCCCTTCGTCCTATTCCGACACGATGCCGGGATCGCGCTCCACCGCCATGGGCAAGCGGACGACGAAGCGGGCGCCATTCTGCGCATCTTCGCGGTCGCCGATCGCGATCCTGCCCTGATGCCCCTCAACGATCGAGCGGGCGATGGCAAGGCCGAGGCCCGAATGTTTGCCGAACGTCTCCCCTTCCGGGCGGACGCTGTGGAAGCGGCGGAAGATATGTTCGCGCTCCGATGGCGGGACGCCGGGGCCTTCATCCTCGACACTGACCATGACCTGATCGTCGGCGACGGTGGCGATGATCTGAACAAGGCCAGCTTCGGGCGAGAAGGAAATGGCATTGTCGATAAGGTTGTCGAGGACGCGGATCAGCCGGCCTTCTTCCCCCAGCACCACCGCCACATCCTTGCGCGGGCGGGCGAAGGCGAGGCGGACGCTGCGGGGCACGCCGCGCGCTTCACGGGCAATGACCATTTTTTCGATGAGCAGGCCAAGGTCGATCGGCTCGAACCGGGTGCGGGACAGTTCGGCATCGACGCGCGAGGCTTCGGCAATGTCGGTGACGAGGCGGTCGAGGCGGCGGACATCATCCTGCGCGATGGCCATCAACTGTTCGCGCAGGTCCGGGCGATCGACGCGGTCGAGCGCGTCGAGGGCGGAGCGGAGCGAGGCGATCGGGTTTTTGAGTTCATGGGAGACGTCGGCAGCGAAAGCGTCGGTCGCGTCGATTCGCTGGCGTAGCGCGAGGCTCATGTCGGACAGGGCGCGGGCGAGCATGCCGATCTCGTCGCGGCGTTCAGGCAGGCGAGGGACCGTCACTTCGCGTGCCCGGCCGAGGCGGACGCGCACGGCGGCGCGGGCGAGGCGCTGTAACGGGCGGACGATGGTGCGGGCGAGGAAGAGCGAGAGCAGGACAGAGGCCAGTACGGCGACGGCCAGCACCATGCCGAGCCGCAGCCGTTCGGCCCGGACGATGCGGGTGATGTCGCGGGCGTTCTCGGTTGCGAGCAGGCTGGAGCCGTCGCGCACCGGGACGGCGGCGGAGATCATGAAGGTGCGGTCGGGCGCGTAGCGGTTGAGCGCCTGCGGATGGCCGGATTTGCGCGCGACGGCGACTTCGGGCCAAGCGTCGGCGTGATCGACTGTCGGCTCCTCGAAATCGGGCGGACGGTTGGCGGAAACGATCTTATCCACCGCCTTGTCCAGGAAGCGGGCGACATGGCGCTGCCATTCCTCTTCGGACGGGGAGCGAAGGCGGTAGCGCGGCGCATCCATGGTGAAGCTGTCGGCGATCAGTGCGCCGTTGGCGCCATAGCGGCGCACCCGGTCGCCGGTCTGGCGCGAATAGGCGGCGATCAGCGCATTGTGCCGGTCGGCCGGGGCATTCTCCAGGCCGATGGCGAGCAGCTTCAATTCGCGCGCCGACTGTTCCAGCCGATCATCGACGATGCGGGTGCGATAGCTGTCGAGATAGAAGAAGCCGCCCGCCAGCAAGGCGAGGGCGAAGACGTTGACCGCCAGAATGCGCGGCGTGAGGCTCAGTCGCCCCGACCAGCGCACCGTCAGCGGCGCGCAGTCATTCTTCGGAGAATCGGTAGCCGGCGCCATAGAGGGTGTCGATTGCATTGAAGTCGGAATCCACCTCGCGGAATTTGCGCCGCAGTCGCTTGATGTGGCTGTCGATCGTGCGGTCGTCGACATAGACGTCATCCTGATAGGCGGCGTCCATCAACTGGTTGCGGTTCTTGACCACGCCGGGGCGCTGCGCAAGCGTTTCCAGGATCAGGAATTCGGTGACGGTCAGGGTGACGTCCTGCCCGTTCCATTTGACCCGATGGCGCGCGGGGTCCATTTCCAGCCGGCCACGGATGATCGGGTCGGCCACCGGCTGGTCCGGGGCGTCGGGCGTCTTGCTGACTTCGGCGCGGCGCAGGATGGCGCGGATGCGGGCGAGCAGCAGGCGTTGCGAGAAGGGTTTGGCGATATAATCGTCCGCGCCCATCGCCAGACCCAGCGCCTCGTCCAGTTCATCCGCCTTGGATGTCAGGAAGATGACCGGCATCTGGCTCTTTTCGCGCAGCCGGCGCAGCAATTCGATCCCGTCCATGCGCGGCATCTTGATATCGAAGACGGCGAGGTCGGCAGGATTGTCCAGCAACGCCTTCAGCGCGCCTTCGGGATCGGAATAGATGCGCGTCATGAAGCCTTCGGCCTGAAGCGCGATCGACACCGAAGTCAGGATATTCTTGTCGTCATCCACCAGGGCGATGGTTGCGGTCATGCAGTGTCCCAGATGATCGTGAAAAAGCGGATATAGGGGCAGCGTTAGACGATGGCGACCCCGCTCGCAAGAAAGGCCGGACGGAACATCCTGCGCCCGGAACGTCGATATTCGGGACAAAGCCCCATGCACGGGGATTTGACGCTGTGTCCGCAAAGCCCTATGCCAATGACTGTCAGCAGCAAGAGACGCCGTGCGAACACAAGCGGTGCTCAAGGGGCGGATCGACCGTATTCACAAAGAGTGAAGCGGTAGGGAAACCATATCAGGAGTAAAGGCGTGCAGGCCAAATCCTCAATCACCCTGGCCGACCAGGGCATCACCACCCATGCCACTCAGTTCTGGAATCTCGGCACGGCGCCGCTGGTCGAAGCAGCGGTCCGCAACGGCGAAGGCATATTGTCCAAGGATGGTCCGCTGGTCGTGAAGACCGGCAAGCATACCGGCCGGTCGGCGAGCGACAAGTTCATCGTGCAGGATGCCGAGACGCAGGACACGGTGTGGTGGGGCAAGACCAACGTGCCCATGACGCCCGAGCATTTCGCTGCGCTGAAGGAGGATTTCCTCAAGGCGCTGGGCGAGAAGAGCACGCTTTATGTCGCCGACCTGTTCGGCGGGTCGCAGCCGGAGCATCGCGTCAATGTGCGCGTGATCAACGAGCGCGCCTGGCACAATCTGTTCATTCGCACGCTGCTGGTACGGCCGAGCGCCGAGGAACTGACGGACTTCGCGCCTGAATATACCATCATCGACCTGCCGACCTTCAAGGCCGACCCGGCCCGCCATGGTTGCCGCAGCGAAACCGTGATCGCGGTCAACTTCACCGAGAAGCTGATCCTGATCGGCGGCACCAGCTATGCCGGCGAAATGAAGAAGTCGGTGTTCGGCATTCTCAATTATCTGCTGCCGGTGAAGGGCGTGATGCCGATGCATTGTTCGGCCAATATCGGCGCGAATGGCGACACGGCGGTCTTCTTCGGCCTATCGGGCACGGGCAAGACGACGCTGTCGGCCGATGCCAGCCGCACGCTGATCGGTGATGACGAGCATGGCTGGTCGGATACCGCCGTCTTCAATTTCGAGGGCGGCTGCTATGCCAAGATGATCAACCTGTCGGCCGAGGCTGAGCCGGAGATCTTCGCTACCACCAAGCGGTTCGGCACGGTGCTGGAAAATGTCGTGATCGACGAGGAGACTCGCGAGATCGACCTGGACGACAACTCGCTGGCCGAGAATAGTCGCGGTTCTTACCCGATCGACTTCATCCCGAACACGTCGGAGAAGAATCTGGGTCCGGTGCCCAAGAATATCATCTTCCTGACCGCCGACGCCTATGGTGTGCTGCCGCCGATTGCGCGGCTGACCCCGGAACAGGCGATGTATCATTTCCTGTCCGGTTACACCGCGCGCGTCGCGGGGACCGAGATTGGCGTGACCGAGCCGACCGCTACCTTCTCCACCTGTTTCGGTGCACCGTTCATGCCGCGCCATCCGTCGGTCTACGGCAATCTGCTCAAGGAGCGGATCAACAAGGGCGGCGTGACCTGCTGGCTGGTCAATACCGGCTGGGCGGGCGGCAAGGCGACGATGCCGGGCATCAAGCGCATGCCGATCAAGGTGACGCGCGCGCTGCTGAACGCGGCGCTGGACGGCAGCCTGAACGAGGCCGAGTTCCGCACCGATCCGAACTTCGGCTTCGATGTGCCGGTGGCGGTCAATGGCGTGGAGCCGACCATCCTGGACCCGCGCGCCATGTGGGCCGACAAGGACGGTTATGACGCGACCGCCGCCACGCTGGTGAAGGCGTTCGTGGACAATTTCGCGCAGTTCGTGGACCATGTCGACGATGGCGTGCGCGGGGCTGCACTGGTCGCTGCCTGATCCATCGCATTGCGCAAGACAAGGGGCCGGGGGAGCGATCCTCCGGCCCTTTTGCTTTGGATCAGGGGCGCAAGCTGCTATCATGTAGCCCGACCTTTTATGCGGGAGTTTTGGGCATGTTTGACGATCTGATTGGCAAATTCGGCGGGCTGGACGCGATCGCGGCGCAGATCGGCCTGACCCCGGAACAGATGCAGGGCCTGTTCAGCGAGATCAGCGCCAAGATCGGTTCGGGCGAGACGAGCGTGTCGGCGCTGGCCGAGACGGCGGCCGAACATGGCGTGTCGGCGGACAAGTTGCAGGAATTGCTCGGTACGTTCGGCGGACCGGAAGCGATATTGGGTCAGTTGGGCGGCTTTTTCGACAAGGATGGCGACGGCAATCCGCTGAACGAACTGGGCGGCATCGCCAAGGGCCTGTTCGGTTAAGCGATAGGGGCGGGGCGCCCGCACAAAGGGCGCCCTATCGGGACCACAAGTTTTTTTGGCCTTGCCTTAATGGTGCGGGCGGGCCATTCGCGGATTTCGACTTTATTGCGAACGATCCGCAAAAGGCGTCGCCGGTGCGATGCCTCATAGACTGCAAGGATGGACTGTTGACCGACGAGACGATCGAAAAGCCGGTTCTGGAACCCACCGGCGCGCTTTCCGTGGAAACCGTGCTGTCGGTGAAGCATTGGAACGAGCATCTGTTCAGCTTCCGCATCACGCGGCCGGCCAGCTTCCGCTTCCGGTCGGGCGAGTTCATCATGATCGGCCTGAAGGGCGATAATGGCAAGCCGCTGCTGCGCGCCTACTCGATCGCCAGCCCCGCCTGGGACGAGGAAATCGAGTTCCTGTCGATCAAGGTGCAGGACGGTCCGCTGACGTCGAAACTCCAGAAGATCGAGCCGGGCGACCAGATCTATCTGGGTCGCAAGCCGACCGGCACGCTGGTGACCGACGCGCTGTTGCCGGGCAAGCGGCTGTTCATGCTGTCGACCGGTACGGGTCTGGCGCCGTTCCTTAGCCTGCCGCGCGATCCTGACGTGTATGAATTTTACGAGCAGGTCGTGGTGGTCCATTCGGTGCGCCGGGTGAGCGATCTGGCCTTCCGCGACGAGATGGAGGGCAAGTGGTCGGAAGACCCGCTGGTGTCGGAACAGGCGCCGAACCAGTTCCATTATGTGCCGACCGTGACGCGTGAACCGTTCGACGGCCACACCGCGCGGATCGACAAGCTGGTCGAGAGCGGCGCGCTGTTCGAGGGGATTCCGGGGGCGGCGAAGTTCGACCCGGAAACCGACCGGATCATGATGTGCGGCAGCATGGAGATGATCAAGCAGTTCGGCGCCTATTTCGAGGAGCAGGGCTTCACCGAAGGCTCCAACGCGGCGCCGGGGCAGTTCGTGATCGAGCGGGCCTTTGTTGGCTGAGGGCTGACACGCGAGAGAATGAAGAAGGGCCGGGGGAGCGATCCTCCGGCCTTTTTTTTCTTTCAACCTTTGAAATGAGGTGATGGAGTTCTCATCTTGGGGCGCGGAGGCCCGCCGAAGCGAGGATCCATCTTCCGAACCTTGTAAAATGGCAGCGAATAAGCGGGGTATCTCGATCCACTGCGGTCGAGATAGAGAATCCATGTTTCACCCACTTTAGGCAAAGGTTCGCCATCGTCGCAATCGCCACCGCCATGGCTGCCCGTACGGTGGAGATAAAACAGGCTGCCTTTGGGGACGCCATGTGCGACGCTGATCGTTATAGCTTTGGCTGACCAAGGCTCGTTATGTGGTTCGTGCGGACCGTCATAAGCGGCACTGACGATTTTGGCTGCAACGATCCGTTCATATTGTCTGGATGCAAGTTCATCCTGCGGCGTGAAGACGGCGCAAGCATGGGCGGATGGTCCCATGACAAGGCAAAGCCACAGGCCGATCATCATTTTGCCTATGGGAACTGCCGTCTGAGCCATTACGCCCCCTTCCGCTCCGCTACCCAGCTGTCGATGCTCTTGCCCAGCACCGTCATCGGCACGCCACCGCCCTTGACCACGGCGTCGTTGAACAGGCGGAAGTCGAATTTTTCGCCCAGCGCCTTTTGCGCTTGTCCCCGCAGGCGGACGATTTCGCCATGGCCGACCTTGTAGCCGCAGGCCTGACCCGGCCAGGCGCAGTAGCGGTCCACTTCGCCCTGCACATCCTCGATACTGGAGCCGTTGGTGGTGGCGAACCAGTGGATCGCCTTGTCGCGGGTCCAGCGCTTGGCGTGGAGGCCGGTGTCGACCACGAGGCGGCAGCAGCGATAGGCGATGGACTGGAGATAACCCAGCCGCCCGGCGATGTCGCCGTCATAGGCGCCCAGCTCGTCGCCCAGCTGTTCGGCATAGAGCGCCCAGCCCTCGCTATAGGCGTTGAAGGCGAGGAGCGAGCGGATGAGGGGCAGTTTATAGGTATATTCGCCCTGCCAGATATGGCCGGGAATCCCCTCATGATAGCAGAGGGTGGGGAGCGAATAGCGCGGCCAGATGCTGGTGTCGCGCAGGTTGATATAATAGTTGCCGGGGACCGAGCCGTCGATCGAGCCGGCGCCGGCATAGGCGCCGGGCGCGCCCGCTTCGATCTCCACCGGCACGCGCTTCACGATGAGGTTGGCGGGGACGAGGGTGGCGAAGGCGCGGGGCAGACGGGTGCGGATGTCGGCGAGGCGGCCGTCGATGAAGCTGAGGATCTGCTGACGGCCATTGTCGTCGTTGGGGAAGAGGTAGCGCGGGTCTTTGCCCATGGCGGTCATGCGTTCGCCGACCGTGCCTTTGGTCATGCCCAATCGCTTGAGCAGGCCGTCCATTTCCGATTGCAGCGCGGTGAGTTGCTGGAGGCCGAGCTTGTGCACTTCGTCGGGCGACATGGTGGTGGTGGTGCCGGCCTTGAGCGCCCAGGCATAATAAGCGTCGCCGCCGCGGAATTTCCACACGCCCGCGTCCATCGTGGCCCTGGCGCGCTGACGTTGCAGTTCGGCGACCTGGCGGGCGAGGGCGGGGGTGACGGCGTCGCGGACGATCTGCGCAGCCTTGGCACCATAGTCGCCGGGCATGTCCTTCGTGCGGCGGGCGATCGAGGCGACGGGCACTTGTTGGTCGATCGGCTGGCCCTGCACCATGGCCATTTGCCTGAGCGTCTTGTCGAGCAGGAAGGCGGGGGCGGTGACGCCGAGGCCGGCGTCATGCTTCAGCCGTTCGGTTTCGCCGTCGAGGTTCGCGGCATAGAGTTGCAGCCGGGCGAGATAGGCGTCGGCGTCGGCCGTGTCCCTGATGACATGGTTGGAGTCGAGGAAATCGGGGGTTTCGACGAAGCTGCCGGTATTCTGCGCCACGGCATAGGGGCTGTTGCGATAGGACCAGTTGCTGTTCATGATCGCCATGTCGCCGAAGGGGAAGGTGAAGCCTTCCGCCGCGGTTTCATGCGCGGTCAGCACCACTTCCACGTCGATGCGGGTCGCGGGCGAGAGCGGGGCGAGGTCGATGGCGCGGAGTTTGGCGAGGCGATCCTGCACATGGGCGGCGATCTGCGCCTGCCCTGCCGGCGTCTTGTTGCCGAGGCGGCTCTTGAGCGCGGCACGGGCGCCTGTGTCGAGGCCAAGGCCGCTCGCGGTTTCGGGGGCGTCGGCCAGCATCGCTTCGGCCATGTCCGCCAGCAGCGCCTGCGCGGCGGCGTCCGCGCCGGTGGCGGCGCGTGCGGGAAGGGCGCCGAGGGTGACGGCGGAGGCGCCGGCTGCGAGCAGCGCGCGGCGGGTGGTCAGCATGGGGGGAAGTCTCCGGTGGGTTTCGTCCCCTTAACTTCGCATATTTCCCGCAGATTTCGACATGTTATTTCCTATTGGCGACAGATTATGACAAGGCGGGGGTGGGGGCGAGGGACGGTGGCATGGCGCCGCTGGCCTGCATGAGGATGGGGTGGATGCACTGCCATTCCTCGGGCGAATAGGGGCCGGCCTCCGCCAGCCGGGCGAGCATGTGGCGGGTGGCGATCCGCTCGCGATGGGGGAGGATGGTGCCGCTGTCGCGGCAGTCGGCGCCGAGTGCGCGCAGGGCGGCGAAGAGCAGGCGGTGATTGGTTTGGGTGCGCGTGCCCACCACCTGTCCGCGCCGGACGATCGGGCGCTCCTGCCTTTCCTTCGCGATGGCGATGGCGCGGCCCCGGCTTTCGTCCAGCCCCATTTCCAGCGCCCAGTCCCAGGCGGCGGCGAAGCTTTCCGCGCCGGGTCGCGCCCGCAGATAATAAGCCGACCGCGGCGAACAGCCGACGCTGCGCGCCGCCTGCGCTACCACGCCGCAGCGGGACAGCGCGGCGATGAAAGCCTTTTGGGCGTCGGACGTCCACCCCCGCGCGCGGCGGGCGAGGAGGACGGGGGCGAAATGGAGGAGATCTGGCTGGGTCATGCCGGGGAGGGTGGCATGAAGCGGTGCGTGTAGGACAGGGAATAGGGTTGATTGCAGAATGTCAGGTAACGGGCGAGACGCGACGGATAGCTGCCGATATCATGGGCGGGGCGGACGCTTTGGTCATTCGCGGGCGAATAATCTCAATCACCCAGGGCAAAGGCACTTCTGTTACCCGGCTCTAACTTGAACGCATATTTCCGGCACCGCCAGATGAGTCAGTCTATTTGCGTAGCAACTCAAAGTCTCCCGCATTTAAAGTCCGAAACTCATGCACCTGAGGCTCAAGCGCTATAGAGATACCTCGGTTGATAAACGCAACCTCATTCCGCCAGCCCTTGCCGAGTGATTTCATAAGAGCGGGGACGTAGTCAGAATCGCCTGCAACAAGAACGATCGTTGCAGGTCCTTCCTGTGACCAAACAGTCTCTACAATTTCGGCGATCAAGAAGGCGTCGTCCTGCTTTGAGCGATTGCCAGAGCCGAGATAGCCTCGTCTCACCGTAAATCCCTTGGCCTCGGCGGCTTTCCAGAAACTATCATCATCGGGAATCACGCCCGCTATATAAGCGCTGGCGACAGGACAGACATTACCTTCCGTATCTCGGCAGACCTCAGCGAGCATTTGCCCGAAGTCTATCCTAAAGCCTTTGCCCTTTTCGTGATTTGTAATTCCGTAAAAGAGGTTTTGATCGTCTACGAACACGTGAACACGCCGATCAATCAGTTCCGCATGCGCTCCGGCTCGTCCCGTCCGGAAAGTCTCCTTGTCCGCTTTCTTAGCAGAAGACCGATTTTTACTCGGCTTCTTCGCGGCATTTTCAGAAGCCTTCTTGGAGTATTTTGAAACCACGTTTCACCTCGCTAGCGGTCAGAGATTGGCGCTCTCCACCAAAGTGGCGATCAACTGGGTAATTTCAAGGTGGATACGCCTACGAAACGATATTATGCGATATATCAATTTGGACTCTTGTGATTTGGCGTTCCCCTAGGAATGTAAGTAAATTCCAACTGGGCGGAAACGCCCGCGGCTAAAAGGGTTTATGGACGTCCGGTTGCGAGTTGAGGCTTGTCTCTTCAAGCGTCCGATATTGGTGCATGGGCGACCGCCATGGAGAGTGGCGGATCGTCGCCATGGCGTGACAAATATGGCTGCCGCGCTGTCTGCAATGCCCAACCCATCCCATCCGCCGCCAATCCGTCTCCCCTCTGTAACGAATGGTTTCCCTCACTCCCGACCCGCTCCACTTCATTGACATCCCCTTGCGGCACCTCTCAACGGCGGGCGTATTAGTGAGACGCATTCGCATTAGCTTTGAGGGGGATTTATGGGGTCGACGCGGTTGGGTGTTGTGGCGCGGGCTTTTGGTGGGGCCGGGGTGCTGGCGCTGGCGATGATGGGGCAGGTGGCGATCGCGGCCGAGGCGACGCCGGAGGCCGGGCCGGCGGAGGGCGACAGCAGCTCCGCGATCGTCGTGACGGCGGCGGGCTATGAGCAGAATATCGTCGAGGCGCCGGCCAGCATCACCGTGCTGGGGCGCGAGGAATTGCAGGAAAAGCGGTTCGGCAGCCTGGCCGAAGCGCTTCAGGACGTGCCGGGCATCGACGTCGGCGGCGAAGCGGGCAAGACCGGTGGCCTCAACATCTCCATTCGCGGCATGCCCAGCGACTATACGCTGGTCCTGATCGACGGCCGTCGCCAGAATGCGCCGGGCGGGGTGACGCCGAACGGCTTTGGCGAAACGTCGACCAGCTTCATGCCGCCCTTTGCCGCGATCGACCGGATCGAGGTGGTGCGCGGGCCGATGTCCACGCTCTATGGGTCGGACGCGATGGGCGGCGTGGTGAATATCATCACCCGCAAGGTCGGCGACCGCTGGGTCGGCACGGCGAGCGCGGAAAGCACGATCCAGGGCGACGACCGGTTCGGTAATATCCAGTCGGTGAACGGCTTCATGCAGGGGCCGGTGATCCGCGACCTGCTGGGGCTGACGCTGCGGGGCAGCGTGTTCCATCGCGAGGGATCGAATATCGATATTCCGGGCGATCCGGCGCTGACGCTGGGGCGCAATCCGGTGCGGTCGGACGTCTATAATTATGGCGCGCGGCTGAGCCTGACGCCCCATGCCGATCATGATTTGTGGTTCGAGTTCGACCGCAACGAGCAGAATTATGACAATAGCGAGGGGCAACTGGGCACGCTGGGTTCGGGCGGCTATGCGCCGGAACAGCGGTTCAACCGTTCCAACTATGTCGCGGCGCATACATGGCGCATGGGCTTTGGCCAGCTGGATACGACGCTGACCCGCAATGAGACGGAAACGATCGGCCGCCTGATCCCCAATGGCACGCCGGGCGCCACGCCGGGCAGCGCGCGGACGTTGGAAGCGCGCAACGACATATTGGATTCGCGCTTTGCCGGGAAGGTCGGGCCAGTCGCCTTCACCGTGGGTGGCCAATATTGGAAGGCGCGGATGGTCGAGGGCGTTGCCCCCGAGCCGTTCAAGTTCACCCAGTGGGCGGGCTTTGCCGAAGCGACTTTGACCGTGACGGACGGGTTCAACATCACCGGCGGCGCGCGCTACGACAATCACAGCACCTTCGGCGATAAATGGTCGCCGCGCATCTATGGTGTGTGGAACATCAATGAGGCGCTGACGCTGAAGGGTGGTGTCAGCCGTGGCTTCAAGACGCCGCGGGTCGAGCAGATCGCCAGCGGCATCATCGGCTTCGGGGGGCAGGGGCGTATTCCGCTGATCGGATCGCCGGACCTGACGCCCGAAACCAGCACCAGCTATGAAGCGGGCCTCTATTATGACGCGCAGGGCTTCTTCAGCGGCAATGTGACCCTGTTCAACAACGACTTCACCGACAAGATCGCGACGGGCACAGGTATCCCCAACTGTCAGTTCGCGGGTAATCCGAACCGGCCCGGTTGCCTTGATGTCGGGCCGTTCCCGACCGTCGATCTGCTCGGCCAGTCGGTCAATATCGATAAGGCGCGGACGCGCGGGGCCGAAGTGGCGACCCGTTTCCAGTTCACCCCCGCTTTGTCGCTGTCGGCGAACTATACCTATACCGAAACGGAGCAACTGAGCGGATCAGAGGAAGGCTTGCCGCTGATCGGCATGCCCAAGCATATGTTGAACGGCAATCTGCGCTGGAAGCTGGGCGAAAAGTCCAGCGTCTGGGCGCGGGCGGAAATCCGGTCCAGTCGCTATCGTGGCAATAATGCGCAGCAGGTCGCGGTCAACGATTTCCGCAGCTATGAGGTGTTCCATGTCGGTGGTTCCTACGCGATCACACCGGCCTTCCGTCTGGCGGCGACGGTCTATAACGTGCTGGACACCGATTTTGCCGTCTATGTGCCGTATATGAGCGGCGCGAACACCGTCTATACGCCAGCCTATTCGATCAATCAGGAAGGGCGGCGGCTGTGGCTGTCGGCGACGGTGGACTTCTGATGCTCCGCCGGGCGACGGGTTTCCGTCGCCCGGTACGATTGGGGGTTGGGAGCGGGCTGGCTATTGGCTAACGGGAGGGTGAAGCCATCCAAGGCCACACGGAGAGTGTCCATGCAGTTGCGCCATGCCCGTTCCATCCTGTTCCTGCCCGCGTCCAACGTGCGCGCCATCGCCAAGGCGCGGACGCTGCCCTGCGACATGGTGATACTGGATCTGGAGGACGCGGTGCCGGATGAAGCCAAGGACAGCGCGCGCGACGGGGCGGTCGCGGCGCTGGCAGAGGGCTTTGGCGAGCGGATCACGGCGTTGCGGATCAATGTCGAGGGGACGTCCTGGCATGGGGTGGAGATGGTCGCGGCCAAGACGGCGGCGGTCGATTATATCGTGCTGCCCAAGGTGGAGCATGCCCGGCAGGTCAAGGATGTGTTCAGCGTCTGCCACAAGCCGGTGATCGCGATGATCGAAAGCGCGCAGGGCGTGCTGGCGGCGGTGGAGATTGCGCGGGCGGAGGGCTGTGCCGGGCTGTTCATGGGCAATAACGACCTGCGCAAGGATCTGGGCATCCCGCCGTCGGCCGGGCGGGCGGGGCTGAGCCATGCGATGCAGGCGGTGGTGCTGGCGGCGCGGGCGGCGGACATTGCGGTGTTCGACGGCGTGTTCAACCGGCTGGACGACGAGGCGGGGCTGGAGGCGGAATGTGCCGAGGGCCATGCGCTGGGCTTCGACGGCAAGACGCTGATCCATCCGAGCCAGGTGACGGTCGCCAATCAGGTGTTCGGCCCGGACGCGCAGGCGCTGGCGGACGCACGCCGGCTGGTCGAGGCGGCGACCGGCGGGGCGGAACGGTTCGAGGGGCGCATGATCGAGACGATGCATGTCGAGGAAGCACAGGCGCTGATCGCGCGGGCCGAGGCCGTGGGCGAATAAGTCCAATGCCGTAGCGGAAAGAGCGGATTCCGGGCGGTTTTGCCGGTCAGTTTCCGTTAATCATGCCGTGTTGCAGTGATGCTACAGTTGGCAACAAAAGCGCTACAATGCTCTCCATTCGTCGCAGCGCGGTTGATCCCGCCCTGCGCTTTTGGCGTTTTCCGTTGATCGGGCTCTCCCCCTAGAGCTTCGGAAACAGAGGGATATTTCATGCAACGCACCGCTGCGGCGGCGCGCAGGCTCCTTGCGGCCAGCGCGCTCACGACCCTGTTCGCCCTTCCCGCGCTGGCACAGGATGCTACACCCGCCGATGATGGCGACACCATCGTCGTCACCGGCAGCCGTATCCAGCGCAGCGATTACAATATCGCCAACCCGCTGGTGACGGTGACGGCCGCGACGCTGGAACAGTCGGGCAACGTCCAGATCATCGATACGCTGGCGCAGAATCCGGCGCTGATCAATTCGCTGGGCGGGGCGCGGACGTCCGGGTCCAACAGCGATTTCGGCGCGGTCGGCGTCGCGCTGCTCGACCTGCGCGGTCTGGGTGAGGATCGCACGCTGGTGCTGGTCAATGGTCGCCGCCATGTGGCGAGCCTGGCCGGGTCGGCGGCCGTCGACATCAACACTATCCCCAACGACCTGATCGAAGGCGTGGACGTGCTGACCGGCGGCGCGTCGGCCATTTATGGCGCGGACGGCGTGTCGGGCGTGGTCAATTTCCGCCTGATGCGCAATTTCGAGGGTTTCAAGGCGAGCGGGCAGGTCGGCATTTCCAGCCGGGGCGATGCGGGCCAGCGCTACGGATCGCTGACCTATGGCAAGAATTTCAGCGACGGGCGTGGCAATATCGCGTTGTCCTACGAGTTTCGTGAGCAGGACCGGCTGAGCAGCTTCAATCGCAGCCGCACGGGCGATCCGCTCCATACCTATGGCATCGTGCGTGATCCGGCGGACATTCCCGACAATCCCAATGTGCCCGACCGCCGGCCGTTCAACAATCTGCGCTATGCCGACAGTTCGCTGGGCGGCGCGATCGACGTCGATTTCGATGGCATCCCGGACTTCACCGGCGAGGGCAAGGTCTATGATCGCGGCCTGCTGCTGCCGTCTTCGGGCGGCCTGACGCAGGGCGGGGACAGCACGCCGCTGGCCGGCTATCAGGGCGATTTGCAGGCCTATAACCGGGTGCATAATTTCAACCTGCTGTCGCATTATGATTTCAGCGATGCGGTGAAATTCTTCTTCGAAGCCAAATATGTGAAGAACAGGACGAAGACGCTGGCGCAGCCTTCGTTCGACTTCTTCACCTATTTGTCGCCGGACAATGCCTATTTGCAGGACCAGTTCGGCGATCTGGCGCCCGAAGGCGCGCTGGTGTCGCGCGACAATTTCGACATGGGCGTGCGCGGCGAGAAGAACAGCCGCGAGACGATGCGCTTCGTCGGCGGGTTCGAGGGCGCGATTTCCGATCATGCGAAATATGAACTGTCCTATACGTTCGGGCAGACCAAATCGAAGGTGCTGCTGACCGACTATCGCATCGGCGACCGGTACTGGGCGGCGATCGACGCGGTGCGCGATCCGGCGACGGGCCAGATTGTCTGCCGATCGGATCTGGACCCGACGGGCAACATCAATCCCGACAATTATGATGCGCCGGCGACCACCTTCACGCCGGGCGCGGGTAGCGGGTGTCGTCCGCTCAACCTGCTGGGCAATGGATCGCCCAGCCAGGCGGCGCTCGACTGGGTCAATGCGGACATCATGAACCGCGCCAAGATCCAGCAGCATGTGATATCGGGATCGATCTCCGGCGATTTCGGCCAGTTCTTCGAACTGCCGGGCGGTCCGATCGGCTTTGCGCTGGGCGCAGAGTATCGCAAGGAAAAGAGCCTGTTCATCACCGATGATCTGCTGAAGCAGGGCGCGCTGGCCGATTTTGCCGCGCAGCAGAATTCGCGCGGCAGTTTCGACGTGAAGGAAATCTTCGGCGAATTGTCGGTTCCGGTGCTCAAGGAAGTGCCGTTCGCCTATAATCTGAGCTTCGGCGCGGCGTTGCGCCTGTCGGATTATTCGACCATCGGCAAGACCACGACCTGGAAGGTCGATGGCGTCTATGCACCGATTCCCGACATCAGCTTCCGGGGTACCTGGTCACAGGCGGTGCGCGCGCCGAACATCAACGAATTGTTCGCGCCGCTGAACGGCAGCTATGCCTTCATCGGCGATCCGTGCGATCCGGTCTATATCAACGAGGGGACGCAATATCGCGTCGCCAATTGCCAAGCGACACTGAGCGCGCTGGGTCTGTCACCTGCGCAGATCGCCGCCTTCAATCCGGAGAACGACCCGACCGCCACGGTCAGCCTGCCCGGCAACACCGGCGGCAACCGCAACCTGCGCGAGGAAACGGCGCGGACCTGGACGGCGGGCGTGGTGCTGCGTCCCAGCTTCATCCCCGGCCTGATCGCCTCGTTCGACTGGTATGACATCAAGCTGAAAAATGCGATCAACTCTGCCACGGCCGAGGAAGTCGCTGAACTGTGCGTCGACCAGCCCAGCCTGGACAATGTATTCTGCGGCAATATCAGCCGCGATGCGACCACCGGCTATATCAATGGCTGGTTCGTCCAGCCGCAGAATGTGGCCAATTTCCGGACGTCGGGCGCGGATTTCAAACTGAACTACGGCTTCAAGACGGCCAAGGCCGGCAATTTCGCGCTCACATTGGTCGGCGGTTATCTCAACAAGCTGGAATTCATCGCCACCCCCGGCGCCGCCGTCGATATCGATCGGGAGGAAGCCTATTATCCCAAGTGGAACGCGACCGGCGACATCACCTGGACGCTGGACAAGCTGACGGTCAACTATGGCATCAGCTGGTTCAGCAAGACGCGCCGGTACGAGCTGGAACAGACCAACGCCAATCCCGACATCGCGGCACCGGAATATCTGCGCTACAAGGAAAAGTGGCAGCACGACATTTATGTCGCCTATGATGTGGACGAGCGGTTCCGCTTCTATGTCGGTGCGAACAACCTGTTCGACCAGCAGCCCTCGATCGCGTCGAGCAACTATCCGATCAGCTATGTCGGCCGTTATATGTATGCGGGAGCCAAGATCACGATGTGATCGGGTCCGGGCATCAGGATTAAAGGAAGGGGCGGATATTCTCCGCCCCTTTTTTATGGATGATGCCTGCGTAGCTTTAGCACGGGTAGGATAGAAGCGTTCGTGCTGAACAGGGACCGAGCGCCTGGGATGCCTGTATCGAAGGCATTGAACAGCCGTACTTCGATACGCCACTTCGACTTCGCTCAGCGGCTACTCAGGACGAACGGAGGTGGGACATCTCCTATCATCTCGCTTTGAAAATGCCCGAACGGGCATTTTCAAAGCGCGCCTCAGACCCGGTCGGCCTGCACCACCACGTCGATCGCGCGCAACGCCGACAGGATGCGGTTGAGATGCTGCGCGTCGGCGACTTCCAGATCGATGATGTCGGTGTGGAAGGGGCCTTCGCGGTTGACCAGTTGCAGGTTGAGGATGTTCGCCTTGGTTGCGCCGAAGACATTGGCGACGGCGGCGAGGGCGCCCGGCTGGTTCTTGACGATGACGGAGAGGCGGGCGGTGCCGCCCTTCGACTTGCTGTCCCAGCTAAGGTCGACCCAGTCGTCGTCCTGCTCCACCTCCAGCGATCGGCAGTCGATGGTGTGGACCTCGATCGGTTCGCCGGTGCGGCGGACGCCGACGATGCGGTCGCCGGGCACGGGATGGCAGCAATCGCCCAGATTATAGGCGATGCCGGGCGTCAGGCCGCGAATGGACACCGGCTCATGCTGGCGCGGATGGGCTTCTTCCATGCCCTCATGCGAGGTGGAGCCGGGGATCAGCGCCTCCATCACTTCGCTGTCGAGCAGGCGATGGGTGGCGATCGCCACCATCAGCGCGGCGCGATCCTCCAGCTTCAGGCGCTTGAGGGCGGCGGTCACGGCCTTGTCGCCCAGCTCCTTGGCAAGGTCGGGGGAGAAGCGGCTGACGATTTCCTCATAGAGTTTCTCGCCCAGCTTGATTTCCTCGCCCCGCTGTTTCTGGCGGATATAGCGGCGGATGGCGGCGCGGGCCTTGCCGGTGATGGCGAAGGTCAGCCAGCCCGGTTGCGGTTCCTGCCCTTCGGATTTCAGGATTTCGACCTGATCGCCATTTTCAAGATTGGTGCGCAGCGGCACGACGCGGCCATTGACCTTGGCCCCCACCGTCTGGTTGCCGAGCGATGTGTGGACGGCATAGGCGAAGTCGACCGGGGTCGACCCCTTGGGCATCTGATGCAGTTCGCCCTTGGGCGAGAAGGCGAAGATGCGGTCCTGATACATGGCCATGCGGGTATGTTCGAGCAGTTCGTCGGCATCCTGGCTCTGTTCCAGGATTTCGACGAGGTCGCGCAGCCAGGCGGCATGATGGTCGGTGGCGTCCCCCTTCTGCTTATAGGCCCAGTGCGCGGCGAGGCCGAGTTCCGCGTCATTATGCATGTCGCGGCTGCGAATCTGCACTTCGATCCGGGCATTGTCCTGATGGATGACCGTGGTGTGCAGCGACTGATAGCCGTTGCGCTTGGGCGTGGAGATATAATCCTTGAACCGGCCGGGCACCATCTTGAAGGTCTGGTGGATGATGCCGAGCGCGCGGTAGCAATCCTCATGGCTGTCGGTGATGACGCGGAAGGCCATGACGTCGGTCAGCTGCTCGAAGCTGATGTGGCGTTCCTGCATCTTCCTGAAGATGGAATAGGGGTGTTTTTCGCGGCCGGAGACGCTGACCGACATGCCCTTGCCCGCCAGCAGCAATTGCAGTTCGGCGCCGATCCGGTCGACCTTGTCATGGCCGCCTTCCTTCAGCTGCTCCAGCCGCTTGGTGATGCTGGCATAGGCTTCCGGCTCGATCTCGCGGAAGGAGAGCAACTGCATTTCCCGCATGAAATCATACATGCCGATGCGTTCGGCAAGCGGGGCATAGATATCCATCGTCTCCTTGGCGATGCGGCGGCGCTTGTCGGGATTCTTGATGAAGTGCAGCGTGCGCATATTGTGCAGCCGGTCGGCCAGCTTCACCAGCAGCACGCGGATGTCGTCCGACATGGCGAGCAGGAATTTGCGGAGATTTTCCGCCGCCCGCTCATTTTCGGACATGGCTTCGATCTTGGACAGCTTCGTCACGCCGTCGACCATGCGCGCGACATCCTTGCCGAACGCGCTTTCGATCTCCTCATAGGTGACGAGCGTATCTTCGATCGTGTCGTGCAGCAGCGCGGTCACGATCGTCTGGTCGTCCAGGTTGAAGTCGGTCAGGATGCCCGCCACCTCGATCGGGTGGCTGAAATAGGGGTCGCCGCTGGCACGTTTTTGCGAGCCATGTTTCTGGACCGAAAAGACGTAGGCGCGGTTGATCATCGCTTCGTCCGCATCCGGATCGTAGCGCTTTACCCGTTCGACAAGTTCATATTGACGCAGCATCGTTGCCCGATTGTGTGAGAACGGGCTTGCGGTGCAACAAAAAAATCCCATTTGGCATGAATAAGGCTGCGATTTTGCAACGCCTGTTGCTTTGCGCTATGCGTGACGGTCATGAAACATAACCTTGCTCAGGATCTGGAACAATGCGCGTTGCCCAGCGCGCTGGAGATGATGGGCGAACGCTGGTCGTTCCTCATCCTGCGCGGCGCGCTGTCGGGCATCCGCCATTTCGAGGAGTTTCAGTCCACGCTGGGTATCGCCCGCAACATATTGGCCAACCGCCTGTCGCGGCTGGTCGAGAACGGCATTTTGGTGCGCCAGCCTATGCAATGCGACCGGCGCAAGGTCGAATATCGGCTGACCGAAAAGGGGCAGGGGCTGGCGCCGGCCATGATCGCGCTGCGCCAGTGGGGCGAGAAATGGGGCTGCGGCACCCCCGCCTGTCAGGTGCTGGCCGACAAGCGCGATGGCCAGCCGATCCGGCCGATCGGCATATTGGCGCATGACGGGCGCACGCTGGAACTGGCCGATCTGGTCTGGCTGTGCACCGACGAGGTGACGCCGATGACGGAAGAGCCGGCCGCGGCGGCTTGATGCGGATTTGGATGAGGAAACCTGGCGCAGTGGTTGCGCTTGGCTTGTGACGTCGCATCCCACTCACCCAGCTGCGACTAGGCAGCAAGCTGCCAAGTCTGCGCAGCCCTCTCCCCCGCAGCGGAGAGGGATATAGCGGCAGCCCGGAACAAGCATCTTTGACCGTCGGCATAAATGGTGTGGACCTCGTTGGATTTTGATTGAATCGAAATCGTGGTCCAGTTTTTGTCTGCCGTGATTTCCGAGCCGTGAAATGTTCCATTTCACTCGAAATCACTCTAAGTCTGGACGCAATGTCCGTCACCGTTCCCCGCATCAAGCCGCAGCCCTTCTTCGCTGACAAGAATCGCGCCTTCTGGAATCTCCAGTCGCTGGGATGGGCCGGGGCCTTCCTGCTGCGCGGATCGTCCACCATCGCCAATGGCCAGCCGCTCTCCAGCCTGGTGCCGGTGCTGATTTCCACCGTCAGCGGTTATTCGGTGACGCTGCTGATCGCGGTGATGTTCCGCTTTCTGGTCAAGAAGCGGCCGATCATTACCTGGGGCGTGTCGATCGTGACGGTGGTGGCCGCTGCGGCGCTGGTCGCGTTCATCGACGCCTGGGTGTTTTCGACGCAGAACCGGGCAAGCGAGACGGCGGGGCTGCAACTGTTTCTGGGCGCCTTCTATCTGTCGATGACGCTGCTGGGGGCATGGTCGTCGCTTTATTATGCGATCAATTTTTACTTGACGGTGGAGGAGCAGGCGGATCAGCTGCTGCGGCTGGAGAATCAGGCGGCGAACGCGCAGCTGGCGATGCTGCGGTATCAGCTGAACCCGCATTTCCTGTTCAATACGCTCAACAGCATTTCCACGCTGGTGCTGCTTAAGCAGACCGACCGGGCCAATGCGATGCTGTCGCGGCTCTCCTCCTTCCTGCGCTATACGCTGATCAACGAGCCGACCGCGCAGGTGACGATCGAGCAGGAAATCGAGACGCTGAAACTTTATCTGGAGATAGAGAAGATGCGGTTCGAGGATCGGCTGCGCCCGGTCTTCACCATCGACCCGGCGGTGGCGCAGGCGCGGCTGCCGTCGCTCCTGCTCCAGCCGCTGGTCGAAAATGCGATCAAATATGCGGTGACGCCCAAGGAGGAGGGGGCCGAAATCGCGGTTACGGCGCAGCCTGCCGGGGATAACGTCCGGATCGTCGTATCGGACAGCGGGCCGGGATTGAACGAAGGCGGAATGAAGCCGCACATTCCCATGAGCGAGGGGACGGGCGTGGGCCTGCCGAACATCCGGGACCGATTAATTCAGGCCTTCGGGGAACGACAGAGCTTCGAAACGCGTTCCACGCCGGGCGGATTTTCGGTCATCATCGAATTTCCGCTTAACATGGATGAAACATCGAAAGTGGCCGCATGACCATCAGAACAATCCTCGTCGATGACGAAAGCCTGGCCATTCAAGGGCTCCAGCTGCGTCTGCAAGCGCATGAGGATGTCGAAATTATCGAAACCTGCAACAACGGCCGCGAAGCCATCCGCGCGATCAAGACGCATAAACCCGACCTTGTGTTCCTCGACATTCAGATGCCCGGCTTCGACGGCTTTTCCGTCGTGCAGGGCCTGATGGAGGTGGAGCCGCCCCTCGTCATCTTCTGCACCGCCTATAGCGACCATGCGATCCGCGCGTTCGAGGCGCAGGCGGTCGATTACCTCATGAAGCCGGTGGACGAAGGCCGTCTGGCCGACGCGCTGGACCGCGTGCGCCAGCGGCTGAACGAAAAGCGGCAGGTGCAGGAAGTCGAAAAGCTGCGCGAGGTACTGGCCGAAGTCGCGCCGCAGGCGATGAGCGATTTCGTGACCGACGATGATTCGCCCGCATCCAGCCGGTTCGAAAAGCTGATCAACATCAAGGATCGCGGCCAGATTTTCCGCGTCGACGTGGATTCGATCGAGCGGATCGACGCGGCGGGCGACTATATGTGCATCTATACCGCCGACAATTCGCTGATCCTGCGCGAGACGATGAAGGATCTGGAAAAGCGGCTGGACCCGCGCAATTTCCAGCGCGTGCATCGCTCGACCATCGTGAATCTGAGCCAGGTGCGGCAGGTGAAGCCCCACACCAATGGCGAATGTTTCCTGGTGCTGGAAAGCGGCGCGCAGGTGAAGGTCAGCCGGTCGTACCGCGATGTGGTGGCGCGGTTCGTGCATTGATCTGAACCGCCCCCTTCGACTGACTGCTTGCAGCAGTCGCTCAGGACAGGCTTCGACAGGCTCAGGGCGAACGAAAGTGGGTGTCATGTAAATGGGCCGCCTCATTGTCAGGCGGCCCATTTGCCTATGCGCTCAATCCATCGTCCGCACCGGGCGCACGATCAGTTCGTTGACATCGACATCGGCGGGCTGTTCCACCGCATAGGCGATGGCGCGGGCGATCGCGTCCGGGGTGAGGGCGATGGCACGGAAATCCTGCATCGCGGCGGCGGCGCCCGCTTCGGTGATGGTGCCGGCCAGTTCGGATTCCACCACGCCCGGCGACACCACGGTCACGCGGATATCGTCATGTTCCATGCGCAGCCCATCGGAAATGGCGCGGACCGCATATTTGGTGGCGCTGTAGACGCCGCAGGTCGGCCAGACGCGATAGCCACCGATCGATGAGATATTGACGAAATGGCCGCTGCGCTGCGCCTTGAACCGGGGCAGGGCGGCGGCAATGCCGTGCAGGACGCCGCGAATATTGACGTCGATCATCCGGTCCCATTCATCCACCTTCAGGCTGTCGAAGCGCGAGAGCGGCATGAGGCCGGCATTGTTGACGAGCACGTCGATGCGGCCAAATTCGGCCTCCGTCGCGGCGATGAAGGCCTCGACATCGGCGCGGTCGGTGACGTCCAGTGCGCGGAAGGCGACCGTGCCGCCGGCCGCGTTGAGTTCGTCGGCAAGGCTGGCCAGCCGGTCGGTGCGCCGCGCGCCCAGCATCAGCTTCGCGCCGCGCGCCGCCAGCAGCCGCGCCGTGCCTTCTCCAATGCCGCTGCTGGCGCCGGTGATCGCGATGATTTTGGTGTCGATTGCCATGTCCTGTCTCCCAGATTGGGCGGATCGACGGTCGATCCGATGGCTTATGGATGCGCCATCATGAGGGTGGGGCGGTAGAATGGGCTTGCGCGATGATTGCACGATTTTCCAGATGTGGAATGGGCGGGCTGTTCGGGTGAAGGCATGACGGATAAGATCGGTGGTAAGGAGAAAGCCAGATGTCGCATGATGCCCTTGGTCAGCAGATTGCCCGATATGCCGATGGCGACGGGATCGTCGATACGGCCATCCCGCGCCTGACGCTGGTGCGCTGGAGCCATGCGGACGAGCCGGTGCATATGCTCCAGCGGCCCGCGCTCTGCATCATCGCGCAGGGGGCCAAGCGGGTGATGCTGGGCGATAGCGTGGTGGCCTATGGGCCGGCCAGCTATCTGGTCACCTCGCTCGACCTGCCGATCACCGGCATGGTGACGCAGGCGAGCGACGATGCGCCCTATCTCTGCTTCTGCCTCTATCTCGATCCGGTGCTGCTGTCCGATATCGCCATTTCACTGCCGCCCGCCGCGCCGGTGGCGGAGGGGAGCGCATTGTCGCTGCATCCGATCACGCCGGAATTGCTGGATGCGGCGAGCCGGCTGACGGCTTTGCTGGGCGATCCGGCGGGCGCGCCGCTGCTGGCGCCGATCATCGAGCGGGAATTGCTGGTGCGGCTGATGACCGGGCCGAGCGGCGGCATCGTGCGCGCGATCGCGGCGGGGGAGAGCCGGACGGGGCAGATTGCGCGGGCGATCGGCTGGCTCAAGGCGCATTTCCGCGAGCCGTATAATGGGCCGGGGCTGGCCGATCTGGCGGGGATGAGCGTGTCGAGTTTCCACGAGCATTTCCGCCGCGCGACCGCGATGACGCCGCTGCAATATCAGAAGCAGTTGCGGTTGCAGGCGGCGCGCACGCTGATGCTGGCGGACCGGCTGGACGCGGCGGAGGCGGGGTTTCGCGTGGGCTATGACAGCCCGTCGCAATTCAGCCGCGAATATCGCCGCCTCTTCGGCGCGCCGCCGGTGCGGGATATGGGGCGGCTCAGGGCGCTGCCGCAGGTGGCGATGGCGATTTGAGGGGGGGGCTTTGGGTGGTTAGGGGACTGTCCGGTCCGGAACACCATAGTTTGAAATCAGACGCCTCAGTGTGATTGCCGCTTGTCTCGAAGCCGACGCCAAATTGCGTAGCCTGTCGATGTGGGTAGCGCGATGATTAGATAAGTTACCGGAGCTAAAAGCCCCCATGCCAATATTGCCGCGAAATCTGCCCGTCCCGGATTGCCATGAATATTTGGATCATAATTATCTGGGATCGGTGTCGGGAATGATGAAACATAGACCGCAAACGCGAAAAAGATAATTGGTAGAAGCCCAAGTCGAAGCAGCCACCATCGCAAAGGAAAGCGTTCGTCAAAAATTGCGCTGAGGAGGTAGCTAAGGCCAACAATCGTAAGTGGCGGAACCAATATAAGAGCGGTCATGACACAGCCTCGAGCGATTGCTTGAATGCAATCATAGTTGCAACGACCGGTTTTGGCGAAGCTATTTCCGTCCGTAAAAGTCCAGAAATGGTCGGTAGCTGATAGGCTCAAAAATCATGGCTGGTTGAGACAGCCATGTAGATCATCCAGCCCAACACCGTATTCACCCCCATCACGCATATTATGCCGATGGCTGCCTGCCCACGTTTGCCATCCAAAAGATCGTGAAATCCCCGCCAAAATCCAAACGCTATATTCAGTATCCAAACCAACGACGCTACAATCACCACGGCTGTCACTCCCATGACCCAAAACGAGGTATGGCAGCTTTTAGGGTTTCATCGAAAGAGGCTGAACGGCAATTTCTGGTCGGTAGCGGACTTGTCCCTTCATTTGATCTTCAACCGTCATCCCAGCGAAGGCTGGGATCTCAGGCAGGCGCACGCTGCGTTGACGGATAGCGCAAGACGGCCAGCCTCCTTCTATTGTCGCCTGAGACCCCAGCCTTCGCTGGGGTGACGGCTATTGGGTAAGTGGGAAGGAGCACGATAAGTCCGTCATTGGTCGTTGGAAGTCATCACCTAAACACCCACTGCCGGTTCAGTCCGAACATCACTGCCGGCGTCACGAAGAGCATGGCGGGGATGGGGGACCATTCGGGCCAGCCCATATGGGTGACGCACAGGAACACCCAGAGCGCGTTGAGGGCGTAGCTGATCAGCGAGACGATGACGAATTTCGCGCCGCGCGCGGCGTGGCTGGTGTCGCCGCCATGGCCGCGGAAGGTGAAGAGGCTGTGGCTGACATAGCCGATCGCGACGGCGGCGAGATAGCCGATGAAATTGGCGGCCTGCGGATGGAAGCCGGCGAGCGCCGCGAGGCTCCAGTAGATCGCGGCCTGACAGGCGGTGACGAACAGGCCGGTCACGCCATAGCGGACGATCTGCCAGAAGAGCGCGCCATGTTCTGCATAAAGTCGTGACAGATATTTCATGGCCGGCCCCGTTGCGCTTTGATGCGGAGCGTCTAATCGACAGCCATGACCTTGCCTAGCCGCGATATCCTGTGCGCCCGCGCGCGCCATTGGGCGCCGATCCTGACCGCTTATGCGCAGCGGCACTGGAAATGGCTGACCTTCCTGATCTGGATCGTCATCGCCATCGTCATGGTCGCGACGCGCTGGCCCGCCGTTCACTGGCTGGTGCTGAGCGATACGGACGATAATATCCGCTATGTGCAGGTGAAGGACTGGCTGGCGGGGCAGGGCTGGTATGACCTGCGCCAATATCGGCTCGATCCGCCGGGCGGGGCGAATATCCACTGGTCGCGGCTGGTCGACATTCCGATCGCGGGTTTGATCCTCTTCTTTCGCGCCTTCGTCGATCAGGGGCTGGCCGACCGGCTGGCCTGCGCCATCGCGCCGTTGCTGCCGTTGTTGCTGCTGATGCTGAGCCTGGGCTTTATCGGGCGGCGGCTGGCCGGGCCGAACGGCTGGGTGCTGGCGGTGCTGGCGCCGCTGGCCGCGCAGATGGGGCTGGGCATGTATGCGCCGATGCGGATCGACCATCATGGCTGGCAACTGGCGCTGGCGGTGACGATGCTGGCCGGCGTGATCGACGGTAATCGCCTGCGCGGCGGGGTGATGGCGGGGATCAGCAGCGCGCTGTCGATCGCCATCGGCATGGAGATGATCGTCTATCTGGCGGCGGGCGGCGGGTTGATCGCGCTGCGTTGGGTCTTCCGGCCGGGGGCGGAGCGGCGGATGCTGCCCTATGGGCTGAGCCTCGCGGGGGCGACGTCGCTCTGTTATGTGCTGTTTGCCAGTTACGCCAATCGCGAAATGGTGTGCGACGCGATATCGCCCATCTGGGTGGCGGTGTTCGGCGCGGCGGGCGCGGGCATGGTGATCCTGTCGATCGCGCCGCTGCGGACATGGCCGGTGCGATTGGCGGCGGGCGCTGTCGTGGGCGGCGCGGTTGCGGCGTTTTTCTATCTGAACTGGCCGCAATGCCTGACCCCCTATCAGATTTCGCCGGAGTTGCAGCGGCTGTGGCTCGCCAATATCCGGGAGGCCAAGCCGATCACGGCGCAGGCGCAATCCATGGTCGTGCCGCTGCTGGCGGTGCCGGCGGCGGGGCTGGTCGGTCTGCTCTGGGCGCTGTGGGATGCGCGGCGGGACAGCGAGCGGCTCTGGGCCTGGGCGACGGTCGGCGCGATGATGCTCTTTTCCACCGCGCTGCTCTTCTGGCAGTTGCGGGCCGGGCCGGCGGCGCAGTTGCTGGCGATTCCGCCTGCCGCCTGGGCCGCGCACCGGCTGGTCGCGGCGGTCCTGACGGGGACGCGCCGGGTACGGATCGCGGCCGGGGTGGGCGTGGCGCTGCTGGCGGCGATCGCCTGCGCCTATCCGCTCTATCCGCAACTGGTGAAGCTGTATCAGGAGGCGACGGGGACGAAGCCCAGGCCCTGGCGCCCATCGGCGATCGCGCGCACCGACGCGATCAAGAAGGCGAACGGGCGATGCCGCACGCTGCCCGCGCTGGAGGTGCTGGATCAGTTGCCGCCCGCGACCATCTTCACCATGGTCGATCTGGGGCCGCGCCTGATCGCGACGACGCATCATAGCGCTATCGCCGGTCCCTATCATCGCAACGGCGCGACGATCCTGGACATGCACCATGCCTATGACGGGCCGGCGGATGGCTTCCGTACGATCGCGGCGAAGCATCATGCCACCTATCTGCTGGTCTGCCCGAACTTCCCGGAAGGGACGATCTACCAATCGCGCAGCCCGCGCGGTTTCTATGCCGGGCTGATGCGGGGGGCGATTCCGAACTGGCTGGTGCCGGTGACGCTGAAGACGGGCATGACGTTGCCGTACCAGCTTTACCGGATCAATTACTCAGCGTCGGGCGGCGAAAAAGTCGCGGAGCAGCGCTGAGGCTTCGGCTTCGGCGAGGCCGCCATAGACTTCGGGGCGGTGCAGGCATTGCGGCTGGGCGAAGAGGCGCGGCCCCTGTTCGATTGCGCCGCCTTTGGGATCGCCCACCGCATAATAAAGCCGGGCGATGCGGGCGTGCGATATGGCGCCTGTGCACATCGGGCAGGGCTCCAGCGTGACCCACAGGTCGCAGCCGGTCAGGCGATAGTCGCCCAGATGCGCGGCGGCGGCGCGCATCGCGACGATTTCGGCATGGGCGGTGGGGTCATTGTCGCGGCGGTTGCGATTCTCGCCCTCGCCGATGATGGCGCCATCCTTCGTCACGACGGCGCCGATCGGCACTTCGCCCGCCGCCTCGGCCGCGCGGGCAAGGTCGAGGGCATGGCGCATGGGCGCGGGCAGGGGAAAGGGCGGAGCCATCAGCCCCGCCCGTTACAGGATTGTCAGCCCGAGCGGAAGGATCGGAGCAAGTAGGCATTGCACCGGTCCGTTGCCCTGCCCGGATACCCTATGAAAGTATCAGGTAGGAGGCCTGGTGGGGGAGCGGGCCGGCGCGGTGCCTCAATCAAAGTAATTTAGGGCTTCTTCACGTCCACCGTGGGAACGTCGACCGTTTCCTTGCGGGTGCCGACCTGCACCTTGGCGACGTTCGCTTCATATTTGGGCAGCGCGCCTTCCTTGACCGCGACTTCGGGCAGGCGGCCATCCTGTGTTTTTTGCAGGTCGATGAAGCCGGTGGCGATGCCGCCGGCCAGAACCAGCAAAATGATGACCAATAATCCACCAATGACTCGCATTTGTCCCTCCTCTGGGTTAGTTGCCCTTTCAACGCGTGGGGTCGCAGAGGGTTGCGATCCTGCCTTGCTGCGGCTTGACGGGGACGACGAATCCCGTTATCGGCGCGGCTTTCCGAACGAACCCGAATTTCAAAGGTTGATTGACTATGTCGCGCATTTGCGAGCTGACCGGTAAGGGTCGCCAGGTGGGTCACAATGTTTCCCACGCCAATAACAAGACCAAGCGCGTGTTCCTGCCGAACCTGCAGAACGTGTCGCTGATCTCCGAGACGCTGGAAACCACCGTGAAGCTGCGCGTGTCGACCCATGGTCTGCGTTCGGTCGAACATAATGGCGGCCTGGACAACTGGCTGGTCAAGACCAACGACGACAAGCTGTCGTTGAAGGCTCGTCGCCTGAAGCGCGACATCGTCAAGAAGAAGGCTGCCGTCGCAGCCTGATTTCTGACCGATTCGTTTCGGCATAAGGAGCGGCCCCTCACCGGGCCGCTTTTTTGCGTTTGAATTTGGTGGTGCATGATATTTCACCCCTCCCGCTTGCGGTAGGGGTGGCGAGACCTGCGCGCGCAGCGCTCTAGTCGCAGCGGGGTGGGCCGTAGCGATGTTCAGCCCACCCCCTTAGCCCCCTCCCGCCAGCGGGAGGGGGAATAATCTGGTCGTTCAATCCATCCCGAATTTCAGCAGCAATGTGCGCTGAAAGAATTCGTGATTGTCGTCGGATATGATCCAGATGACCGGGCGGCCATTTTCGTGGGACACCGCCAGCCCCTCATAATTGTCGGCCAGCAAGGGCGGGGCCAGCCGGGCGAGGGTGCGGGCCTTGAGTTCTGTGCCCGGCTCCAGTCTTTCGGGCAGGTCGACGATGGCGATCACGCCGGTGAAGAGTTGCTCCACGGTCAGGCGGCGGTTGAGCACCAGAAGGTGTCGGGCGTCCAGCGCCACCGCGTCGGTCGGGCGATAGCCGCGCGGCGCGGTGTAGCGCAGGTGGATGGGGCTGGGCGTATCCTTTTCAGCCGGGTCGCCGGCGAAGAGCAGGCTGTCGTGCCGTCCGTCCGCGGTCATCCCCATTTCGCCGATCGCCAGAAAGCGGCCATCGGGCAGGCGGGCGAGGGATTCGATCGACCCGGTCTTGGGCCATGCCATGATCTCCGGCCAGGTGCGGCACGCTTCCACGCGGGCAAAGCCGGGGCTGTAGCGGCAGATGGCCTGTTGCAACTCGAACCCCACCCAATAGCGGCCGGTCGCCGGATCATGGGTCAGGCTTTCCGAATCCCATGCCCACCATGGGCGATGGCGGTCCTGCGGGCGGATCGGCAGCGGGGCGATGAAGGGATGGCCCTCGCCAGCGCCGGGCGCGACGCGGAATCCCATCAATATGCCGGAATCGCTGAGGCCCAATATATCACCCGCCGGCGACACCAGCAGCGCGGAAATACCGCCAAAGCCGGGATTGGCGCTCTCCAGCTGCCAGCCGCCCAGATAGGTGAGAGCGCCGACATGGCTGAGGCCGGGGTCGATGCTGCTGAGCGGCAGGGGGCGGGCGGTGACCAGCAGGGTGCCGGGGCGCACCACTTCCGGCTTTCCCATATGCGGGGCCGGCAGCAGCAGGATGGCAAGGAGGAGGACGATCAGGATTCGCTGCATCGCGCCTGCCATAGGGCATAATCCGGCAGGACGCAGCACAGCTGTGACGGGCCGTTTGCAGGTGAACGGCGGCTGACACCCCCATTCAGGCTCGGCTCAAGGCGAATCGGTCATAAGGATATCAATCGAAGGGCAATCCCGTTCTTTTCAACGGCCGCCCAAGAGGATGGCATATGAGGAGAAGCGCCATGAAGATGAAGTTTCTTGTAAATCTGGGAGCCGCTCTGGCCATGGGCGCCGCTTCCTTTGCCATGACGGCGACCCCGGCTGCGGCGCGCGACCATTATTATCGCGGTGGCTATGACCGTGGCGACTATTATCGCGGCGGATACGACCGTGGCTATCGCGGTGATCGTGGCTGGCGCGGTGATCGCGGCTATCGCGGTTACCGCAACGACGGCTATCGCGGCTATCGCGGCGACGGCTATTATCGCAACAGCTATCGTGGCGGGTATCGCGGCGGCTATCGCTGCCGGGACAATGGCACGGGCGGCACCATCATCGGCGCGATTGCCGGTGGCCTGCTCGGTAACGAAGTCGGCAAGGGTTCGGGCCGCTATGGCCGTCGCGGCGACGGCACCACGGGCGCCATCATCGGCGCGGGCGTGGGTGCGCTGGCCGGCCGGGCGATCGACCGCAACTGCTAAGGCCTTATTGAAGGCTGAATGATGAGGAGGGTCGTCCCGATGGGGCGGCCCTTTTCGCGTCAGGGCTTTGGCGCGGGCTGCGGCGCGACGCGTTTGCGGTCGGCGCCGGCAGCGGTGATGGCAGCGGGGTTGAGGCCGGGATCGGCGCTTTGGGCGGCGCCGGTGCGCGCGTCCAGTTGCGCGGCGGCGTCATTCAGCGCCTGGGCTTCGCCGGCACTGACGCCGCCGACGCCATCCTGCGATCCCGATCCGCAGGCGGCCAGCATGAGAAGGGCGGCGAGGGGGAGGAGAGGACGGACCATGATATGCTCCAAAAGAAAAAGGGCCGCCCCGTTGTCGGTGCGACCCTTTCCTAAATTCCAGACCCGAACGGGACTGAATTACATCGCGTTCGAAGCGTTGTTGGTCGCGTTCGAAGCCGCGTTCGCAGCGTTGTCGGCAGCGTTCAGCGCGGCGTTCATGGCGTTGTCGGCAGCGTTCGAGGCGTTCTCGGCCGAGTTGGCGGCGTTGTTGGCAGCGTTTTCAGCACCGCCCGAGCAAGCGGCCAGGCCGAGCGAAGCGGCGAGAACGAGCGAAAGAGCAATCGACTTGGTCATGGGTTTAAACCCCTCTCTGAGAAAAATAAAAATGCAGACCACTCTCGGAGAAAAGCTCACCCCCCATTGCGCCTGCGGGCCGATTCGTACTGCCTTGGAATGCGCAAGGCAATCCCATTCATGGGTCTGAAACGTAGGATACCCGCCATTTCATCGCTTTATGGATGAAAAATGCACGGAAAATTCACTGGCATTGACGTATATAAAGATTTCTTTATATGGAATGGTCATGCACGCCGCACTCGATATATTCCGGGCACTTGGTGACCCGACGCGGCTGCGCATCATTCACCTGTTGCGGGCGATGGAGCTGGCCGTGGGGGAGATTGCGCAGGTCGTCGGGCAAAGCCAGCCGCGCGTGTCGCGCCATGTCCGCATATTGGCCGAAGCCGGGCTGGTCGAGCGGCGCAAGGAAGGCAATTGGGTGTTTCTGCGGTTGGGCAAGGATCGCTCGGTCGTGCCGTTCGTGGCCTTGTTCGATCACCTGGAACCATCCGACAGCGAAGCCTTGTGGCAGGCAGCGGATCTGGCGCGGCTTGCCGCCGTGCGCGCCGACCGGGCGCGGGCGGCGGAAAGCTATTTTGCCGAACATGCCGAGGAATGGGACGCGATCCGGTCGCTCCATGTCGCCGAAGCGGAGGTGGAGACGGCCATGGTCGCGCTGCTGGGGCAGGAACCGATCGGCCATCTGCTGGACATCGGCACCGGCACGGGGCGGATGATCGAATTGTTCGGCGACGGCGCGGATCAGGTCACGGCGCTGGACCGCAGCCCGGACATGTTGCGCCTGGCCCGCGCCAAGCTGCCACAGGATGCCGGTGACAAATATGCGCTGTTGCTGGGCGATTTCCTGGACCTGCCGCTGGAGCCGGGCAGCGCCGATACGGTGGTGCTGCATCAGGTGCTGCACTATGCGCAGGCGCCCGAGATGGTGATCGCGGAAGCGACGCGGGTGACGGCGGCGAACGGCCGGGTACTGATCGTCGATTTCGCCGCGCATGAACGGGAAGAGCTGCGCCTGCGCGACCAGCATGCGCGGCTGGGCTTTTCCGATGAACAGATGGACGGCTGGTTCGCGCAGGCGGGGCTGGCGCTGGAACGGGTGGACACGCTGCCCGGCCAGGAATTGACGGTGCAATTATGGCTGGGACGGCGGCAAGGCGCCGCGATCCAGCGACATGAAGGACGGATTTCCGCATGACCCTCCACGATCCAGCCGCCCCGCTCTATGCGGATCTGGCCGGCGACGCCCGTGTCAGCTTCGAATTTTTCCCGCCCAAGACGGAGAAGATGGAAGCGCAGCTGTGGTCGGCGATCGAGACTTTGGCCCCGCTGGCGCCGAAATTCGTGTCCGTCACTTATGGCGCGGGTGGTTCCACGCGCGAGCGTACCCATAATACGGTCGCCCGCATCGCGAAGGAAACGTCGCTGTCCGCCGCCGCGCACCTGACCTGCGTGGCCGCCAGCAGGCAAGAGATTGGCGAGATTGCCGATGCCTATTGGGAGGCGGGCGTGCGTCATATCGTCGCGCTGCGGGGCGATCCGCCGGAAGTGGGCGGCACGTTCGAACCGCATCCGGACGGTTATGCCGGCGCGGCTGATCTGGTCGAAGGGCTGATGAAGCGCCATCCGTTTGAGATCAGCGTGTCGGCCTATCCCGAAGTCCACCCGGAGGCGGCGAGCGCGCAGAGCGACCTCGATAACCTCAAGCGCAAGCTGGACGCCGGGGCGACCCGCGCGATCACCCAATTCTTCTTTTCGCCCGACGCCTATTTCCGATTCATGGACAAGGTCGGCGCGGCGGGCATCACGGCGGATATCGTGCCCGGCATCATGCCGGTCAGCAATTTCGCCGCGACGCAGCGTATGGCCGCCATGTGCAATACCGATGTGCCGTTGTGGATGGCGCGCCTGTTCGAAGGGCTGGATGAGCATCCCGCGTCGCGCCAGCTGGTGTCGGCGACGATCGCCGCCGAATTGTGCCGCAAGCTGTATGAAGGCGGCGTGCGCGATTTCCATTTCTATACGCTCAACCGGGCGGAACTCAGCTTTGCGATCTGCCATCTGCTCGGGCTTCGGGCAAAGGCATCGGTCGCCCAATCGGAGAAAGCGGCATGAACGCCGAAGCACAATTGCGCGCGCTGGCCGCTGACAAGATTCTGATCTTCGACGGTGGCTATGGCACGTCGATCCAGAAACATGGCCTGACGGAGGCGGATTATCGCGGCGACCTGGACCTCGCCAAGGATCAGAAGGGCAATAACGACCTTCTGTGCCTGACGCGCCCGGACATCGTGGAAGGCATCCATACGGCCTATCTGGAGGCCGGCGCCGACATGATCGAGACGAACACGTTCAGCTCGACCAAGATCGCGATGGCCGATTATGGCTGCGAGCATCTGGTGTGGGATCTGAATGTCGCCGCTGCAAAGCTGGCGCGTACGGCCTGCGAGAAGGCGACGGCGAAGGACGGCAAGCCGCGCTTCGTCTGTGGTTCGATCGGGCCGACGAACAAGACGCTGTCCATCTCGCCCGACGTCAACGATCCGGCGTTTCGCGAGGTCGATTATGATACGCTGAAGGCCGACTATCGCGAACAGTGCGAGGCGCTGATCGCCGGCGGCGTGGATTTCCTGCTGGTCGAAACCTGTTTCGACACGCTCAATGCCAAGGCGGCCGGCATGGCTGCCCGTGAGGCGGAAGCGGCGGCGGGCCGGTCCGTGCCGCTGATGCTCAGCTTCACCATCACCGACATGTCGGGCCGCAACCTGTCGGGGCATACGATCAACGCCTTCTGGTACTCGCTGCGGCATTTGAAGCCGCTGACCATCGGGGTGAATTGCGCGTTTGGCGCGGATTTGCTGCGGCCCTATCTCAGCGAATTGTCGAAAAATGCCGATACGCTGATCCTGGCCTATCCCAATGCCGGCCTGCCCAACGAACTGGGGCAATATGACGAACTGCCCGAAACCACCGCGAAGCTGATCCGCGACTGGGTGGATGAAGGGCTGGTCAACATGGTTGGCGGCTGCTGCGGCACGACGCCCGCGCATATCGGCGCGGTGGCCAAGGCGCTGGACGGGCATAAGCCGCGCGTGGTGCCGGAACTCGAAGTCGTGACCCGGCTGGCCGGGCTGGAGCCGATGCACATCGCGGCCTGAAAATGAGGAGGAGAGAAACCCTCTTCTCCGTTCGCCCTGAGCTTGTCGAAGGGCTATGCTTTCTTTGAAGAAAAGGACTGGGCTTCGACAAGCTCAGCCCGAACGGATTGAAATTGATCCTATGACCACCAAGACCACCGCCACTTTCGTCAATATCGGTGAACGCACCAACGTCACCGGATCGGCCAAGTTCAAGAAGCTGATCATGGCGGGCGACTATGCCGCCGCCATCGATATTGCCCGTGAACAGGTTGAAAATGGCGCGCAGATCGTCGACGTCAACATGGACGAAGGCCTGCTCGACGCGGTCGAGGCGATGACGACCTTCCTGAAGCTGATGACGTCGGAACCGGATATCAGCCGCGTGCCGGTGATGATCGACTCTTCGAAGTGGGAAGTGATCGAGGCGGGGCTGAAATGTGTGTCGGGCAAGCCGGTCGTGAACTCGATCAGCATGAAGGAGGGCGAGGAGGCTTTCCTGCATCATGCGCGCTTATGCATGGCCTATGGCGCGGCGGTGGTCGTCATGGCGTTCGACGAGACGGGGCAAGCCGATACACAGGCCAGAAAAGTCGAGATTTGTGAGCGCGCCTACAAGCTGCTGATGACCATCGGCTTCCCGCCCGAGGATATCATCTTCGACCCCAATATCTTCGCGGTGGCGACGGGGATCGAGGAGCATAACAACTACGGCGTCGATTTCATCGAGGCGTGCCGCGAGATCAAGAAGCGCTGCCCGCATGTCCATATTTCGGGCGGCCTCTCAAACTTCTCCTTCTCCTTCCGCGGCAATGAACCGGTGCGTCGGGCGATGCACAGCGTGTTCCTGTACCATGCGATTCCCGCCGGCCTCGACATGGCGATCGTCAATGCCGGGCAACTGGACGTCTATGACGCGATCGACCCGGCGCTGCGCAAGGCGTGCGAGGATGTGCTGCTGAACAGCGATCCCGAAGCGGGCGACCGGCTGGTGACGCTGGCCGAATCCTTCAAGGGCAAGGATGCGGCGTCGGAGAAGGCCGCGCAGGAATGGCGCGGCTGGCCCGTCGCCAAGCGCCTCGAACATGCGCTGGTCAAGGGCATCGACATGTATGTGGTGGAGGACACCGAAGAGTGCCGTCTCGCCGCGGCAAAGCCGATCGAGGTGATCGAAGGGCCGCTGATGGACGGCATGAACGTAGTCGGCGACCTGTTCGGCGCCGGCAAGATGTTCCTGCCGCAGGTGGTGAAATCCGCCCGCGTCATGAAGAAGGCGGTCGCCCATCTGCTACCCTATATCGAGGCGGCGAAGGAACCGGGCGCCAAGGGCAAGGGCAAGATCATCATGGCGACCGTGAAGGGCGACGTGCATGACATCGGTAAGAATATCGTCGGCGTGGTGCTCCAGTGTAATGGCTTTGAAGTCATCGACATGGGCGTGATGGTCCCCTGGCAGGACATCATCAAGGCCGCGAACGAGAATGACGCGGATATGATCGGCCTGTCCGGCCTCATTACCCCGTCGCTGGACGAGATGGTGACGGTGGCGCAGGAAATGCAGCGCGCCAATATGGTGATGCCGCTGCTGATCGGCGGAGCGACGACGTCACGCGTGCATACCGCGCTGCGCATTGATCCGGCCTTCACCGGCCCGGTCGTCCATGTGCTGGATGCCAGCCGCGCCGTGGGCGTGGCCACCGCGCTGGTGTCCGAAACGCAGAAGAATGACTTCGTCCAGAAGACCAAGGATGATTATGAACATGTCCGAATCGCCCGCGCCAACAAGGGGCAGAGCGCGCTGATCAGCATCGCCGACGCGCGCGACAATGGGTTCGAGATCGACGAGAGTCTGAAGGCGCCGCGCCCGCGCCTGCCCGGCGTGCATAAATTCCCCGACTGGGACTTGAAGGATCTGGTCCAATATATCGACTGGACGCCCTTCTTCCGCGCGTGGGAACTGGCGGGCAATTATCCCGCGATCCTGACCGATCCGGTGGTGGGCGAAAGCGCCACCAGCCTGTTCGCCGATGCGCAGAAGATGCTGGACAAGATCGTCAACGACAAATGGCTGACCGCGCGGGGCGTGGCGGGCCTGTGGCCCTGCCGGCGCAAGGGCGACGACATCATCGTCCATGTCGAGGACGAGAAGCACTACACCCTGCCGATGCTGCGCCAGCAGATCCAGAAGCGGGAAGGGCGGGCGAACATGTGCCTCGCTGACTTCATCAGCCATGATGGCGACTGGATGGGTGGCTTTGCCGTGTCGATCCACGGCATCGAGCCGCATCTGGCGCGGTTCAAGAATGCGATCGATGACTATTCGGATATCTTGCTCAAGGCGCTGGCCGATCGTCTGGCCGAAGCCTTTGCCGAGCGGCTGCACCATTATGTCCGCACCGCGCTCTGGGGCTATGCCGAGGGCGAGCAGCTGACCAATGAAGCGCTGATCAAGGAGCAGTATCGCGGCATCCGCCCGGCGCCCGGCTATCCCGCCTGTCCGGAACATAGTCTGAAGCCGATCCTGTTCGACATGCTGGACGCGCATCATGCCACTGGTGCGACCCTGACGGAGAGCTTTGCGATGTTGCCGACGGCGGCGGTCAGCGGCTTCTATTTCGGTCATGCGCAGGCGGAATATTTCGGCGTGGCGCGGGTCGGCCGCGATCAGCTGGAAGATTATGCCCAGCGGCGCGGCATCGATCTGGACACGGCCGAGCGATATCTGCGGCCGAATCTGGATTAAAACGCTCTCCCTTCTTACCCCCTCTTGCGCGGGCGGGGGCGAATGCCGTGCGCGTCCTGCGTTAGCGGGGGGCAAGGCCGGTCTATGTTTCCGTCATGCGCCCGCGCTCAGAAGCATCTCACTTCGAGGATCAGGTCCGTCAGGCGGTGGTCGATGCCTTCTGTTTTCAAGGCAGCAGACAGCGCATCTATCTCCTGCGTCTGCACCACCCATTTTTCCGGATTTCCATTCTTATCCGGATGCTCGCAGCCCCATTTTCTTGGAATGATGACATGGGCAAGTTGATCGAATGAAAATGGCTGTCCCCAAGTGCCGCCATCGGTGATCCAAGCTTCGTCTATTTCCTTTTTGTGCGGCAAGCCGGATTGCCAATAATGTAAATCTTCTTCAAGCCGCGTGAAAACCGTCCATGCGCAAAACGACTTGCTTCGGGGTAGCCGAATATCGCCCGGCCCCAGAATGTCAGCGCATAATAAGAAGAAGGTTCGCCATTGCGGCACGGTCAAACTGTGCGTCATCAAATTGCTCCGCACTGTAATAGTGGGTCGAATATATGGCGTAAGCGCGCTGCGGTACGCCATGACCATTGGGGGCAAGATGGAGCATCCATTGCACTCTGGCAATCTGGCGTTCGCGGCCAGATGGTTGGCACGCAGCCCTCCACTCCCCATCTCCTGCCCATGAAAATCTTCACGATCGGCTATGAGGGCGCGACCCAGCCCGAGTTGGTCGCCGCGCTGCAAGCGGCGGGCGTGCGCCTGCTGGCCGATGTGCGGGCGGTGCCTTTGTCGCGGCGGCCGGGCTTTTCCAAGAATATCCTTGCCGCGGGCCTGCGTGAGGCGGGGATCGACTATGTCGGGCTGAAGGCGCTGGGGACGCCGGCCGAAGGGCGGGAGGCGGCGCGCAAGCACCAGCATGCGCGGCTGGCCACCATCTACGCCCGTCAACTCGACCTGCCCGAAGCGATCGTGCAGGCCGAACAGTTGAAGGATATGGCGGCACACACGCCCACCGCCTTGCTCTGCTTTGAGCGCGATCCGTCCGGTTGCCACCGGTCGCTGTTGGTCGATAGTATCCTGCCTGATGCCGAGCGGGTGGACCTTTTTCCCGGCTAAAAAAACAAGGCGGGCGGGATTTCCATAATTTGGGTTAAGTATAACAGAATCCATCTATTCTGGCTGCCGATAATATGATTATCTCCGCGCCGGACCGGCAACCTGCCGGATCGGGGGGAAATTCATGAAATTCATTGCCATCATAATGGGCGCCTGCGCCCTTTCTTTTGCTGCGCCTGCGTTCGCCGGGGATCAGGACTTCACGCTGTTCAACAAGACCGGTTACGATATTGCCGAAGTCTATGTCTCGCCCGCCAAGGCCAAAAATTGGGGCGACGACGTGATGGAGGATGAAGTGCTGGAGGACGCCCATTCCGTGCCCATCACGTTCAAGGCGAAGAATGCGATCTGCAATTACGACCTGAAGGTCATCTTCACCGACGGCGATGAGGCCTATTGGACCAATTTCGATCTGTGTACGATCAGCAAGATCCAGATTTTCTGGAACGCCAAGACCCAGAAGGCGACCGCCAAGTGGGAGTGATGGTCCGCGGTTAACCTGACAAGTCCGGTCCGTCCCTTTATGGGGCAGTCGGATATTGGATCATGCCGGGCCATTGGCCCATCGGGGCGGGCGCTATAGCCTGCCCTGCATGCGCATCATCTCTACCAGCCTCCTCGTCTCCGTTGCCATCGCCTCGACCGCGCTGGCGCAGGGCAACGCCGCCCCTTTCACCGTCGCCGAGACAGGGCAGGGCTTTGCCTCCATCGGTGACGCGCTGGCCGCGATCGGCGATCGGCGTGGCACGGTGGTGGTGGCACCCGGCACCTATCGTCAGTGCGGCGTGCAGCAGGGCGGCGACGTCACCATCCGCGCCGCGACGCCGGGTACGGTGATCTTCGACGGGGTGCCGTGCGAGGGGAAGGGCGCGCTGGTGCTGCGTGGGCGGGCCAGCACGGTCGATGGCATCATCTTTCAAAATATCCGCGTGCCCGATGGCAATGGTGCGGGCATTCGTCTGGAAAGCGGGAACCTGACCGTCCGCAACAGCCTGTTCCGCAACAGCGAGGAGGGCATATTGACCGGCGATTATGACGGCGGACAGGTGGTGATCGACAAGTCGACCTTCCGCAAGCTGGGCCGGTGCGACCGCGATCTGGATTGCGCGCATGGTATTTATATCGGCCGGCTGGCCGGCCTGTCCGTCACCAACAGCCGTTTCGACCAGGGCGATGGCGGCCATTATCTGAAGACCCGCACCGCCCGCGTCACGATTAGCGGCAACAGCTTCGACGATAGCGGCGGGCATCTGACCAATTATATGATCGACCTGTCCAATGGCGCGACCGGCACCATCACCGGCAATGAAATGGTGCAGGGCAAGGACAAGGATAACTGGTCCGCCTTCATCACCGTCGCGCCGGAGGGCCGGGAACATTCAAGCGCGGGCCTTGTGATCGAGGGGAACAAGGCGGGATTCGTGCCGGGGCTGGAGCGTGGCTCCACCTTCGTCGCCAATTTCACCGACGATGCGGTGCGGATCGGGACGAACCAGCTGGCGCCGTCGATGAAGGTCAAGGATCGTCGTTAGTCCGGGCGCTGACTTCGCTGTGCCGATCTGATAAGGCAGTAGCATGCGAACTACCTATGACAGCGCGACCGTCCGCCTCTATCATCTGGGCGATGATGGGGCGGCCATGACGATCATGTATGGCCCGCTGAGCCAGGCCCTGCATGTCGCTGAACAGCAGCCGGCTGAGGTGCAGGACGGGCTGTTTCTGGCGACCGACAATGATGTGGTCGCCTATCTGGATCTGATCGAGAGTTGATTACCCGCCGAGCAGCGCGAGCTGCTGGCGGATGACGTCCAGATTATGCTGAGCCAGATGGCTGCCGCGCCCCTCGACCGACCCGTCCAGATCGGGCCGCTCGCCAATCTCCAGGCAGCGTTCCCACGCCGTTGCGGCCAGTGGCAGCCATTCGGTCAGGGCATGCGCCGGCTCCTCCAGCGCCCGGTCCATGGCGAGGTTGCCGAGCACGAAGAAAAAGTCGGGTGAGTCCTGCCAATGGGCCATCTGCTGCCCGGCGATGGCGATGCCCTGTTCCGATGCGCCAGACTGGCCAAGGCAATGAAGCTGACGGATCAGCAACGCGTGGGTCCATGCTGCGCCATCGGGGGTGCGGGCGCTCGCCTGTTCGTACCAGTCCGCCGCGCGGGCATAGTCGCGCGCCGTCTCCGCCTCCTTGCCCAATTGGTAGAGGATGTAGGGGTTTTCGGGATCGGCCTGCAATTCCGCCAGCAGCATCGGCGTGTTGCGGTCGCGCTTGCCCGCTGCCTGTGCATCCTCATAGCCGTCATGGTCGAGGATCAGGGCGATCCGCTCGACCGGCAGGTCCGATACTGGCTGTTCATGGATGCGCCCGGCATAACGCACGCCGCGCGGCAATAGTCTGGCGATCCAGCTGCGGGTCGAGGGCAGGGCGGGGCTGCCCGCTTGCGGCAGGTCGAAGCTGCTGCGGATGCAGAGCGCGCCCAGCCGTGGCGGCCCATCGCACCAGTTGCGTAGCGCCTCGCCACCCTCCGCGATCCATTCGTCGGCGTCGATGATCAGGTTCCAGTCGGCATCGGCCAGCGCCAGCACATGATTGCGCGCGGCCGAGAAATCGCCGGGCCAGTCGAGATGATGGACCTGCGCGCCGTACGCCCACGCGATCGCGACGCTGTCGTCGGTCGATCCGGTGTCGAGCACGACCATGGCGTCGACATAGGGACGCACGCTGTCGAGGCAGCGGGCGATGCAGCGCGCCTCGTTGCGCATGATCAGCGTCGCGGCGATGCGGGGACGGTCGGCGGTCATGCCCCTGTTTCGCCTCGCCGGCCTAAAAAGCCGTTAACCATCGGCAAAACCGAAGGGCGCGCGGGTTCGGCGGTAGTCGTCGGGGAGCATGTCGCGGCCGATCGGCGGGGCGGATCGGGCCATGCACTGGGCGCGGTGGCAGAGGCGACAGGTGACGCCGATCAGCGTGGGGTCGGGCGCGGGGGCATCCTGCGTGTAGATCAGCCGGTGGGCATGTTCCGCTGCGCAGCACAGGGCGATGGCGCGCTCCACCTTGGGCGCGCCCCAGCCGCCGCCGCCCGCCGTCACCGTGCGGGCGATCGAGAAGAAGCGCTGGCCGTCGGGTAGCTCCAGCCATTGGGTGACAACCTCACGCGGGGTTTCGAACACGCGATGGACCGACCAGAGCGGGCAGGAACCGCCATGGCGGGCGAAGGGGAAGCCCGCGCCGTCGAGCCGCTTGCTGACATTGCCGGCCGGATCGACCCGCAGGAAGAAGAAGGGGACGCGCTCCTGCCCCGGTTTTTGCAGGGTGGTCAGGCGATGGGCGGTCTGTTCGAAACTGGCGCCGAACTGGCGGGCCAGCGCCTCCACATCATAACGGCGCGCCTCCACCGCCTTGGCAAAGGCGGTATAGGGCATCAGGATGGCGGCGGCGGCATAGCTGGCCAGTGCCCGGCGGGCGAGGCGGCGGCCGCTTTCATGGGAGAACTGGCCGTCCTTCAGGATCGCGTCGAAATTTTTGCGCAGGTCGAGATAGGCGATCTGGAGCGCCAGCTGGAATTGCGAACTCGCGCCGTCGAGCGCATCGTCCAGCAGCACCGCGTCGCGATGCCGGTCGAGCCGGCGCATGGAACCGGCCATCACGTCGGAGGGCAGACGGCGGACGCGCAGATTATGCTTCGCCTTGAGCCAGGCGATGAGGCCGCCTTCGGCTTCCGCTTCGGTCGCCAGTTTTTCCGCCGCATCGTCCAGTAGCGGGAAGCTGTTGCGCCGGGCGGCGAGGAAGCGGCGCGATTCGGCGACGGGATCGGCCGCATCTTCGGTCGGTTCGGGTGACGCGCCGCGATCGGCGAGCGCCAGATGTTCCTCCCGATAGCTGGTATAGAGGCGCAGCAGCGCTTCGGTGATGCCGGGATAGTTGACCGCGACGTCGCCAGTGGCGAGCGTGGGCAGGTCGATGTCGGCGAACATCGGGTCTTTCAGCACCGCCTGCAACCGCGCCGTCTGTTCCGCGCCGCCGTCGCCCGCCACTTCGGCCATGTCGAGTTTGTACGTCCGCGCCAGCCGCAGCAGCATGTCGGCGGTCAGCGGCCGCTGATTGCGTTCCAGCAACGCCACATAGGAGGCGGATATGTCGAGATCGGCGGCCATGTCCGCCTGCGTCAGGCCCAGGTCGCGCCGCAACCGCCGCAGGCGCGGCCCCATGTAAACCGGGCGATCCTTGGCCATGACTCATGCTCCTGTGCAGGCTTTACAACTTTACAGCAGATTTTTGTAAAGATCGACAACTGAACTTCAGGAGGACTGCCGCACCGCAACAGAGGCGATTAGGTCGGCCGCAACAGCTCATTCCCAATCCAAAGGACAAGGCCATGACGACCTATCAGGACAGCATTGCGCAGGCGCAGAGCCTCATCGGCAGCCACCCCGGCACCTGGGATGGCATCAACGCCGAATCCGTCGCGCGCATGAAGTTGCAGAACCGCTTCAACACCGGCCTGGATATCGCCAAATACACGGCGGGCATCATGCGCCGCGACATGGCCGCCTATGACCTCGACCCGGCCAACTACACCCAGTCGCTGGGCTGCTGGCATGGCTTCATCGGTCAGCAGAAGCTGATCGCGATCAAGAAGCATTTTGGCACGACCCGCCAAAAATATCTGTATCTGTCCGGCTGGATGGTCGCCGCGCTGCGCAGCGATTTCGGCCCGCTGCCCGACCAGTCGATGCACGAAAAGACCAGCGTCGCGGCGCTGATCGAGGAACTCTATACCTTCCTGAAGCAGGCCGATGCCCGCGAACTGGGGATGATGTTCCGCGATCTCGACAAGGCGCGCGAGAGCGGCAACGAGGTCGAGGCCCAGCGCCTGACCCACGCCATCGACAATTATGAGACGCATGTCGTGCCGATCATCGCGGATATCGACGCGGGCTTCGGCAATGCGGAGGCGACCTATCTGCTGGCCAAGAAGATGATCGAGGCGGGCGCCTGCGCGCTCCAGATCGAAAATCAGGTTTCGGACGAAAAGCAGTGCGGGCATCAGGACGGCAAGGTCACGGTGCCGCATGAGGACTTCCTGGCGAAGGTCCGCGCCTGCCGCTACGCTTTCCTGGAGCTGGGCGTCGATGATGGCGTCATCGTCACGCGGACGGACTCGCTGGGCGCGGGGCTGACCAAGCAGATCGCCTATAGCAAGGAGCCAGGCGATATCGGTGACCAGTATAACAGCTTCCTCGACTGCGAGGAGATCAGCGACATCGCGCAGGCCAATGGCGACGTCATCATCAATCGGGGCGGCAAGCTGCTGAAGCCCAAGCGCCTGCCCAGCAACCTGTTCCAGTTCCGCGAAGGGACCGGTGCGGATCGCTGTGTGCTCGATTGCATCACCAGCCTTCAGAATGGCGCGGACCTGCTGTGGATCGAGACGGAAAAGCCGCATATCGAGCAGATCGCGTCGATGGTCGACCGCATTCGCGAGGTCATCCCCAATGCCAAGCTGGTCTACAACAACTCGCCCAGCTTCAACTGGACGCTGAACTTCCGCCAGCAGGTTTTCGACGCATGGGCGGAAGCGGGCAAGGATGTCGGCGCCTATGACCGGGCGAAGCTGATGAGCGCGGATTATGACGGCACGGAACTGGGCGTCGAGGCCGATGAGAAGATCCGTACCTTCCAGAAGGATGCGGCGGCACGGGCGGGTATCTTCCATCACCTCATCACCCTGCCGACCTATCACACGGCGGCGCTGAGCACCGATAACCTCGCCAAGGAATATTTCGGCGAGGCTGGCATGCTGGGCTATGTCGAGGGCGTGCAGCGCAAGGAAATCCGTCAGGGTATCGCCTGCGTGAAGCACCAGAATATGTCGGGCAGCGATATCGGCGACGATCACAAGGATTATTTCGCCGGGGAAGCCGCGCTGAAGGCGGGCGGCGCGCACAACACGATGAACCAGTTTGCGGCCTAAAGGCCGCAGGGGAACCAGTTTGCGGTCTAAAGGCCGCTGGGGAACCAGTTCGCGGCTTAATAACTGAATAGGTCATTCCCGCCTTCGCGGGGCTGACGACCGTTTTTGCGGCGTGCAGGCCGCAAGAAAAGCCAGGGCGCGGGGACTTCGACACTCCCTTCGCGCCTTTGGGTGGAAGAAACTGGACGACCCGGCGGCGCACCGCCGGGTCGTTTTTTTGTGCCTGCCCCTCCGCGCCGTTCGTCCTGAGTGCCCCTGAGCGAAGTCGAAGGGGCGTATCGAAGGATGGGGATGGAATGATGCTTCGATACGGGCCTTCGACAAGCTCAGTCCCTACTCAGCACGAACGGCTTCTTTATTGATGCTCAGGCAATCCCCGCCCGCTGGCGCACGGTCTGCTTCAGGATATCGAGCGGCATGGCGCCCAGCGTCAGCACCTCATGGAACGCCTTGAGGTCGAACCTGTCGCCCTGCTTCGCCTTCACCGCGTCGCGCAACTGGGTCCAGACGGTATGGCCGATCTTGTAGCTGCACGCCTGACCCGGCCAGACGGTGTAGCGGTCGATTTCGCCCTGGCTGCGGCCGCGGGCGATACCGGTGGTGGCGATGAGGTAATCGGTCGCCTTTTCGCGGCTCCAGCGCTTGGCGTGCATGCCGCTGTCCACCACCAGACGGGTGGCGCGGAAGAGGAGCGACTGGAGATAGCCGACCTGCCCCAGCGGATCGCCTTCATACATGCCCATTTCGTCGGCCAGCTGCTCCGAATAAAGCGCCCAGCCTTCCGAATAGCCGCTGTAGAAACCGCGCCGGCGGATCATGGGGATGGAATCCGATTCCAGCGCCACCGACACCTGCAAATGATGGCCCGGCACCGCTTCATGATAACTGAGCGTCGCGAGGCCGAATTTCGGCCGGTCGAACGTGTCGCGCAGGTTGATGAAGTAGATGGCCGGCCGCGAGCCATCGAGCGAGGCATTCTGATAATAGCCGCCCGGCGCGCCTGCCTGAATCGTCACCGGCACGCGGCGGACCTCGACCGGGGCCTTGGGCACGGTGTTGAACGCTTCGGGGAGGCGCTTCTGCATGGCGATGATCTGGCGGTTGAGCTGCGCCAGCAGCGCCTCGCGACCCGGATCGGTGTTGGGGAACAACTGGTCGGGACGCTTGTTGAGTGCGACCAGACGGTCGCCGACGCTGCCCTGGCTCATGCCCTGACCCTTCAGGATCGCGTCGATACGGGCCGAGATGTCGGCCACCTGATCGAGGCCCATCTGGTGAATTTCATCGCCGGTGAGCCGGGTCGTGGTCGCAGCCTCAGCGGCGGCGGCGTAGAAGGCTTCGCCATCGGGCAGGCGCCAGCAACCCGCATCATGGCTGGCCTTGGCGCGCAGTTGCGCCACCAGTGCGCGCTGGCGATCGACGGCGGGGAAGATCTGCTCGGCGACGATCTTCTCTGCCTGCGCGGCGCGTTCGGGCGGCAGGTTGGCGGCGGCCAGCTTCTTGACGAAGCTGGTGACCAGCACGGTCTGCGCGGCGGGCTGGTCGCGCAGTGCGGCCTGCATCTTCATCGTCGTGTCGAGAATATAGTCGGGTGCGAACACGCCCCTGGCCGCGTCCGCCTTTTGCCGGGCCAGTTCGCCGTCCATCGCAGCGGGGAAGGCTTCGAGGCGGGAAAGATAGGCGTCGGCGTCGGCCGCATCCTTCACCCGGTGCTGGGAATCGAGGAAGTCGGGGACTTCGCGATAACTGCCGGTCAATTGGCTGAGGATATAGGGGGCGTAGCGGCCCGCCGTTTCGCCATAGCCGAAGCGTTCGCCGCCGACCGCGCGGTCCATCTGATAGGCGACGACGTCATAGTCGAGCTGGCTGGCGGGGCTGAGTGTGGCGCGATCGACGCTGGCCAGTTGCTTCACCTGTGCCTTGGTCCGGGCCAGATCCTTGGCCGCGCCCGCTGCGCTGGTGTCGGAGAGTTTGCTGCGCAACGCCGCGCGCGCGCCGGTGTCGAGGCCAAGGCGCGTCGCGCTTTCCGGGGATTCGTCCAGACGGCCGTAGAAGAAATCGTCCAGCATGGCGCGGAAACGGGCATCGGCGCTGCCCGCTTGCGCAAAAGCGTTGGGCGTGGCGGCGGCGATGGCGGTGGCACCGCTGGTGACGAGAAATTGGCGTCGGTTCACGACAGGGGACTCCATTATGGGATTGATGGGCGGCAAGGGGGCGCCGCCCGCGACGCACTCTTTTGACGGCTGTTCAACAGCTTGGCTAGACCTGCAACTGACCCCCCGTTCGGTTCGAGCCCTTCGACACGCTCAGGACAGGCCTGTCGGGAACTTTGCGCGCTGTTCTCGACAGGCTCGAACCAAACGGGCTTTGCGCTCTGATAAGCTCAGCTTGTGAGCTGTATGGATCGTTGCGGCTGTCCCGCCGTTTCCTCCTGCGATATGGCGCGCGTGCCTTACAGAAAGGGGAAAGCCGATGTCCTACACGCTCATCACCGCCAACCGGAACTACAGCAGCTGGTCGCTGCGCCCATGGGTGCTGATGCAGGCGCTGGGAATCCCGTTTGAGGACCGGCTGGAACCCTTCGCCGCCGCGACCAACTATGCCGCTTTCCGCAGCTTTTCGCCCACCGGGCAGGTGCCCGCGCTCATCGACGGGGACCGCACCGTCTGGGACTCGCTCGGCATCATCCTTTATCTGGCCGATCGCCATCCCGGCGTCTGGCCGGCGGACGAAGCCGCGCGCGCCTTCGCCCAATGCGCGACGGCCGAAATGCACAGCGGGTTCACCACGCTGCGCAACGATTGCACCATGAATGTCGGCGTCCGCGTTGAGCCGCATATGCCCTCGCCCGCGCTCAACAAGGATATCGCCCGGCTGCGCGAATTGTGGGAGCAGGGGCTGGATCGCTTCGGTGGGCCGTTCCTTGCGGGCAGGGTCTTCACCGCGATCGACGCTTTCTACGCCCCGGTGGCCTTTCGCGTGCGCACTTATGGTCTGGATGTTGGCCCCGCTGCACAAGTCTGGGTCGATCATATGCTGGCCCATCCCGCCATGCAGCAGTGGGAGGAGGAGGCGTTGGCCGAAACATGGCGCGAGGACAGCCATGAGGCAGAGATCGGCGCGGCGGGGCGGATCGTGGAAGACTTTCGGGCAGTGTAACATTCTTGCCCGGTTGAAAGCAAAAACAGGTCAAATCGGTCGCTCACCCCCTTTCCCGATCCGCCCGACGGGTCTAGGGGGTGGACATTATGGTAAAGTCTCGCACCCTGTATGAAAAGATTTGGGACGCGCACGTTGTCGAACGGCGTCCTGACGGCACCTGCCTCATCTATATCGACCGTCACCTCGTCCATGAAGTGACGAGCCCGCAGGCGTTCGAAGGCCTTCGTCTCGCCGGCCGCAAGGTGCGCCGGCCCGATCTGACGCTGGCGGTGCCGGATCATAACCTGCCCACCACGCCGCGCCGCGACGCGGATGGCCATCGCATCCCGATCGCCGATCCGGAAAGCGCGCAACAACTGGCCGCGCTGGAACGCAACGCGCCCGAATTTGGCGTCCGCCTGATCGGTGACGCCGATCTGGAACAGGGCATCGTCCATGTCGTCGGCCCGGAACAGGGCTTTACTTTGCCGGGCACGACTTTGGTGTGCGGCGACAGCCATACGTCGTCGCACGGCGCGCTGGGCGCGCTGGCCTTCGGCATCGGCACGTCGGAGGTCGAGCATGTGCTCGCGACCCAGACCTTGCTGCTGAAACAGTCGAAGACCATGGAAGTCGTGGTCGATGGCGAACTGGCGCCCGGCGTCACGCCCAAGGATGTGGCGCTGGCGATCTGCGGCACGATCGGCACGGCGGGCGGCACCGGCTATGTCATGGAGTATCGCGGCTCCGTGTTCCGCGACATGTCGATCGAGGGGCGGCTGACCGTCGCCAACATGTCGATCGAGGCGGGCGCGCGATCGGGCCTGTTCGCGCCGGACGACAAGACCTTCGCCTATATCAAGGGCCGCCCGATGGCGCCCAAGGGCGCGGATTTCGACGCGGCCGTCGCCTATTGGAAGACGCTTGTCACTGACGAAGGCGCCGTCTTCGACAAGACCGTGGTGATCGACGCCGCCGACATCGTCCCCAACGTCACCTGGGGCACCAGCCCGGAGGACGTCGTGGCCGTGACCGGCGTGGTCCCTGATCCGCAGAGCTTCGCCGATCCGTCCAAGCAGGCGGCTGCGCAGAAGTCGCTGGACTATATGGGCCTGAGCGCCGGCCAGAAAATGGCCGACGTCGCGATCGAACATGTCTTCATCGGCAGTTGCACCAACAGCCGGATCGAGGATCTGCGCGCCGCCGCATCCCTGCTGAAGGGCCGGCACATCGCGGCCGGCATCAAGCATGCGATGGTCGTGCCGGGTTCCGGTCTGGTCAAGCAGATGGCGGAATCCGAGGGGCTGGACCGCATCTTCCTCGACGCCGGGTTCGAATGGCGCGAGCCGGGCTGCTCGGCGTGCCTCGGCATGAACCCGGACAAGGTGCCGGCGGGCGAACGCTGCGCATCGACCAGCAACCGCAATTTCATGGGCCGTCAGGGGCCGGGATCGCGCACCCATCTGGTGTCGCCCGAAATGGCGGCGGCGGCGGCCATCACTGGCCGGCTGACCGACGTTCGGGAACTGCTGAAAAACAAAGAGGGCATGGTCGCATGAAGAAGATTTTCTGGCTGCTGACGCTGGGCGCGCTGGCGAGCGCGGCGATGGCCGCGACCCTGGGCCGCGCCGAAGACACGCCGGCTGGCCAGCCTGAAAAAGTGCAGGCGAAGAAGGTTCACTGATGGACAAGCTGACGACCGTCGACGGCCGGGCCTATCCGTTCGGGATGAAGAATGTCGACACCGACATCGTCATCCCCGCGCATTGGCTCAAGACCATTTCGCGCAACGGCCTTGGCAAGGGCGCGTTCGAAGTGCTGCGCAAGGAACCGGGCAACGTCTTCGACGATCCCAAATATGCCGGCAGCCCGATCCTGATCGCGGGCGACAATTTCGGCTGCGGCTCCAGCCGCGAACATGCCGCCTGGGCGCTCGGCGACCTGGGCATCAAGGTGGTGATCGCGCCCAGCTTCTCCGACATCTTCTCCGGCAACGCGTTCAAGAACGGTATATTGACGGTGGTCCTGCCGCAGGAGGCGGTCGACCGGCTGCTGGAAGTCGCGAAGACGGATCCGATCCATGTCGATCTGGAATCCCAGTCCGTCACCACCCAGTTTCAGGACCGTTTCAGCTTCGAGATCGACCCGTTCCGCAAGCACTGCCTGCTCGGTGGCCTCGACGAAATCGGCCTGACGCTGGATCAGGGCGATGTGATCGACGGCTATGAAGCGAAAGTCGCGCAGGATCGTCCCTGGATCGTCCCCGCCGCCGTTGCGTAATTCCCCGCTTCTGCCTATCTGTTGTACCTTATACCGCTTTGAACGGGGCATAGACGCATGACCACTTTCGACGATCGCGAAAAGGCGTTCGAAAACAAGTTCGCCCATGACCAGGAACTGGAATTCCGCATCCAGGCGCGCCGCAACCGGCTGCTGGGCGAATGGGCGGCGGTCAAGATGGGCCTGACCCCGGAAGAAACCGACGCCTATGCCAAGGCGGTGGTGCAGGCCGATTTCGAGGAAGCGGGCGACGAGGACGTCATCCGCAAGCTGCTGGGCGACATGACGTCGGCCGGGATCGACATCGACGAAGCCGGTGTGCGCACCGCGCTGGACGAGCAGGCGGTGATCGCCCGCCGCCAGTTCATCGAAGTCCAGTAAGGCTTAATCCCATGCCTATGGCAGCCGACGATATTGCGGACATGATCCGCGCGGCCATCCCCGACGCGCAGGTCGAAATTACCGACCTGGCCGGCGATGGCGATCATTATGCGGCGAAGGTCGTATCGGAGAGTTTTCGCGGACTTAGTCGGGTTGCGCAGCAGCGCGCCGTCTATGCGGCGCTCGGCGGGCGCATGGGCGGCGTGCTTCACGCCTTGCAACTGACCACCGCCGTTCCCAACTAACGGGCCAGAGATTTGCGCCCATCGGATGGGCGCCAGACAGGAATGGAAATTCACATGACCGACGCCGTACAGCAGCGGATCGCCGAGATCGTCCAGGGCAGCGACGTGGTGCTCTTCATGAAGGGTACGCCGCTCTTTCCTCAATGCGGTTTTTCCAGCCGTGCCATCGCGATCCTGGAACATCTGGGCGTGACCTATGAAACGGTCGACGTCTTGCAGGATCAGGCCGTGCGTCAGGGCATCAAGGCCTTCTCCGACTGGCCGACCATTCCCCAGCTCTATGTGAAGGGTGAATTTGTCGGCGGTAGCGACATCATGATGGAAATGTATGAAGCGGGCGAACTGAGCCAGCTTCTGGCCGATCAGGGCATCGCCGCCGCTAACTGAGCGGAGTGCGATCGGGAATAGGGAAGGCGGTCCGGGAGGGCCGCCTTTTTTGTTGGGGCTTTTGGGTGGTTTGTTGCCATTCCCCTCCCGCTTGCGGGAGGGGCAACGAGACTTACGCGCGCAGCGCGTTGGTCGCAGCGGGGTGGGCTGTCGCGGCGTCCAGCCCACCCCCTAGCCCCCTCCCGTAAACGGGAGGGGGAACTGTCCACTAGTGGTCCTTGGCAGCCATTTCCATCATCCTTCCAATGTAGGATTTTCTCTGATCTATCCTGTGGGATGACGCCATTCGCATCCGTCCACCAATCGCCCAAAGCCCGTTACGAACGGAGGCGGGGGTGTCGTGTCACTGTCACGTTGATGGTGTGCGCCTGCCGCGCAGGCGGCGCGCCGGTGGCGCTTTGCGAAAGCCTCGCGAGGGCTTTACGAACGCTAAAGCCCCGCGACGGTGTGAACTTCGCGCGTCGCGTTGGTCTGACCTGAAATGGGGGAGGGGCCACCGGGTGGGGGATGCCTGCGGAGACGTGCCTGCATCCCCCGGTAGTTGAACGGTGGGAACGCGACTAAAGTCGCAATGGCCGTGCCAATTTGGGGCGATCGCGGGAAGCTGCGGGTTCCAAAGGTTAACGCGCTGACCCCCGCCGCGCCATCTGTCAAAATTTCCGACATTTTGCGCCTTTTCAACGGTTAGGCCCACGCATCACCCTCTGCGAACGGCTATTGACTACATCTGTAATCAATGCGACTACATCTGTGGTTGTTAAACATCGAGTCGGGTATCCGGCCAGCGGGTAAAAAGACGTGAGCGAGAAGATCAGCGAAGCGGAACTGGTGGTGATGGAGGCGCTGTGGGAAGCTGCGCCGCAGACCGCCAACGACGTTGCCGACCGCGTCGCCACCGACCGCGACTGGAGCCTGCAAACGGTCAAGACCCTGTTGTCGCGGCTGATGGCCAAGGATATCATCGCCGCCGATCAGGATGGCCGTCGTTTTCTCTATCGCCCGATGGTGGCCCGCGACGATTATGTCGCGGGTGAAGGCGGGCGTCTCGTCAACCGGCTGTTCGGCGGGCGCATATCGCCGCTGGTCGCCCAACTGGCGCAACAGGATCAATTGACGGCGGACGATATCGCCGAGCTTGAGGCAATCCTGAAGGGGCTGAAATCATGAGCGTCTGGCTGGCCGAAACGCTGATCGCCACCACCTTGCTGATGGCATTGGTCATGATGTTGCGGCGGCCGGTCGCGCGCTGGCTGGGGGCAGGGGCAGCCTATCTGCTCTGGGCGCTGCCGCTGGCGCGGATGGTGATGCCGGCTCTGCCCTGCGACATAGATCCCTCGCCGCTGCATCTGGCGGTCGATCAGGCGGGTCTGCCCGACCTGTTGACCGTGCCGCCCGTAGCACCCGTCGTCGCCACGACCCCGACTTTCCCCTGGCTGGAGGCTGGCCTGTCGCTCTGGTTCGCCGGCATGGTCGTTTTTCTGATCGTGCAGGCGGTGGGCTATACCCGTTTCCGCCGCCATATGCTGGACGGCGCCACGCCGATCGGGGAGGAACGGCGCATCCGCCTCATTTCCAGCCCGCATGCGTCCGGTCCGCTCGCCTTTGGCGTGTTGCGCCCGTACATCGTGTTGCCGGCCGATTTCGCCCTGCGCTACGACGCGCAGGAGCAGGATATGGCGATCGCCCATGAACGGGCGCATCATGAGCGGCGCGATCTGGCCGCCAATATGATCGCCTTGCTGTTGCTGGCCGTCCATTGGTGCAATCCCGTCGCCTGGATCGCCTATCGCGCCTATCGCGCCGATCAGGAAACCGCCTGCGACGCCCGCGTTCTTTCGCTTTACGGCCGCGATCAGGCTCATGCCTATGGTCGCGCCATATTGAAGGCGGCCGGCGGCCGGCAATTTGCCGGCGCCTGCCATCTCACCCGTATCACCACGCTCAAGGGGAGGCTGAAAATGCTGTCCAACCATGACATTTCGCTTCAGCGCATCAGCTGGGGCATGGCCGCCGTCGCGATCGTCACCGCCACCGGCCTCGCGCTCACCGCATCGGGCAGCCGCGCTGCGCAACAGATGGCGGCGATCACCGACAAGGTGGAAAGCGCCGACTTCGCCAAATTGTCCAACCTGGTGTCGCAGCCCGCCACCGCCAGCGTGCCGGCGAACGCCGACGTCGCGGCGGTCCCCGCTGTACCGACGGCGCCTGCCGTCCCTGCGGTGAAGGCGGGCGATGATATATGGCCCTCGCCAGCACCCATGGCTCCGCCCGCGCCGATGGTGCCCGCCGCCGACATGATCGCCCCGGTTGCGCCCGTACCGCCCGCTCCACCGATCGTGCGTAGCGAAAAGAATCGTATCACTGTGACCTATGCCGACGGCCGTGTGGAAACCCATCGCATTCCGACCGAGGCGGAGATTGCGCGCATGGTCCCGGTGGTCGATGTCCGCAACGGCTGCGACGGCAGCGGCCGGACGACCAGCCGCAGCGAAACGGTCGATGCCAATGGTCAGCGCCACATCAAGGTGCGCATCTGCCAGGACGTGATCGATCGTACAGTAGAACGGGCGCAGGCGCAGGCCGAGCGCGGCCGCGCTCAGGCTGAACGTGGCCGGGCACAGGCGGAGCGGGCGCGGATTCAGGCGGATCGCGCCGGGCGTCTGGCCGATGCCGACATGGTCCGCGCCGATCAAGCCCGGCGCACGGCCCATGTCGCGGCATTGAGCAGCCTGCGCGCCAGCCGCGCCCAGATCGCCAACAACTGGTCCATGCCCAGGGAAGCGCGCGCTGAAGCGCTGCGCGATCTGGACGAGTCCATCGCCGAACTGCGCAGCGAGCAGGACTGAATTTAGCGTAACATCCGTTCGGGCCGAGCCTGTCGAAGGGCCGAACAGAGGAGGGGAAAGCCCTAAACCGCCACCACTTCGGGCAGTATGGCGTCGAGCAGGAGCATGCCTGCCGGCGCCACCTGCAAATGGTCGCCGGTCAGGCGGATGAGGCCGAGGTCGGTCAGTTGGGCGATCGCCCGTTCGTCGACAAGACGGTCCGTCCTGATGCCGGACTGGGCGGCGATCCGGGCCAGATCCACGCCTTCGCCGAGGCGCAACCCCATCAGCAATGCCTCACGGGCGCGGTCTTCCGCCGCCAGCGGCTCTTCAGTCTGGATGCCATGGCCATTGCGGGCCACCGCGCCCATCCAGTTTTCCGGCTTCTTGTGGCGCAGCGTCGCCATCCCGCCGCGCCGCCCATGTGCGCCCGGCCCGATCCCGGCATAGTCGCCATAGCGCCAATAGACGAGATTATGGCGGCTTTCCTGCCCTGGCCGGGCATGGTTGCTGATCTCATAGGCGGGGATGCCGGCTGCGCCGGTCATCGCCTGCGTCAGTTCATAAAGGGTCGCGCCATGATCGGGATCGGCGGGCGTCAGCTTGCCCTGCGCGACCAGGGTGGCAAAGCGGGTGCCCGGTTCGATCGTCAGTTGATAGAGCGACAGATGGCCGGTGCCGAAGGACAAGGCGCGCGCCAGTTCCGCTTCCCAGTCCGCCTCGCTCTGATCGGGGCGGGCATAGATCAGGTCGAAGCTCACCCGGTCGAACACGCGCTGCGCCGTGTCGAGTGCGGCCAGCCCCTCGTTCACGTCATGAGCGCGGCCGAGAAAATGGAGGGCTTCGTTGTCGAGCGCCTGAAGGCCGAGCGAAGTGCGGTTGACCCCGGCAGCGGCGAGGTCGGCAAAGCGCGCCGCCTCGACCGAATTGGGATTGGCCTCCAGCGTGATTTCTATGTCCGGGGTGAAGCCCCAATGGCGCTCTGCCGCGCCGATCAGCGTTTCGACCAGCGCGGGCGGCATCAGCGACGGGGTGCCGCCGCCGAAGAAGATGGACGAGAGCGGCCGGCCCGGCGTCAGCGTCGCCTCATGCGCCATGTCGGCCAGCAGCGCGGCTTCCCATGCGGGGATATCCACGCCGTCGCGGACATGGCTGTTGAAATCGCAATAGGGGCATTTGGAGATGCAGAAGGGCCAGTGGATATAGAGGGCCTGGGCATCGGCTATCGCTGGCAGGCTGGGGAGGCTTTGGGATGACATGGCGGGCCTGCCCTTAGAGGCTTTTTGCGCGGCGGGCTATCGGGGGAAATCGGGCGGGCATGGATATTTCTCCCGCCGGCGGGCATTGAACAGGTGAAGTCGCGATAGGAGAAGAGAATGCGTCGTGGGGCATGGGCATGGACTTCGGGGGCATGGATTTCGGGCTGTGCGCTGCTGGCGCTTGGGGCCTGCGGGGCGCCGTCGCAGCCGGAGGGCAAGGCGGACGAGGTGGCTGGCAATAATAGTGTTGCGCCGGTGGCCGATGCGCCGCGCAACGAGAGCGTCGGGCAAAGTCCGATGCCGGACGCCACGCCGGTTGCCGACAGCGCTAGCGCGGAACCATTGTCCTGTGCGGCTGATATCGGGGTCACCGCAGCAGCAAAGCGGGTCGCCGTCTGCCGCAACGTGTCGCCCGCCACCCGGCCACCCTGCAACGCGGCCAACAGCTGTGCCATGATCGAGGACGAGATTGCGCGCAGCTGTGCCCTGTTCGATGGCAAGGGTGAACCGATGCAGGGATGCGATCCCGCGCCCAAGAGCATGGCGGCGGCGGTCGCGGTGGTGCAGCGTTATTATTCGGCGCTCAATGCCCGTGATTATGGCACGGCCTGGGCGCAATGGGGGGAGGATGGTCCGCCCAATCAGACATTGGACAAGTTTCAGTCGGGTTTCGCCGGCACCCGGTCGACGCGGGTGACGATCGGCAGCAAGCTGGAGCCGGGCGATGGCGGCGCGGGTTCGATCTACCAGACGGTGCCGGTGACGGTCGATTCGCAGTTGGCGGACGGGACGCGCCAGCGCTTCGTCGGCGATTATGTCGTGCGGCGCGTCAATGATGTGGACGGCGCCACGCCCGCCCAGCTGCGCTGGCATATCGGCCAGGCGAAGCTGAAGGCGGTGCCGGTTAGCTGAAAGGTCAGATGACCGCCGCAACCAGTTGCTCGAAGGCCCTGGCGCGGTGGCTCATGGCGTGTTTGGCGTCCGGGTCCATTTCGCCGAAGCTGATGGCGTGGTCCAGCGGCTGGAACATGGCGTCATAGCCGAAGCCATTCTGCCCGCGCGGCGGCCAGACCAATGTGCCGTCGATCCGCCCTTCGAACGCCTCGACATGGCCGTCGGGCCAGGCGAGGGCGAGGGCGCAGATGAAGTGGGCGCTGTGGCTGGCGTCTGGCCCCTTGGTCTGTACGCCGTCCCAGACCAGTTGCATGGCCATGCCGAAATCCTTGGTCGGGCCGGCCCAGCGTGCGGAAAACAGGCCGGGGTCGCCGCCCAGTGCTTCGACGCACAGGCCGCTATCGTCGGCAAGGGCAGGAAGGCCGGAGAGGTCCGCTGCCTGCATCGCCTTCAATTCGGCATTGGCGATGAAGGTGGTGCCGGTTTCTTCCGGCTCCGGCAGGTCGAGCGACGCGGCGGAAATAGGCTCGATCCCGTAGGGGCCGAGCAGGGCGGCGATTTCCCGCACCTTGCCGGGATTATGGCTGGCGATCACCAGCTTGCCCGGCTTCAGCTTGCGGATCGCCTGTTCCTGTCCGAAATCGTCGCTCATTTTTCTACCCTGCACGTGTTTCCCGTCATCCCAGCGAAGGCTGGGATCTCGCTTCTTTCTAACCTTAGAGCCGAAAGAAAAGGGAGATACCAGCCTTCGCTGGCATGACGGCATTGTGTGTTTGGCTTAACGCCCGGTCGCCACATCCTGCGCGGCGAAAATCTTCGCGCAGCCGATGCGGGCGAGGCGGAGCAGGCGGAGCAGCTCTTCCTCGTCATAGGCCGCGCCCTCGGCGGTCGCCTGCACTTCGGCGAACTTGCCGTCGCCGGTCAGGATCAGGTTGGCGTCCGTCTCGGCATTGCTGTCTTCGGCATAGTCGAGGTCGAGGACGGGGGTGCCGTTATAGATGCCACAGCTGATCGCCGCGACCTTCTGGATGATCGGGTCTTCGGTGAGGGCACCCGATGCCAGCAGCTTGTCGACGGCGATGCGCAGCGCAACCCAACTGCCCGAGATCGCGGCGGTGCGGGTGCCGCCATCGGCCTGGATCACGTCGCAGTCGATCACGATCTGGCGCTCGCCCAGCTTCTTCAGGTCCACGACCGTGCGCAGCGAGCGGCCGATCAGGCGCTGGATTTCCTGGGTACGGCCCGACTGCTTGCCCTTGGCCGCTTCACGGCTGCCGCGGGTGTGCGTTGCGCGGGGCAGCATGCCATATTCGGCCGTGACCCAGCCAGATCCCTTGCCGCGCAGGAAGGGAGGCACCTTTTCCTCGATCGAGGCGGTGCAGAGCACGCGGGTGTCGCCGAAGCTGATCAGGCAAGACCCTTCCGCGTGGATGGTGAAACCGGGTTCCATGGTGATATCGCGCATCTGGTCGGGCGCGCGGCCGGAAGGACGCATAATTTCTACTCCGAAGCGTTCGAGGGGCAGCAGGCGCCGCCAATGCGCCCAACGGCGCACTTAAAGCGCCGCTTAGCGGTCGATGGAACGAGTTGCCAGTGTCCAGACCGCAATTTGGACGATATGAGGGGTTATGACGATAAAAATCTGGGTCGCCGCCGGGCTGTTGGCATTGACGGGGTGCATGGCGGAGCAGGAAGGGCTGGAACCGCCCAAGGCGCCGGGCGACGTGATCCGCTTTACGGCGGGTCGCTGCTTCGGGGCGTGTCCGGCCTATACGGTGCAGGTGTCGCCAGATGGCGCGGGCCTGTTGACGCCGGAACGCTTCACATCGGTGCCGGGGCCGACCCGCTTCACCATCAGCCGGGTGCAATATCGCAAGCTGCTGGCGACGCTCGCGCCGCATCGCCCCGCGACGGGCACGACCGAAAAGATCGACCAGAAAAACTGCACCCGCTTCGCGACGGACATGCCCAGCTATAGCGTGGAATGGAGCCGGCCGGGACAGCAGCCGACGCGGCTGGATTTCCAGTCGGGCTGCATGGACCCGCGCTATGGCAAGCTGCGTGTGGCGATCGCGTCGGTGCCCAAGATATTGGACGTGCAGCATATGCTGAACCCCAAGGCGGTGGCGCCTTGAGCCTGCACGCCCTCTTGCCTAGATAAGGCGCATGTCGGTCACGCCCATATCCGAATTGAATGATCGCGCGCGCGATGTCTTTCGCCTGGTGGTGGAAAGCTATTTGGGCACGGGCATGCCGGTGGGATCGCGCACGATCAGCAAGATTGCGTCGCTCAGCCTGTCGCCCGCCTCGATCCGCAACGTGATGCAGGATCTGGAGGAACTGGGCCTGCTTGCGGCGCCACATACGTCCGCCGGGCGGATGCCGACCGAAACGGGGCTGCGGCTGTTCGTCGACGGGATGATGCAAGCGGCGGAGCCGTCGCCCGAGGAGCGTCGCGCGATCGAGGCCGGGATCGCGGAAAGCGGACCGATCGAGGAAGCTTTGTCCGCCGCCACGGCTACGCTGTCGGGCTTGTCAGCCTGCGCCGGCATCGTCATGGTGCCCAAGCGTGAGCCGGTGCTGCGCCAGTTCGGTTTCGTCCCGCTGAACGCGCGGCAGGCTCTCGCGGTGCTGGTCGGGCAGGATGGATCGGTCGAAAATCGCGTGCTGGATCTGCCTGAAGGCGTCAGCCCGATCGCGCTCAACGAAGCGGCCAATTTCATGTCGGCGCGCTTTGGCGGCCTGACCTTGCGGCAGGCGGGCGAGGCGCTGGCGCGGGAGATGGAGGCGGAGCGGCATGCGCTCGACCATAGCGCGCGGGATCTCGCGGCGCGGGGGCTGGCCATCTGGTCGCATGATGCCGACGACCGCCCGGTGCTGATCGTGCGCGGCCAGTCGCACCTGCTGGACGATGGCGCGGCCGCCGACCTGGAACGCGCCCGGCAATTGCTGGAGCAGCTGGAGGGCAAGCAGGAAATATTGGACCTGCTGCGCGGCGCATTGGCCGGCAGCGCGACCAAAATCTTCATCGGTTCGGAAAACAAGCTCTTTTCCCTGTCGGGGTCTTCGGTCATAGCCGCCCCCTACCGTGGCGCGGACGGCCGGGTCGTCGGCGTTGTCGGCGTGATCGGCCCCACACGCTTGAACTATGCGCGGGTGATCCCCATGGTGGATTTCACTGCACAGACGCTGTCGAGATTGATGAGATGACCGAGAACACAGACAATATCGAAAATACCGAAGTCGTGGACGCGCTGCCCGAGGATGCGGCACCGGCCGGAGACGCCGCCGCGGAGAAGATCGCGGCGCTGGAGGCGGAACTCGCCACCGCGAAGCAGGATATTCTCTACGCCCATGCCGATACGCAGAATGTGCGCCGCCGGCTGGAAAAGGAACTGGCCGATGCGCGGTCCTATGCGTCGACCGCCTTTGCGCGCGATATCCTGTCGGTGGCCGACAATCTGAGCCGTGCGCTGGCGACCATCCCCGCTGAATTGCGGGATGATGAGAAGTTCAAGAGCCTGGTCGTGGGCCTGGAAGCCACCGGCCGCGAACTGGACAGCGTGTTCGGCCGCAACGGCGTGACCCGGCTGGAGTCGGTCGGCCAGCCGCTCGACCCCAACAAGCATCAGGCGGTGATGGAAATCCCCTCGGCCGATGCCGAACCGGGCACCGTGCTGGTCGAAATGCAGGCCGGCTATATGATCAAGGACCGCCTGCTGCGCCCCGCCATGGTGAGCGTGGCGAAGAAGCCGGACTAATATATTCTTCTCCCCTCCCGCTTGCGGGAGGGGCCGGGGGTGGGCTGGACATAGCGACAGCCCACCCCGCTGCGACTAACCTCGCCTTCGGCTCGGCAAGTCTCGCGCCCCTCCCGCAAGCGGGAGGGGGAGTCAGGAGGTTGACCTGACGGAGACGATCATGCGCCACGACCTCAACCTCACCACCGATCGCCCGACCTTTGTCACGCATCTCGAATGTTCGCTGACTGGCGAGCGCTATGAGGCGGATCGGCTGCATGGGTTGTCGGCGGCGGGCAAGCCGCTGCTGGTGCGCTATGATCTGGACGGTGTGCGGGCCACGCTGACCAAGGATGCGCTGGCTGCCCGGCCGATGGACCTGTGGCGCTGGCGCGAATTGCTGCCGGTGCGGCAGACCAGCAATATCGTCAGTCTGGGCGAGAATGCGACGCCGCTCATTCCGCTGCCGCGCACGGCCAAGCGATTGGGCGGGGCGCAGTTGCTCGCGAAGGATGAGGGGCGGTTGCCGACCGCTTCGTTCAAGGCGCGCGGCCTTGTCATGGCGGTGTCCATGGCCAAGGAACTGGGCGTGACCCAGGTGGCGATGCCCACCAACGGCAATGCCGGCGCGGCGCTGGCCGCCTATGCCGCCGTCGCGGGCATGGAATCGGTGATATTCTGCCCAGCCGATACGCCCGAAGTGAATGTGCGCGAGATCGCGGCGCAGGGCGCGCGGGTCTATCGCGTCAACGGCTATATCGACGATTGCGGCGCGATCGTGGGGCAGGGCGTCAAGGCGCGCGGCTGGTTCGACTTTTCGACGCTGAAAGAGCCCTATCGGATCGAGGGCAAGAAGACGATGGGGCTGGAACTGGCCGAACAGCTCGGCTGGGAACTGCCAGACGCGATCTTCTATCCCACGGGCGGCGGCACCGGCCTGATCGGCATGTGGAAGGCGTTCGACGAGCTGGAGAAGATCGGCTTCATCGGCTCCAAACGGCCCAAGATGTTCGCGGTACAGGCCGAAGGCTGCGCGCCGATGGTCCGCGCCTTCGAGCAAGGCGTGGAATTTGCCGAGCGTTGGGAGGATGCGCAGACCATCGCCATGGGCATCCGCGTGCCCAAGGCGGTGGGCGACTTCCTGATCCTGCGCGCGGTGCGGGCAAGCGGCGGCGCGGCGCTGGCGGTGTCCGACGCGGCGATCGCGGCGGCGGTGCAGGACGTGGCGCGCGACGACGGGTTGCTGCTATGCCCCGAAGGTGGCGCGACGTTGGCAGCCTACCAGCGCGCATTGGACGAAGGCCTGATCGGGCGGGATGAGCGGGCGATGCTGTTCAACTGTGCCAGCGGCCTCAAATATCCGCTGGAGGATCATAGCCGCACGCTGGACCGCCACGCGTCGATCGATTTTTCGGCACTATAAGATATCTTGATACACTTAAGATCTATCTTATCTCTTGACGAGTGCGATTTTTAAGATATATCGCAAAGCATCATGACATATATGAAAGAGCAAATGATGCGTAACCCCCCTAATTCTCACGGTCGCCATGGCGGCCATCATCGCGGTCTGCATGGGCATGACCGCTCGGCTTTCCCCGGCGGCTTCGGCCGTGGCCATGGCGGCCCGTTCGGCGGCGGCGATCCTTTTGGCGAGGATGGCCCGCGTGGCGGCGGTCGCGGTGGACGCGGCGGCGGTGGTGGTCGTCGGCGTCTGTTCGACAATGAGACGCTGCGGCTGATCCTGCTGAAGCTGATCGCCGATGAACCGCGCCACGGCTATGAACTGATCCGCGCGATCGAGGCGCTGTCGGGCGAGGCCTATGCGCCCAGCCCCGGCGTCGTCTATCCGACGCTGACGCTCCTGTCCGAGATGGACCTGATCGCCGAAGAGCCGAGCGAGGGCAGCCGCAAGCGCTTCGCCATCACCGACGCGGGCCGGGCGCAGATTGCCGAGCGCAAGGCTGCGCTCGACCTGGCGCTGGAGCGGCTGGCGTCCCTGGCGCAGAAGGCCGAGCGGGTCGATGGCGGGCCGGTGCGCCGCGCGATGCACAATCTGCGCTTTGCTATCCAGCAACGCCTTGAAAAGGAAGGGGCGGATAACCAGACCATGTTCGACGTCGCCGCCCTGATCGACGAAGCCGTCGCCAAGATCGAAAGGCTCTGAACATGACCCTGACCGCAACCGTGCCGACCACCCATGGCAGCCGCTATCTCCAGCAACTGTGCAAGCATTGGAGTCATAAGTTCGAGGTCGATTTCGACGCTGAAAAGGGCGAGATCGCTTTCCCGATGGGGCCGATCCGCATGACCGCCCAGCCGGAAGCGCTGCTGGTCGTGCTGGAGCCGAACCCGGACGCGGATATCGAGACGTTCAAGAAGGTGGTCGCCGACCATCTCGACCGCTTCGCCTTCCGGGAAGCCCCGCTGCCGTTTGAGTGGCAGTGAATATATTTCGTCATCCCAGCGAAAGCTGGGATCTCTCTTTTCTTTCAAGTGCTTGACTGAAAGAAGGGAGATGCCAGCTTTCGCTGGCATGACGGAAGAGGGAGGGCGCTTGGTTGCCCTCTCAAATATCCTCGATCATCTCCGCCAGCACGGCCAGGCAATCCTTGCCCAACTGGATGGAACGGGCGGGGGACCAGCCGAAATCGGCGTCGGGCAGGTCGTCATTGTCCTTGAACGGCATTTCCAGCGTCATCGCCACCGCGCCGAACCGTTCGGCGACCTGATTGGTGGACATGGACAGGTTCGCCTTGCCCGCGCCCGCCACCGGATAGCCCAGCCGCGTCTGAAAATCGGGCGTCCGCGCGGCCAGCGTGTCGCGATAGCGATGATAAAGCTGGACCTGCTTGTCGGTGATCGAGGGGATACCCTCGAACCCGGCGATGAAGACCGCAGGGATTGCCTCGTCGCCATGTACATCCATGGCGAAGTCCACGCCGCTTTCGTCCATCGCATTGCGGACCAGCAGGACTTCGGGGCTGCGCTCGGCGGTCGGCTCATGCCATTCGCGATTGAGGTTCACGCCCACCGCATTGGTGCGCAGATGGCCGCGACGGCTGCCGTCCGGATTCATATTGGGGACTAGGTGAATCGTCGCCTTCTGCCGTAGCAGGCGGGCGACGGCGTCTTCCTCGTCGGTCAGCCGTTCCAGCGCGCCTTCCATCCACCATTCCGCCATCGATTCGCCTGGATGCTGGCGGGCGTAGAGCCACACCTGCTTGGGGCCTTCGCCGATAGTGAGCTTGTCGAGCGGCTGGCCGTCCAGCGTCAGGCCCAGTTCGCGATGCTCGACGCCCGGCTGGCTGGCCGCCCAGGCGATCAGATCGTGATGGCGCTCCATCGAATAGGGCGCGAAATAGGCGATCCAGACGGCATTACTGTCCGGCTCCAATCGGATGGTCAGCGTGCCATCGGCATAGCTGGTATCGGCCAGCAGCCAGTTTTCGCGATCTTCGCTGACACGGGCGCTATAGCCTGCCCAGCCGTCGGGATAGGCCGACTGGCTGCAATTGACGATGGCCAGTTCCACCGCGCGCCCTGCCGCATTGGCGACGCGGAAATGGAACCACTGATAAAAGTCGCTCTGATGATCCGTCACGATCTCCAGTTCGGCGCGGACGCCGGCCGGAGACTCGGTGATGGAGAGGGTGCGAATATTGCCGCTGTCAAAGCCGCTGGAGATGCTGATGGTCATTTGACCATTATAGTGCGCCCCGATTCACCGGGATAGCCCCCGATCAGCGATGCGGCGAGTTTCTGCGCGGCGGCGGCGGGCTGGGCGGCGGGCGATCCCTGCTTCGCCTGAGTCGAGGCGCGGCCTTCCCAGATGGCGGTCGAATCGGAACGGCGGCGCAACTGCACATGCAATTCGGTGGTCACGATATCCTTGGGCTTGCCCGACAGGTTGATGCCGACGCCCAGGCCGAGGCCGCCGAAGGTGCCGCCACGACGGCCACCGCCGCTGCCGATGCCGCCGCTCATGCCGACGCTGACCGGCTTGTCGCTGCTGCGATCCGGGCCGGACGGCCGGAAGGTGCGGCTGAAGCTGACCAGCGCGACATAGTCGCTCTGCGCGCCGTCACCGGCGGCGGTGAAGCCGACCCGCTGGAATTCCTGCGATACGGCGGCGGCATAGGTGCGGAATTCCAGGCTGATGTCCGGATTTCCGGGCATTTCTTCAACCGCGACGGTGCCGGACTGGGCCGGATTGCCGGTATGGAATCGCGTCACCTCCACACGCGGCGCGGCCGTCGCGCAGGCGCCGAGGGGGAGGGCGATGGCGGCGAGGAACAGAAGGCGCTTCGACATGGGTTCAACTCCAACGGGCATTCGGCTTATTATGTCGTGCTATAGACGGTACGGGGCCAGTAAACCCCTCCAACGCGTGAAGCCATGAACTTGCTGCATGGAGGATGAACAGAGTCAAAAGAGCGGCTGCCGCCCTTGACTTTGGTCCGTGTCACCCATAGGGGCTGCGCTTCGATTTTCGAACATATTCAGATTCCATCAAGGGCCTAGCCATGAAGATCCGCAACTCGCTCAAGTCGCTCAAGGGACGCCACCGGGACAACCGCGTGATCCGTCGTCGCGGCCGCACCTACGTCATCAACAAGACCAACCGCCGCTTCAAGGCCCGCCAGGGCTAATAGCAGGCGCTGCTCCTTCGGGGGCAGGTCTTGTAATGCAGAAAAGCGCCCGATCGTGGATCGGGCGCTTTTCTGCGTTTGTTTGTGTTTAGCGCGGCAGGCGAATCGTTCGAATCGCTTGCCTTGGCTTCTGGAAACGCGGGGTGGGGAAGGCCATGGCCTCCCCCGATATCCTCAGCCTTCGTCGCGGCCCTTGAGTTCGTCGCCGCGCACCGCCGCGACATGCAGCACATTGGTCGAGCCCGGCGTGCCGAAGGGGACGCCGGCCAGCACGACGATCTTGCCGCCCTTTTCGGCCATGCCATGGCGCAGTGCCATGCGCCGGGCCTTGCCGATCATCTCTTCGAAATTGCCGATATCCTTGGTGCGAATCGCATGCACGCCCCAGGTGAGGCCTAGCTTGCGGGCCGTGTCCGACCGTGGCGTCAGCGCCAGAATCGGCGCGGAGGGCCGTTCGCGGGCCACGCGGCGGACCGTGCTGCCCGACGAGGTGAAGCAGGTGATGGCGCTGGCGCCCACGACATCGACGATATTGCCGGTCGCCTCCGCCAGTGCGTCGGCCGTGGTCGGGTCCGGGCGCGTTTCGGTATAGTGAAGCCGACCGAAATAGCCGGGGTCGCGCTCGACGCTGTGGGCGATGCTGTCCATCATCGCGACCGCCTCGACCGGCCAGTCGCCCGCCGCCGTCTCCGCCGACAGCATGATGGCGTCGGCGCCGTCATAAACGGCGGTGGCGACGTCCGACACTTCGGCGCGAGTCGGGGAAGGGGACTTGATCATCGATTCGAGCATCTGGGTCGCGACGACGACCGGGCGACCCATGCGCCGCGCGGTGGCGACGATCTGCTTCTGGAGCGGCGGCACCGCCTGCGGGGGCAGTTCGACGCCCAGGTCGCCGCGCGCGACCATCACGCCATCGGCCAGTTCGATAATCTCCTCCAGCCGCTGCACGGCCGACGGCTTCTCGATCTTGGCCATGAGCGAACCATAACCGCCCATCAGCTTGCGCGCCTCGGCCAGATCCTCGGGGCGCTGCACGAAGCTGAGCGCGATCCAGTCGCAGCCCTGTTCGACCGCGAAGCTGAGGTCGCGCCGATCCTTGTCGGTCAGCGCCGGTACCGGAACCACCACGTCGGGCACGTTGACGCCCTTGCGATTGGACAGGGTGCCGCCGACCTCCACGATGGTATCGATGCGGTCTTCGCTGATGGCCTTGACCCGCAGCACCATCTTGCCGTCGTCCAGCAGCAGCCGGGTTTCGGGCACCAGCGCAGCGTAGATTTCCGGGTGGGGCAGGTTGACGCGGCGGGCGTCGCCCGGCGCTTCATCCCGGTCCAGCACGAATTTCGCGCCGGTTTCCAGGATCGCCAGACCCTTCTCGAACGTGCCGACGCGCAGTTTTGGCCCTTGCAGGTCGCCCAATATGGTGGTCGGCCGGGCAAATTCCTTTTCCAGCGCGCGGATGCTGGCGATGCGCGCGGCATGATCCTCATGCGCGCCATGGCTCATATTGATGCGGAAGGCGTCGGCCCCGGCGACGAACAGCGCCCGGATCATCTCGGGCGTGTCGCTCGCAGGACCAAGGGTCGCCAGGATGCGAACCTTGCGAGAGCGGGGCGGTAACTTCGTCATGTCTTCTCCTGAGCGTCATGATCGCTCCCGGTTTGCCGGGGCGAGGTTATGCGTTATCCATGCTGCACGACAGGATGATGTAGTTTTCAGCGAAAGGGTCCCTCGCGCCGATGTCCGATACCATAGTCACAGATGCCGTTGCTGCAACCGCCTTCCGCCGTCTGGTCGCGCATTTGCAGCATCGCACCGATGTGGAGAATATCGACCTGATGGGATTGGCGGGCTTTTGCCGCAACTGTCTGGCCGACTGGATTGCGGAGGCGGATGGCGATCTGACGCGGGATCGGGCGCGCGAAATCATCCATGGCATGCCCTTTGCGGAGTGGAAGGCCAAGCATCAGGGCGAAGCCACGCCTCAGCAGATCGCAAAGATGCAGGAGAGTGTGGCGAAGAACGCGGACAATCATTAGAGGCGTCCGCCAACCTGATTCATTCAGCCCGATTCACATTTTCACAACGAACGGAGATTCCCATGAGCGAGGGCAACGTCGCAGCCGACCAGCTACGTCTTCTCATCGAGCGCATCGAGCGCCTGGAAGAGGAAAAGAAGGGCATCGGCGACGACATCAAGGACGTCTATCTGGAAGCCAAGGCGACCGGTTACGATGCCAAGATCATGCGCCAGATCATTCGCCTGCGTAAGATGCAGCCGCATGACCGGCAGGAAATGGAAGCGATCCTCCAGACCTATCTTTCCGCGCTGGGCATGGAATAAGATAGGGGTCGCGTAACAGGAGAAGCGCCCATGTCCGAGATCATCGTCAGCACCACCAGCCGTCTGGAAGGGCGACCGGCGAAGGAGTATCTCGGCATCGTCACCGGAGAGGTGATCGTGGGCGCCAACCTGTTCCGCGACCTGTTCGCCAGCGTCCGCGATATCGTGGGCGGGCGATCGGGCGCTTATGAAGATGTGCTCCAGCGCGCCCGCGAACAGGCGATCAGTGAAATGCGCACCCGCGCGGCGACATTGGGCGCCAATGCCGTGGTCGGCGTCGACCTCGACTATGAAGTGATCGGCTCCAACGGGTCGATGCTGATGGTGTCGGCTTCGGGCACTGCGATCCTCTACTGATCCTGCAAACTACCGGCGAATGACGGCGCACGCGCGCTGGCGGTTGCCCTTTGGGCGGCCGCTGGTGTAAGGGCGCCCATCCTATTTCAACGGCAGATAAGAATTCAGGACCATGGCAGGCCATTCCAAATTCAAGAATATCATGCATCGCAAGGGCGCGCAGGACAAGAAGCGCTCCTCGATGTTCTCCAAGCTGAGCCGCGAAATCACCGTCGCGGCCAAGATGGGCATGCCCGATGTGGACATGAACCCGCGCCTGCGTCTGGCGGTCAACGCCGCCAAGGCGCAGTCCATGCCCAAGGATAATATCCAGCGCGCCATCGACAAGGCGAGCAAGGGCGATACCGAGAATTACGAAGAAGTGCGCTATGAGGGCTATGGCCCCGGTGGCACCGCGATCATCGTCGAAGCGCTGACCGACAATCGCAATCGTACCGCGACCAACGTGCGCACCGCCTTCTCCAAAAATGGCGGCAATCTGGGCGCATCGGGCGCGGTGAGCCATGGCTTCGATCGCCTTGGCCTCATCACCTATCCCGCCAGCGCGGGCGACGCCGAAGCCATCTTCGAAGCGGCGCTGGAAGCCGGCGCGGAGGACGTGTCGTCCAATGAGGACGAGCATGAAATCTGGACCGCGATGGACGCGCTCCACGAAGTCGCCAAGGCGCTGGAAGTCACGCTGGGCGCCGCTGACGGCGCGAAGCTGGCCTGGAGGCCCACTACCACCGTCGAAGTCGACGAAAGCAACGCTGCCACGCTGATGAAGCTGGTCGACACGCTGGAAGATGATGACGACGTCCAGACCGTCTGGGGGAACTACGAAGTTTCCGACGAAGTGATGGAGAAGCTGGGCTGATGCCTATTCCCTCTCCCCATGGGGGAGAGGGTTGCGCAGCCTTGGCGGCTATGCCGCTTAGGCGAAGCTGGGAGAGGGGGCCATGCCTGCCGCGCCTGCTGCACCCCTCTCCAAGCGCGGCTAGGCAGCAGGCTGCCAAGCCTTGCTATCCTCTCCCCCAAGAGGAGAGGAGAAGAGCATGATCCTTCTCGGCCTCGACCCTGGACTTGGCACCACCGGCTGGGGGCTGATTGCGGCGGATGGCAATCGGTTGACCCATATCGGCAATGGCCAGATCAAGACCGACAGCGCCATGTCGCTGGCGACGCGGTTGCTGGCGCTCGATCTGGCGCTGACCGACCTCATCCTTGAACATAAGCCCGATGGTGCGGCGGTCGAGGAGGTGTTCGTCAATGTGAACCCGCAATCGACGCTGAAGCTGGGGCAGGCGCGTGGTGTGATCCTGCTCAATGCCTCGCGATCGGGCATGGAGGTCGGCGAATATGCCGCCCGTCTGGTCAAGAAATCGGTCGTCGGCGTCGGCAATGCGTCGAAGGATCAGGTGCATGCGATGGTGCAGCGCCTGCTGCCCGGCGCGAAGATCGCCGGGCCGGATGCGTCCGATGCGCTCGCCGTGGCGATCACCCACGCCCATCATCTGGCTAGCGCGCGGCGTATCCCGACCCGCTGACCATCGAGGTCAACCGAACAGGTCGCCCAGAAAATCCTTCATCGCGCGGAAGCTGCGGCGGTCGGCGTCCGGGCTGTAGGCCAGCCCCTTTTCCGGCATGTTGACCGCCTCGTCGGTGAAGGCGTGGCCGGTATGGCCATAGGCGTGGATCTGCCAGTCGCAGCCGGCTTCGGTCAGTTCCTTCGCCAGTCCTACGGTGGCCGCCGGCGGCGCGATCGGGTCGTCCCAGCCATGGCAGATGAGCAGCTTGGCGCCGATCTTCGCATTGGGAAAGGGGGGCGCTTCATAAACGCCATGGAAGCTGACGCCGCCGGCGATATCTGCGCCGGAGCGGGCAAGGTCGAGCACGCATTTGCCGCCGAAGCAGAAACCGATCGCTGCCGTCTGTGTCGGGTCGACCGCGTCCAGCCCCTTGAGCAGGGCATGGGTCGCATTCACCCGGTCGCGCAGCAGGATGCGGTCGGCGTTCAGTGCATTCATGTAGAGCGCCGGATTGGCGTCGGCGCGCGTGGTGCGCTTGCCCTGTCCGAAGACGTCCGCGACCAGCACTGTATAGCCCAAAGCCGCGACCTTCTCCGCATAGGCGAAGTCCGCTTCCTTGGTCCCCAGCACATTGGGGAAGAGCAGGATGCCGGGGCGGGGAGCGGCGGTGCTGTCTGCCACGACGACATGCTCGAAGGGCGCGCCGGCCATGTCCTGGACGATGACGCTACGGGTGATGCTCATGCGCTAATCCTTCAGATGCTGCCGAAACCGGGCGCTTCGCCGCGCGCGGCGCTGTCGATACGCTTCGGCCGTTTCCAGCCGATGACCGGCCGCTTGCGCAGGCGTAGCGTCGGCCAGTCGCCCCGGTCGCTGCGTTCGGCCAGCCGCATGCCCTGCGCGCGATAGGCGGCGATCACGGCATCAGCCTGTTCGTTGAGCAGGCCGGCCAGCACGATGCTGCCGCCTTCTTCCACCAGTGCACACAATGCCGGCGCCAGTTCGATCAACGGTCCGGCCAATATGTTGGCGATCAGCAGGTCGTAGGGCGCGCGGCCGATCAGCGCGGGATGATTGCCGCCCGCTGCCGTCACCAGCGCCAGCCGACCCGCTCCGTCGCCCAGTTTCACGCTGTTGGTCCGCGCATTGTCGGCGGTGATTTCGACGGCGACGGCGTCGATGTCGGATGCGATCGCATGGGCGCGGGGCCACAGATGCATGGCGGCGAAGGCCAGCAGGCCGGTGCCGGTACCGATGTCGGCGACGTGGCGGAATCGCATGCCGACCCGGCGCATTCGGTCGAGCATGGCAAGGCAACCGGCGGTCGTCTCATGCTGCCCGGTGCCAAAGGCGCGGCCCGCTTCGATCAGCAGATTGACATGGCCGGGCAGTTCCGGGTCGGTCGCGATGTTGCGGACATGGAAACGGCCGGCCGTCACCGGCTCCAGCCCCTGCTGGCTCAGCGTCACCCAATCCTCGTCGGGCAGCGCCTCCACGACCGGCTTCACCCGCGCGGCGCTGGGCACCAGCGTGCGCAGCAGCTTGATCGCGGCGGGGCTGGGCTTGCCTTCAAAATAGGCGTCCAGTTGCCAGATCGTGTCGTCGTCCGGCGCTGCCTCGCTGGTCATCAGCACTGGCGGCCGGTCCATCATTGCGAAGGCTGCTATGTCGCCATCCAGCGCCTCCGCTTCGGCGCGGGTGCAGGGCAGGGTGACTTTCCAGCTTTGGGCTGTGTTTGCGACATCGTTCATCCCGCCGCCTTTAGACCAGCGGCGGGGGCAGGGGAAGCGTTACGCCACCTGCCGTCCGAAGTCGGAGGAGGCATGGCGCAGGCTGGCGAGCTTGCCCTCGACGCTGACGAAGCCGCGTTCCAACTGGTCGATTTCCGATGCCACGACCTCCGTGTCCTGACGGATCGCGGAAATGGTGGTCGACATCGAATCGGCGGCCAGCGCGGTTTCGTCCACGGCGGCGGTGATCATGGTGACGGTCTGCGCCTGCGCGTCCATGGCGTGGCGAATGCGCTCGGCGCTGGCCTGCACTTCGCCCACCGTGTCGCGGATGCGTTCGTTCGTTTCGACCGACTGACGGGTCGATGCCTGAATGTCGGCGATCTTGCTGGCGATTTCGTCGGTGGCGCGGGCGGTCTGGTTGGCGAGGCTCTTAACCTCCTGCGCGACGACGGCAAAGCCACGGCCGGCGTCACCCGCGCGGGCGGCTTCGATCGTGGCGTTGAGGGCAAGCAGATTGGTCTGGCCAGCAATATCGCGGATCAGGCCCAGGATCGATTCGATCGACTTGGCATGCTCGGACAAGGTGACCGACATGGCGACGGCGTCGCCCGACTGGGTCGATGCGCGGCGCGCGACTTCGGCGGAGCTTTCGACTTCGGTGCGGGCATCCTCGATCGCGCGGATCAGGCCGGCGGAGGTGCGGGCGGCTTCGCGCATGGCGAGCGCTGACTGTTCGGCAGCGGCGGCGACTTCGGAGGCCTTGCCCAGCATGCCGCGGGTGGCGGCGGACGCATCCTTGGCCTGTTCGCGCAGCGATTCGCCCAGCTTCGACGCGCCGTCGATCTCGCCGACGATGCGCTGTTCGAACAGCGTACCATAGCGCTGGCGCTCGGCGCGCTGCGTCTCAGCCTGATCGGTGGCCAGCACATTGCTCATGAAGCCCGAATCGATCATCGCGATCTGTAGCATCATGCTGAGCAGCTTGCGGCAGCGGGCGCCATCGTCATGGCAGCGTTCCCAGATCAGGTCGGTTATGCGTTCGTTCGCGGCGGCCACGGCAGTCATCACCGAACGGACCGATACATCATGTTTGCGCGCATGGCGCACGCAGTCAGCGGCCGATCGTGCCCAGCGCCCTTCGGCAAAATGCAGCAGTTTTTCGCGGACATAGCGGTCCGCTTCCTGCTCGATCCGCGCAATGATGGCGTTGCCCAGCCGATCCCGCAGCCCGGTTTCCCGCATATAGGTGGTGAAGAAGGTCGCGCTGACGCTGCCCAGGTCCGCCTCGATCAGGTCGCCGACCTCGCGTGCGGCGCGGGCGATCGCACCGGTGGGGTCGACGTCCGCCATATAGTCCGATGTGATGGCGGCGGGGGAGAGACTGGACGGCATGAGGGGACGGCCCTTGCTGAAGACATGATCGGTTCGCGTTCGATCATTAGCGTGGGTTGGTTAATCACTTCTTATGCGTGATGAAGGTTGCGCAAAAGCATCAGCAACTTTCTGTCGCCTTCCGCTGCTTGCCCTTCCGGCGCTTCGCTCTTAAGGGGAGCGGACTCAGGGACAAGTATCTAAGGACTAGGGTAGACATGGCGCGTTCCACCAGCCGGCCACTCTCGCCGCATTTGACGATCTGGAAATGGGGGCCGGCCATGGCCGTCTCCATCATGCACCGCGTGACGGGCAACGGTCTGGCGACCGCTGGCGCGCTGGGCCTCATCTGGTGGCTGATGGCCGCCGCGACCGGGCCTGAGGCCTATGCGACCTTCGTGGCCTGCGCGACCTCGCCGATCGGCTATCTGGTGATGATCGGCCTTTCCTGGTTCTTCTTCCAGCATCTCTTCTCGGGCCTCCGCCACTTCGTGCTCGATATGGGCGCGGGTTATGAGCTGAAGAACAACAAGATGTGGTCGATCGCGACCTTCATCCTGTCGCTGCTCACGACCGGCTTCGTCTGGCTCTACATCTTCGGAAAGGCGCTCTGATGGGTACCGGTACTGGCATCGGTCGCGTTCGCGGCCTCGGCTCCGCCAAGCATGGCGCGCATCACTGGCTGGCGCAGCGCTACACCGCCGTCGGCAACCTGCTGCTGGTTCTGTGGCTGGTCTTCAGCCTGATCAGCCTGCCCGGCCTCGACTATGAAAGCGTCGTCAGCTGGATCCACAATCCGCTGGTCGCGGTGCCGCTGATGCTGATGGTGGTCAGCATCTTCATGCACCTGCGCCTCGGCATGCAGGTGATGCTGGAGGATTATGTCCATGACAAGGGTCTGGCCTTCTTCTCCATGCTCGTGCTCAATTTCTATGCCTTTGGCGGCGCGGCCGCAGGCGTTTTCGCGATCGCCAAGATCGCCTTCATCGGGATCGTCAAGCCATGACCGAAGCCTATAAGATCATCGACCACACCTACGACACGGTCGTGGTGGGCGCTGGCGGTTCGGGCCTGCGCGCGACCATGGGCAGCGCCGAAGCGGGCCTCAAGACCGCCTGCATCACCAAGCTGTTCCCGACCCGCAGCCACACCGTGGCGGCGCAGGGCGGCATCGCCGCGTCGCTGGGCAACAACAGCCCCGACCACTGGACCTGGCACATGTACGACACCGTCAAGGGGTCGGACTGGCTGGGCGACCAGGATGCGATCGAATATATGGTGCGCGAAGCGCCCGCCGCCGTGATCGAGCTGGAACATGCCGGCGTGCCGTTCAGCCGCAACGAGGATGGGACCATCTATCAGCGTCCCTTCGGCGGCCACATGCAGAATATGGGCGCCGGCCCGCCGGTGCAGCGCACCTGCGCCGCCGCCGACCGTACCGGTCACGCCATGCTGCACGCTCTGTATCAGCAGAGCCTGAAGTATGATGCGGACTTCTACATCGAATATTTCGCCATCGACCTCATCATGGAAAATGGCGAATGCCGCGGCGTCATCGCCATCTGCATGGAGGATGGTTCGATCCATCGGTTCCGCAGCCATGCGGTCGTGCTGGCGACGGGCGGCTATGGCCGCGCCTATTTCTCGGCCACCTCGGCGCACAGCTGCACCGGCGACGGCGGCGGCATGGTACTGCGCGCTGGCCTGCCGCTCCAGGATCTGGAGTTTGTGCAGTTCCACCCGACCGGCATTTACGGCGCGGGCGTGCTGATCACCGAAGGCGCGCGTGGCGAAGGCGGCTACCTCACCAACTCCGAAGGCGAGCGTTTCATGGAACGCTATGCTCCTTCGGCGAAGGATCTGGCGTCGCGCGACGTCGTGTCCCGCTCGATGGCGATGGAAATGCGCGAAGGGCGCGGTGTTGGCGAGCATAAGGATCATATCTTCCTGCACCTCGACCATATCGACCCCAAGGTGCTGGCAGAGCGCCTGCCCGGCATCACCGAAAGCGGCAAGATCTTCGCGGGCGTCGACCTGACCCGCCAGCCGCTGCCTGTGACGCCGACCGTCCATTACAATATGGGCGGCATCCCGTGCAATTATCATGGTCAGGTGGTGACGAAGGTCGGCGACGATCCGGAAGTCATCGTCAAGGGCCTGTTCGCGGTCGGCGAAGCGGCTTGCGTGTCGGTCCATGGCGCGAACCGCCTCGGCTCCAACTCGCTGATCGACCTTGTCGTGTTCGGCCGTGCGACTGGCCTGTTCCTCAAGGACAATCTCAAGCCCAACGCGCCGCACAAGGCGCTGCCAGCCGATGCCGCCGATCTGGCGCTCAGCCGCCTCGACCATTATCGCAATGCGAAGGGCAGCACGCCGACGGCGGACATCCGCATGGACATGCAGCGCACCATGCAGAAGCATGCCGCCGTGTTCCGCGACAGCGCGCTGCTGTCCGAAGGCGTGACGCAGATGCAGGCTGTCAACAAGCGGTTGCAGGACGTCAAGGTCAGCGATCGTTCGCTGATCTGGAACACCGACCTGATCGAGACGCTGGAACTCGACAACCTCATGAGCCAGGCCATCTGCACGATGGAAGGCGCCGAAGCCCGCAAGGAATCGCGCGGCGCCCACGCGCATGAGGATTTCCCGAACCGCGACGACGAAAACTGGATGAAGCACACGGTCAGCTGGTTCGAAGGCTGGGGCGGATCGGGCGGCAAGGTGACGCTCGATTATCGTCCGGTCCACGACTATACGATGACCGACGAAGCCGAATATGTGAAGCCCAAGGCGCGCGTCTATTAAGACATTGCGTTTCAAGGCAGATATTTGAGGAGGGGGCGAGCCGCAGGGCTGGCCCCCTTTTCGTTTCAGGGATTTCCAGACAGTATGACGCAGCAGCAGGACATGATCGCCATCCTCTACCAGGCATTGCCGCCGCCGGTGATCGACGGCCTGCGCAAGGATGCCAAGCCCGGCGGCTATTCGGATGGCGGCGCGGATATCGGCTTCGTGCTGCGTGGGCAGGGGTATAGGGTGCTGACGCCTGTGGCCGATCCCGACCCTGCGCGGCCGCTCGACTGGGTGTTTCCTGACACGGCCGAAGGCATCGCCGCTGCGATGGATGCAGGCGCGACGATCCTCTGGGCCAACAGCGTGCTGTTCGAAGGCCATCCGCTGGAGGCCGTGCTGGGGCAGGTGCGGATCGTCGGGCAGTTGCCCGAATTGATGCAGTGCTATGACGACAAATTCGCCACTAACCGGATGCTGGAGGCGGCGGGTCTGCCGGTCGCGCGATCCTTCCTGATGGCGCAGGTAGCGCGGCCGGGCGTCCGGGCGCTGGTCGACGTAGAGACGGCAGTGGCCGAGGCTGGTTTGACCTTCCCGTTGATCGTGAAGCCGGTGCGTGGGCGCGGCAGCCAGGGCGTCACGCGGGTCGCCGATCTGGCGGCGCTGGTAACGGCAGCGGCCGGCCTGATCGCGGACGCGAAATTCGGCGATACGCTGATCGTCGAGGAATATCTGGCCGGCGAAGAGGTCACGGTGACGGTGATGCCGCCAGTCGATGGCGCTTATCGCGCGTTGCGCCCGGTGCGCCGCTTCAACCAGAAGGATGGCGTCGCCCCCTATAATGGCGACGTTGCGGTGACGGCGAACAGCGTGGCGATCGAAGCAGCGGAACTGGCGTCGCCGGCCGTGCAGACGATGCTGGACGCCTGCATCCGGGCGGCGGCGCTGGTCGGCGCGCGCGCCGTCATCCGCATCGACTGCCGCGCGGACGCCAGCGGGGACTACAAGCTGTTCGACCTCAACATGAAGCCCAACATGACCGGCCCCGGCCGCCCCGGCCGCGACGATCAGGACTGCCTGTCCGCCATCGCCGCCCGCGCCGACGGCATGGACTTCGCGCAACTGCTGGAGGGAATGCTGGAGGGGGCTTGGTGAGGCACCAATAGTTCACCATTTGTGGCCACCGCATATCCGTTCGGGCTGAGCCTCTTTCCTTTGGGTGTACGTCCGACGAAGAGTATAGTCCTTCGACAAGCCCAGGACGAACGGATGTTTGGGTCTGGAAACGACCAGAAATGGACATGTTCCCCCTCCCGTTCACGGGAGGGGGTTAGGGGGTGGGCTGGACGTTGCGACAGCCCACCCCGCTGCGACTAACGCGCTGCGCGCGCAAGTCTCGCTGCCCCTCCCGCGAGCGGGAGGGGGATGGCAGCAAACCACCCAAATCAGTCCCACTCACCCTCAAAACGGCAGCAGCGCCTCATACACTTCCGCGCCCGGCTTCCCCGCCACGGCAACACCCTGCCGTAGCAAAAATGCATGGCGCACGATCTCCGCCTGCTGCTCGATCCCGTATCGCTCGAACGGCTTGCCCGGCACGACATCATAGCCATAGCGGCAGAACGGATGGCGCATTAGCGGCAGCCACCAGCGCCCTGATCGCTGGGCCTGCCACACATGGGTCATTTCATGGATGAAATGGCCCTGTATGTGCAGCGGGCTGTCGCAGAAATCGGCGCAGAACAGGCCGCCATCCGGGTGGAACCACAGGTCGCCGTCCGGCGCCATGGTCACGCCCTTGGGCTGGAACGGCCACCATTTGCGGTCATGCACCCGCACCCGGCCATAGTCGATCGCCGACCCGAACATGGTCCGGGCGAGCGCCGCCTCCTGCTGCGTCAGTACGCGGCTGATCAATGTGCCGCGTTGTCGGCGGGCGTGGGCGTGCGTGCCGCTTCGGGCTTGCGGATCACCGCGTCCACCAGCAACCGGTCGCCATTGCCCATCAGGAAGGTGAACTGCATCTTGCCCCGGCCGATCGCCGTGTCATTGATGCCCCAGATCATCAGATGCTTCCCGCCCGGCGCGAAGGCGACCTGGCCCTTGGGCGGCACATCGACGCTCTCGACACGCTCCATGGTGGTCATGCCGTCCTTGCTGATCGTCTCGTGCATCTCGACCTTGAGCGCATAGTCGGTCAGCACGCCGCGCAACTGCACGCCCGCATCGCCGCCATGGACGACGAAATAGCCGGCCGATGGCGTATCCTTGTTGGGCGACAGCCGTACCCAGGCCTGATCGATATAGGATGGCGCGGGGTTGCCGCAGGCGCTGAGCGCGAGGGGAGCCAACAGGGCAAAAAGGGCAAAGCGCGCGCGCATCCGACACTCCATAACTTGTCTCGTTTCCGGTCGATCCGTGACGCTAATCGTCCCAGCGTCTTGTGCCAAGCGCAACCGCGCCTATATCCCGCTTTGCAGACCGGCCTTGCCTTGGCGCTTTAGTGAGGTATGGGCCGTCAACCGCTGAGTATATTTGGGGTTACAAGAGGAAGAGATGGCAAAAGTAATCGGTATTGACCTTGGCACCACCAACAGCTGTGTCGCTGTGATGGACGGCGGCAAGCCTAAGGTCATCGAAAATGCGGAAGGGGCGCGGACCACGCCCTCGATCGTCGCCTTCGCCAAGGATGGTGAGCGTCTGATCGGTCAGCCGGCCAAGCGTCAGGCGGTCACCAACCCGGACAACACGATTTTCGCGGTGAAGCGCCTGATCGGCCGCCGCTTCGACGATCCGTTGACCAAGAAGGACATGGAACTCGTCCCCTACGACATTGCCAAGGGTCCGAATGGCGACGCCTGGGTCAAGGCCGGTGGCGAACAATATAGCCCGTCGCAGATCAGCGCCTTCACGCTTCAGAAGATGAAGGAAACCGCAGAGTCGTATCTCGGCGAAACCGTGACGCAGGCGGTCATCACCGTGCCCGCCTACTTCAACGACGCCCAGCGTCAGGCGACCAAGGACGCCGGCCAGATCGCCGGCCTTGAAGTGCTGCGCATCATCAACGAGCCGACCGCGGCCGCGCTGGCCTATGGCCTCGACAAGCAGGACGGCAAGACGATCGCGGTCTATGACCTTGGTGGTGGCACGTTCGACATTTCGATCCTCGAAATCGGCGACGGCGTGTTCGAAGTGAAGTCGACCAACGGCGACACTTTCCTGGGCGGCGAAGATTTCGACGCCAAGCTGGTGGAATATCTGGCCGCCGACTTCAAGAAGGCGGAAAGCATCGACCTGACCAAGGACAAGCTGGCCCTTCAGCGTCTGAAGGAAGCCGCTGAAAAGGCGAAGATCGAGCTGTCCTCGGCCCAGACGACCGAAGTCAACCTGCCCTTCATCACCGCCGACCAAAATGGTCCCAAGCATCTGGTGAAGACCATCACGCGCGCCGATCTGGAACGCCTTGTGGCCGACCTCATCAAACGCACGATGGAACCCTGCAAGAAGGCGATGGCGGACGCGGGCGTTTCGGCCAGTGAAATCAGCGAAGTCGTTCTGGTCGGCGGCATGACCCGCATGCCCAAGGTGCGCGAAGCCGTGAAGGAATTCTTCGGCAAGGAACCGCACACCGGCGTGAACCCGGACGAAGTCGTCGCCATGGGCGCCGCCATTCAGGCGGGCGTGCTTCAGGGCGACGTCAAGGACGTGCTGCTGCTCGACGTGACCCCGCTGTCGCTGGGCATTGAGACGCTGGGTGGCGTGTTCACCCGCATGATCGACCGCAACACCACCATCCCGGCGAAGAAGTCGCAGGTCTATTCGACTGCCGACGACAATCAGCAGGCGGTGACGATCCGCGTGTTCCAGGGCGAGCGTGAAATGGCGGCGGACAACAAGATCCTTGGCCAGTTCGACCTGCTCGGCATCCCGCCAGCCCCGCGCGGCGTGCCGCAGATCGAAGTCACGTTCGACATCGACGCCAACGGCCTCGTCAACGTGTCGGCCAAGGACAAGGGCACCGGCAAGGAACAGCAGATCCGCATTCAGGCGTCGGGTGGCCTCAGCGACTCCGACATCGATCAGATGGTCAAGGATGCCGAACGCTTTGCCGAAGACGACAAGAAGCGTCGTGAAGCGGCCGAAGCCAAGAATAATGCCGAAAGCCTCGTTCACACGACCGAAGCGCAGCTGGCGGAACATGGCGACAAGGTCGACGCCTCGCTGAAGAGCGAGATCGAAGCGGCGATCGCGGAAACCAAGGCCGCGATCGAAGGCGGCGACGCCGAAGCCATGAAGACCAAGGCGCAGGAACTCGCCACGGTCGCCATGAAGCTGGGTCAGGCGATCTACGAGAAGGAGCAGGCCAATGCGGCGGCTCCGGGTGCTGACGCGCCCAAGGCCGATGACGATGTCGTCGACGCCGAATTCTCGGAAGTCGACGAAAACAACAAGGCGTAAAACTATGCCCATCGCCCGTCATTCCGGCACAGGCTGGCATGACGGGCGATGCAGGCGGGGGCCTCTATGACCACCGAAGTTGATTATTACGAGCTGCTCGAAATCGAGCGCACTGCCGATGGCGCGCAGATCAAGAGCGCCTATCGCAAGCTGGCGATGAAATATCACCCCGACAAGACGGGGGGATGCACGGACAGCGAAGCCAAGTTCAAATCCGTGTCCGAGGCCTATGAGTGCCTGAAAGACCCGCAGAAGCGCGCGGCTTATGATCGTTATGGCCATGCGGCCTATACCAATGCCCAGTCGGGCGGCGGTGGTGGCGGTGGGTTCCGTGGCGGCGGTGCGGGCGGCTTTTCCGACCTTGGCGATATTTTCGAGACGATCTTCGGCCAGTCCGGTTTCGGCGGACAGGGCGGCGGGCGTCAGGCCAATCGCCGTGGCGCGGACTTGCGCTACGACATGGAAATCACGCTCGACGAAGCCTATCATGGCAAGAAGACCGAGATCGCCATCGACGTTTCGGCTGCCTGCGACAGTTGCGAAGGATCGGGCGCGCAGCCCGGCACCGGGGTCAAGACCTGCGGCACCTGCCATGGTCATGGTCAGGTTCGCGCACAGCAGGGCTTCTTCGTGGTCGAACGCACCTGTCCGTCCTGTCATGGCGCGGGTCAGGTGATCGAAAGCCCATGCCGCTCCTGCCGGGGCGAAGGGCGGGTGGACAAGCCCAAGACCCTGTCGGTCAACATCCCGGCCGGCGTGGACGAAGGTACCCGTATCCGCCTGTCGGGTGAGGGAGAGGCCGGGGCACGCGGTGCGCCTGCGGGCGACCTCTATATCTTCCTGCATGTGAAGCGGCATGCGCTGTTCGAACGCGACGGCACGACGCTCTTCTGTCGCGCGCCGGTCAGCTTCACCACGGCGGCGTTGGGCGGATCGATCGAAGTGCCGGGCCTCGACGGCATTCGGCATGAGATCAAGATCCCGAGCGGCATCCAGTCGGGTAAGCAACTCAAGCAGCGCGGCGGCGGTATGCCGGTGCTGAACGGGCGTGGTCAGGGCGATCTGGTCATTCAGATCGAGGTGGAAACCCCGACCAAGCTCACCGCCAAGCAGAAGGAACTGCTGGAAGCCTTCCGCGAGACGGAAACCGGAGAGGAATGCCCGCAGGTCAGCGGATTCTTCTCCAAGCTCAAGGATTTGTGGGCGGACTAAGTTTCCCTAAAAAATTCCGTTCGGTTCGAGTAGCCTTCAAGCGAAGTCGAGAAGGCGTATCGAGAACAGTTCTCGACAGGCTCGAACCGAACGGATGATTTACAACGCCTTACGCCCCCGACGTGCCCACCAGTAGAAGGGCAGGCCAGCCAGCATCAGCAGGATGCTCGACCCGCTGGCTACCAGCCCGGCACCCCACAGCGTCCAGAGCGCGTAACCTAACCCGATCACCGCCGCCGGCACCACCAGCTTGAACCGCAAGCTCGCCAGCGCACAGCCCACATAAAGCCACAGGGTCGCCGACGTCGCCAGCAGCGCCATCGCCGTGAACAGCGCCACCAACCCCTGCAAGCTGTTGGCGACCAGCATCAGGCTGGCCAGCACGGTGGACAGGATCAGCCCGCGTACCGGCGTCCCCTTGGCATCCGTAGCGGCCAGCCAGCGCGGCAGTTCGCCTGCGCGCGCCATGGCCAGCGGGACTTCGCCTTGCAGCAGCGTCCAGCCATTGAGGGCGCCAAGGCAACTGATGACCACGAAGATGGCGATGAAGCTGGCTGGCCCCGCCGACCAGTAATGGCTGACGAATGCGCCGAAGGGGGAGCCGGTCTGGGTTTCCGCCGCCGGCAGGGTCAAGGCGATGCCGGAACAGACGACCAGATAGATGAGGCCGGTCGCCGCCGTGCCGATCAGCGTCGCGCGCGGAATGGTGCGGGCGGGATCGCGCACCTTGTCCGCCGCGACGCTCGCCGATTCAAAGCCGAGCAGCGCCCAGAGCGTCAGCGCCGCCGAGGCGGTGATGCCCGCGCCGGTCAGGCCCTGTGGCGGGAAAGGTTCGACCTGCGCGCTGCCATCGCCCAGGATGATGGCCAGCAGCACCAGCACGACCGCGATCGGGATCAGCTTGATACAGGTGGTGGCGATCTGCGTCAGGCCCGCGGCGCGCGCGCCGATCAGGTTGATGCCCGTCATCGCCCACAGGAATGCGATGGAGCAGACCGCGCCAAGGCCCGGCTTGGCCAGCACCGGCAGGATGCTGCTGAGGTTCGCGGTCGCCGCCACCGCAATGGTGACATTGGTGATGATGATGGAGATCCAGTATATCCACCCAATCGCAAAGCCCGCCAGCGGCCCATAGGCGCGTGCGATCATCTGCGACGCATTGGCGTCCGGCATGGCCACGGTCAGCCGCGCGATGACGAAGGCCAGCACCAGCGACCCGGCGATGGTGAACACCCACCCCGCCACCGCATCCCAGCCGAACGGCGCGAGCGATGCAGGCAGCAGGAACACGCCAGACCCGATCATATTGCCCATGACGAGGGCAATGCAGGCGGCAAGGCCCAATGTGCGGGAGGATGAGGGGGCGGCGGGGGCCGCAGGTGACGGATTGCTCATTCTGAAGTTCTAAAGGCGTGTCTGAACGATTGCTAGGCGGCGCCCGCCGTTCGATGAATTTGAACGCGGGGATCGGACGTTCCCATTCTCAACATCCGTTCGGGCTGAGCCTGTCGAAGCCTGTCCTGAGCGCCTGCCTTGGCAGGCAGTCGAAGGGGGCTACACTTCTTCAAACGGCGCTGCTTCAGTGTAAAGAGCGGGGCTTCGACAGGCTCAGCCCGAACGGGTGTTGGGTGATGGCGTCTGGCCATCGGCGGGCAATCCCGATCAGGCATGCGGCGGGGAGCCAAGCATGGAAGATACATTTCCTGCAATCGCCTTTGCCCGCATTGCATTTGCGAAAGCACCCACAGAAGCCCAGATAGGCTGCGATGCTGCAACGCAGCAAATTGCAACAAAGGCTCTGTGATGTTTTCGCTAATCTCGCTCTACTTCTCCTATCGTCGCGACGTCGTGTCTGCCGAGCGCTACATTGCTGCGCTCAACAAGACCAAGGCGACCGCGCCGGTCGCTGACGATGTGACGCCGGTTCCGGTCGAAGAACAGTTGCCGCTGGCCGCGTAACGCGCATGCGAAAAGGGCGGCCCAACGGACCGCCCTTCGCGTGATACCAGCCGGTCCGATCAGGCCGCCAGGAACATGTCCGGGTCCAGCGCCATCAGCGCATCGGCACCGCCCTCGATCTTCCGACGCAGCGATCCCGCATCGGGCATGACCCGCTCGGCAAAGAAGCGCGCGGTCACCAGCTTGGCTTCCAGATATTTGGCGTCGCCTTCGCCCGCTGCGATCAGCGCGGTCGCGGCCTTCGCCATGCGCAGCCACATCAGGCCGGTCGCGACGATGCCTAGGATGTGCATATAGTGATGTGCGCCGGCCCCGGCATGTTCGGGGTTCTTCATCGCATTCTGCATCAGCCACATGGTCGCCGCGCCAAGCTGGCCGCTGGCCTTCTCCAGCGCTTCGGCGATCGGCGTCAGCTTTTCGTCGCTCTTGGCGGTGGCGACGTCCTCCGCCACCATCTTCAGGAAGGACTGGAGCGCCCGGCCGCCATTCATTGGCAGCTTGCGGCCGACGAGGTCCATCGCCTGTACACCATTAGTGCCTTCGTAAATCTGGGCGATGCGTGCGTCGCGGACATACTGCTCCACGCCATTTTCCCAGATATAGCCATGGCCGCCGAACACCTGCTGGCAGGCGACGGCGACGTCAAAGCCCTTGTCGGTGCCATAGCCCTTCACCACCGGGGTCAGTAGCTGAAGCATGTCGTCCGCCGCCTGACGCTCTTCCTCGGTCGCGGCGTGGTGCGACAGGTCGACTTGCAGCGACGTCCACAGGATCAGCGCGCGGAGTCCTTCGGTGATGGACTTGGCCTCCATCAGCATCCGGCGCACGTCGGGATGGACGAACAGCGTGTCGGCCTTCTCGTTCGGCTCCTTGGGGCCAGTCAGCGCGCGGCCCTGACGGCGATCCCTGGCATAGTGGACAGCGTTCTGGAACGCGATCTCGGCCTGACCCAGCCCTTGCAGGCCCACGCCCAGCCGCGCAGCGTTCATCATGATGAACATCGCGGCCAGGCCCTTATTCTCCTCACCCACGATCCAGCCGGTCGCGCCGTCATAATTCATGACGCAGGTGGCGTTGCCATGGATGCCCATCTTATGCTCGATCGAGCCGCAGGATACGGCGTTGCGGTCGCCCAGCGTATCGCCATCCTCCACGAAGAATTTCGGCACCACGAACAGCGAAATGCCCTTGCTGCCCTCCGGCGCATCCGGCGTCTTGGCCAGCACGAGGTGGATGATATTTTCCGACAGGTCATGCTCGCCCGCCGAAATGAAGATTTTCGTGCCGGTGATCGCATAGCTGCCATCGGCCTGCGGCACAGCCTTGGTCTTGATGAGGCCGAGGTCGGTGCCGCAATGCGGCTCGGTCAGGTTCATCGTGCCGGTCCATTCGCCCGACACCATTTTGGGGATGTAGCGCTGTTGCAGTTCGTCGCTGCCCTTGGCGATCAGCGCCGCGACCGCGCCGGCGGTCAGGCCATGATACATTTCGAACGCCTGATTGGCCGACAGCACATATTCGTCCACCGCCGTCGCCAGCACGCTGGGCAGGCCCTGTCCGCCAAATTCCGCCGGGCCGTGGATGGTGGTCCACCCGCCCGCGACAAACTGGTCGAACGCCGCCTTGAAGCCGGTCGGCGTCGTCACGCTGCCATCCGGGTGGCGGGTGCAGCCTTCCTTGTCGCCTACGGCGTTCAGTGGGAACAGCACTTCGGCCGCCATCTTGCCGCCTTCGGTCAGGATCGCCTCGACCAGATCGGGCGTGGCATTTTCGAAACCGGGCAAATTGGCATAGCGGTCCAGCCCGACGATATGATCCAGCACGAAGCGGGTGTCGCGAACAGGGGCGGCATAGCTGGGCATGATCTTCTCCTGATTATTCTTCTGATTCTCCCCGGCGGGGGAGGGGGATTATTGTTGTTCGATGGCGGCGACGAAGCTGGCCAGTTCGGCAATGGCCGCGTCGATATCGTCCTTCTGGCGGGTCAGCAGGTCGATCCGCGCCTTGCACTTGTCTACGGTGACGCGGCGCTGTTCCTCATGCGCCTCGTCGGCGTCATACAGGTCGATCATCTCGCGAATTTCGGTCAGGCTGAACCCCACCCGCTTGCCGCGGAGAATCCATGCCAGCCGGGCGCGATCGCGGCGCGAATAGATGCGGGCCAGCCCCTGCCGTTCGGGCGAGATCAGACCTTCATCCTCATAGAAGCGCAGCGCACGGGCGGTGACCCCGAATTCCTCGGACAGGTCGGTGATCGTGTAGCTTTGTCGTTCGCTATGGTCGGGCAATTCGATGCCGGCGATGCTGCTGCGCGTGTTCATGACAGAGGATGTAAATCGACTTTACGTTTACGTCAAGGTGAGTGAGTCGGCGACTTGGACCTTTTGTCTGGGTGACAGGGTAGGCTGTCGCCGCTACGGCAGGGACATGATGGGGGCGATCAGACAGTCGGAGAGGGCACGCGCGCTGCTGGCGGCGCTGGCCCTGCTCGTGCTCGCCATCCAGATGATTGCACCATCCGGCTTCATGCCCGTGCGCACTGACCGGGGTGTCGTGGTGACGCTTTGTACCGGCACTGGCCCCGTCAATGTCGTCGTGCCGCGCGGTGCGGCACCGGACAGGGGCGACCATCATTCCGATGACGGCATGACCGGCCAGCAGCATTGCCCTTTCGCTGTATCGGTGCAACCGGTGGTGCCACCGCTGATTGCGGCGGACTTGCCGCTGCCGGCGTGGCAACTGGCCTTCGGTCCGATCGCCTTCGCGCTCAAGACCGGGCTGATCGCCCGCCTTGCCGCGCCGCCGCCACCGTCATCGGGGCCACCCGTCCCTTTCTGAACCAACTTAACCTCCGTTCGCCCTGAGCTTGTCGAAGGGCGCGGGCGTGCTTCGACAAGCTCAGCACGAACGGAAATTATGTTTGAGGCATATGCTCGACGCTTGGATGCGTGCGAGTATTTTCAGAAAGCCATTCTCTCCATGCGTCATCACCATGTCGCGCGCAGCCTGCCGCTGTGCGCTCTGATCCTTATCCTGTCCGCCACGCCTGCCTTCGCCGACGAAGCCGAGCAAAGCGCCATCATCGTTACCGCCAGCCCGATCGTCGAGGAAGCCGCCGCCCGCGTGCAGCAGACCCCCGGTGGCGTCGATGTCGTCGCGGCCGACGACTTCGCGAACAAGGCCGCCGTCTCATTGCGCGATGCGCTGGTCTTCTCCCCCGGCGTCTATACCCAGCCGCGCTTCGGGCAGGAGGTGCGCATCTCCATCCGCGGCTCCGGCCTGTCGCGCGGCTATCATATGCGGGGCCTCACGCTGCTCCAGGATGGTATCCCCATCAACAGCGCCGATGATAATGGCGATTTCCAGGAACTGGACCCGCAGGTCTTCCAGCATCTGGAGGTCTATCGCGGCGGCAATGCGCTGCGTTTCGGTGGATCGACGCTGGGCGGGGCGATCAACGCGGTGACGCCGACCGGACGCAGCATGCCGGGCGCGGAGATACGCATCGACGGCGGCAGTTTCGATACGCTCCGTGGCAAGATCGCCTATGGCCATGCCGATGCGCGCGGAGATGTCTATCTCGCTGTCTCAGGCGACCGGTCCGACAGCGATCGCGCGCATGGCGACCGTAAGGCGCTACGCTTCAACGGCAATGTCGGGCTGAAGCTGGGAGAGGGCGTCGAAACCCGATTCTATGCCAGCGCCCAGACCATCCGTCAGCATCTGGCCGGCGCACTGAGCGAGGCGGACGCGATCGACCATCCCGGCAAGGGCAATTTCACCGGCAATCAGGCCCGCGATATCGACTCGATCCGGCTCCAGAATCGCACCACCATCGACCTTGCCCATGGCACACTGGCCTTCGGCCTGTTCTACAATGCCAAGGCACTGTCCCATCCCATCTACCAGTTGATCGACCAGACGTCGGAGGATCGCGGCCTTTTCGCCAGTCTCGACCTGACCGGCGACCTTGCCGGCATGCCGGTGGCGCTGACGCTGGGCAGTCAGGCACGATTCGGTCGCACGGTGGCGCGCCAGTTCGTGAACCTGAATGGCAGGTCCGGCGCCTTGACTGCCGACGCCCTGCAAAAGGCGCAGACGATCAACAGCTATGCCGAAGCGCGCATCGCACCAGTCGCCGATCTGTGGCTGATTGCCGGTGGCCTCTACAGCCATGGCGAACGGCGGATGGCCAATCGCCTCGTCCCGGCGCGCAGCGGTGACGCCAGCTTCGACAGTTTCGCGCCGAAGCTGGGACTGCTCTATCAGCCGGCCGAAACCCTGCAATTCTATGCCAATTACAGCCGGTCGATCGAAATGCCGGGCTTTGGCGAACTCAGCCAGACGCCGACCGGCGGTGTGCCGGGCTTCACACCGGTCGGCCTGCAAAAGGCATGGACGGCGGAAGTCGGCACACGCGGCCGGCTGGGCATCGCGGCGTGGGATATCAGTCTCTATCGCGCGGACATACAGGGCGAGATGCTGCAATATAGCGTGGTGGCCGGCACCATTCCTGCCGCGACCTTCAACGCCGACCGTACCCGGCATCAGGGGATAGAGGCGGGGGTGGACCTGACCCTGACGCGCTGGGCCAGCCTGCGGCAGGTTTATCAGTATAGCGATTTCCGGTTCCGCAAGGATGTGCAGTTCGGCGACAACCGCCTGCCGGTGGTGCCGCGCCATTTTTACCGTGCGGAATTGAAGCTGGGCACGGATCGGCTCAGCATATCGCCGGCGGTCGAATGGCTGCCGCAGGGCGCCTGGGTCGATTATGCCAATAGCAAGCGGGTCGGCAGCTATGCGCTGCTCAATCTCGGCGCGCAGGCGCAGGTGCGCGATGGCGTTACCCTGTTCCTCGACGCCCGCAACCTGACGGGCGAGCGCGCGATCGGCGATATCAGCGCAGTGGTAAACTATGCCACGCTGCCCGCCAGCAGCCGCGCCATCTTCTACCCGGTCGAACGCCGCGCTTTTTATGCCGGCGTGCGGGCGCGCTTCTGATGGAGCGCGGCCTGTATCGGGCGATGTGGCGCTGGCATTTCTATGCCGGGCTGATTGTCCTGCCGGTGCTGGCGCTGATGGCGGTCACCGGCGCCCTCTATCTCTACAAGCCGGAGGTGGAAGCGTGGCTTTACCCGGTGCGGATCACGGCGTCGCCGGATGCGCGGCCATTGCCGCCTTCGCACCTCATCGCCGTCGCACAGGGGACGGGGGCACCGGCGACTCAACTGCTGGTGCCTGACACGCGCGACCAAAGCTGGCGCGTGACAAGCGGGACCAACACGATGTTCATAAACCCCTATGATGGGCGCGTGCTGGGCCAGATGCAGGGCGGCGGCATCATGCAGACCGTCCGCGATCTCCATAGCTTCGCTTTGACCGGCCCGATCGGCAACCGGCTGGTGGAGGTGGTGGCGGGCTGGACGATCCTGCTCTGCATTACCGGCCTCTATCTGCGCTGGCCCCGGCGCGGCAGCCCGGCGCTGGCGATCCGGGGGCGGGCTGGCGGGCGGCTCTTCTGGCGCGACCTGCATGGCACGCTCGGCTTCCTGTCGGCCGGCGTGATCCTGTTCCTGGCCGTCACCGGCATGCCCTGGACCGAGGTCTGGGGCGGTGGCCTGCGCGCCGTCATCGCCGCCAATGGCGCGGGCCGCCCGCCGATGAAGGTCAACCCCTGGGCAACGGCGGTAAAACAGGCGCTGCCATGGACCTTGCGAGAAGAGAGCGCATCAACCGGCAGTCCGGGCGATATCGGCGTCGATGCCGTCGCCCGCATTGTCGCCCGCCATGGCCTGGCCTCCGGCTATCAACTGTTCCTGCCGGCCAGCCCCGGCGCGCCCTATCTTGTCACCGCGCTCACCACCCGCGCCGACGAGGCCCGCGCCATCACCATCGACGCTGGCACGGGTGTGGTGGTGCAGGATATCGACTGGCGCCAGTTCGGGCGCGGAGCGAAGTCGGTCGAATGGGGCGCCGCCACCCATCAGGGTCAGCAATATGGTGAAGCGAACCGGCTGCTGATGCTGGCGGGCTGCATCTGTTTGCTGGCGCTCTGCCTGACCGCGCCGATCCTCTGGTGGAAGCGCCGCTTCGCCACGCCGCCGCCTGCACCACCGGGTACGGCGCGCATGGTCGTTGGACTGATGCTGGGCCTTGGCCTGCTCTTTCCGCTCACCGGCCTGTCGATGCTGGTGGCGCTGGCCGGCGAATGGCTGGCCGGGCGGATGCGGCGCAGCTAGTTTATTTTCAGGCCGCGAAAGACTATGGCGCAGCCATGATCCGTCTTTCCGGCCTGAAACTGCCCCTCGACCACCCGGCCGAGGCGATGCCCGCCGCCATTTGCACCCGCCTTGGCATCGAAGCGTATGAATTGCGCGGGCATAGCCTCGTCCGGCGCGGCAATGATGCCCGTCGCCGTTCTGCCATTCTGCTCGTCTACACGATGGACGTCGACGTCGTGGACGAGGCGGCCGTGCTGGCCCGTTTCGCCAATGACCATGACGTCCGTCCGACCCCGGACACCAGCTATAAATTCGTCACCCACGCGCCCGATGGCTGGCAGGGCCAGCGCCCGGTCGTCATCGGCGCCGGGCCATGCGGGCTGTTCGCGGGCCTCATCCTCGCCCAGATGGGGTTCAAGCCGATCATCCTCGATCGCGGCAAGGTGGTGCGCGAGCGGACCAAGGATACCTGGGGCCTGTGGCGCCGCGGCGAACTGAACCCGGACAGCAATGTCCAGTTCGGCGAGGGCGGGGCGGGCACCTTCTCCGACGGCAAACTTTACTGTCGTGTCAAAGACCCGCGCTTTCTGGGCCGCAAGGTGCTGGAAGAGTTCGTCGCCGCCGGCGCGCCCGACGACATTCTCTGGGAAGCGCATCCCCATATCGGCACGTTCCGCCTCGTCACCATGGTGGAGGCGATGCGCAGGCAGATCGAGGCGCTGGGCGGCGAGTATCGCTGGCAGCATCGCGTTGACGATGTGGTGCTGGAACGGCAAGGGGATGGGGCGCAGAAGTTGCGTGGTGTCGTGTTGCACGATGGCAGCGTGATCGAAAGCGATCATGTCGTGCTGGCGGTCGGCCACAGCGCGCGCCCGACGTTCGAGATGCTGCATGCGCGCGGCGTCCATATCGAACCCAAGCCTTTTTCGATCGGCGTGCGGATCGAACATCCGCAAAGCTGGGTCGATCGTGCCCGCTACGGCAAGTGCGCCGGCCATCCCGATCTGGGCGCGGCGGCCTACAGCCTCGCCCATCATTGCGCCAATGGCCGCACGGTCTACAGCTTCTGCATGTGTCCCGGCGGCCGCGTCGTCGCCGCCACATCGGAAGAGGGCCGCGTCGTCACCAACGGCATGAGCCAATATAGCCGCGCCGAATTCAACGCTAATTCCGGGCTGGTGGTCGGCATCGATCCGGCCACGGATTATCCAGATGGTCCGCTGGCCGGCATCGCGCTCCAGCGCCATTGGGAAAGCCTGGCCTATCAGGCTGGCGGCTCTTCCTACTGGGCGCCGGGCCAGACCGTCGGCGATTTCCTCGCGCGCCGGCCCTCCACGCAACTCGGCGAGGTCGTGCCCTCCTACAAGCCGGGCGTGACGCCGACCGACCTGTCGCTCTGCCTGCCCGACTATGTGATCGAGGCCTTCCATGAGGCGCTACCGGCGTTCGGTCGCCAGATCGCCCATTATGACCATCCCGACGCGGTCATGACCGGGGTGGAAACCCGCACCTCCTCACCGATCCGCATTACCCGCGGCAAGGATTATCAGAGCCTCAACGTCGCGGGCCTCTACCCGGCGGGTGAGGGGGCGGGCTATGCCGGCGGCATCCTCTCCGCCGCGATCGACGGGATCAAGGTGGCGGAAGCGGTGGCGCTGCAACTGACGGCGGCCGGCTGAGAAAGCCGTCCGCCGCGCTGCCGATCAGCCGATCAGGAAATCGCTGACACCCAGGCTCGCGGGTGCAATGGCGCCCAGGTCGGCGATCATATGCACGCCGGCATTGGCACCGCTGCCATCCGCGCTGGCGGTGTAATATAGAACGCTATGATTGTCGGCATCGCGCGCGACGACGAACAGGCCGGCATCGACCGTACTGTCATTGCCGCCCAGCAGCGACCGCACGGCTGCGCTGTCGTCCAATATGCCGTCATAGACCAGCAGGTCGGTCGTGCTCAGGTCGCCGGCCGCGTCGGTGGAGCGGACGTCCAGTGCGGCCCCGTTCACGCCGAAGGCCGCTGGGTTGAACACCAACTGATCCTGCCCGATGACGAAATCCAGGATGCTGTCGCCGCCTTCGCTGGCATTGCTCCAGACGAACTGGTCCCGGCCGCCGCCACCGGTCAATATGTCGGCGCCCGCACCACCCTGTATCCGGTCATTACCCGCGCCGCCGATGATCTGGTCGATATCGTTTCCGCCCACTGCCAGGATGGAATGGCCCGCGCTCAGGCTGCTGCCATCGATCCGGTCCGCATTGCTGCTGCCCTGGATCGTGATGCGGCCGCCGCCAATGTCGCGGAACAGGCTGTCGGCCAGCGTGATCTGCGCCGGGCCGCCCCACAGGATGATGGTTTCGACCCCGCGCACCCCGGAGAGATCATTGGCGCTGAGGCTGCCGCCGCCGATCAGTATCAACTGGTCCGCCCAGCCGCCGCCCGACACGCTGTCGCCGCTGTTCAAATCGGCGATGTTGAAGCGGAAGATATCGGTGCCCGCGCCGCCGGTCAGGCTGTCATTGCCGCCACCGCTGCGCGTGTCGATGCCATAGGCGCGGCTCAGCGCGGAGGCATCCACGCTGTCGTTACCGGACTGGCCCCATATTTCGATGCGGTTGTTGGCAAGGCCGGCGACATTGGCATCGGTGAGCGCGATGCTGTTCTGCCCGGCGGCCAGCATGATCCGCTCCACCCCGCTGACATTGCGTATCTCTTCGGCGGTCACGGTGCCCGCCGTGCCGATCGACAGCGTATCATAGCCACCATTGCCGATGACGGCATCGCCATCCAGCTTTTCCGCCATGAAATGGAAGATGTCGTTGCCGGCGCCACCGATCAGCGTGTCCAGTCCGATATGCGACGTCACCTGAATAGAGTTAAGGGCCGAAAGGGCGGATGCGTCGATAAAATCACTGCCGTCATTGCCGACGAAGGTAATCTGCCGCCCGCCCACGTCGCGGAAGATGGCGTCGTCAATGGTAATATGGTTCCTGCCGCGCGCCAAAATGAAGGTTTCAATACCCCGCACATTGGCAAGATCGCTTGTATTTAGCGTAACATTTTCCCATGTTAGATAAGCCGTGTCTGCACCGCCGCCACCGGATATGTTGATATTCCCTGTGGTGGTGGAAAATGGCGAACTGATCCGGAAAATATCAGCGCCTGCGCCACCCTTGATAACCGCATCGCTATAGACAATGAATTCGGCAGCATGATTTGCCGTGAGGGATGATCCGTCGATGATGCCACTGCTACTGATGGTGATGCGGGCCGTCGATATGCCGTTCCACATGTTATTGTACAAATTGATCAGCTTCCCACCATATATGTTGATGTTCTCGACCGCACTGACATTCGCCAGAACGTCGAGCGGCGGTGCTGATTGTGCGCCATCGAAACTCAGCCTGTCCACGCCAGCCCCGCCATCAACGCTGTCCCGGCCGTCCCAGGTCACGGTTATGATGTCGTTACCCGCTCCACCCTTGATGACGTCGTTTCCGGTGCCGGCGTCGATCGTCAGGTTGACCTCATCGCTGATTGCCGATCCGTCTATGGTGTCATTTCCCGTGCCACCTACAACGGTTATGCTTTTGCCGCCCAGTCCGACAGCCAGCGTATCCGCAAGGATGAACAAGTTGGTGCCATTAGCGAGCGTGAACTTCTCGATTCCACGAACATAGGCCATGTCGGCAGCTGTAGTGACGCCTTGTGTGCGAAGGATGATCTCATCGCGGTTGCCACTACCGCCAACCACTGTGTCGCCATTCAGGTCAACCAACGTAAATATGTTGATGCCGTTAACACCGATCAGACTATCTACCCCACCGCCGGCCGTAATGGACAAAGAATTTATATTGGCTAGCGATGCGTCAATGTGATCATTGCCGTTGCCACCAACAATATTTAGGCGAGCTGAGCCGTAATCCCCCAGTGTGAGGGAATTCGTGCCCTCGGCAAGCACGATTTTGCTGATATTGCTGACGTTGGCAAATGCGCTTGCTGTCACTGTTCCGGCGGTGGTGATGTATAATATGTCGTCACCTGAGACGCGCCCTCCTCCGTTGACGGTGTCTCCGTCCAGGTCTTCCGCGCGAAAGCGGAAGACATCTGCACTGCCGCCGCCCAGGAACACATCCAGACCGCTGCCGGCCGTTACGTCGATATGGCGACCGCTGAAGAGTACATGAGCATCAACATAATCGTTGCCCGATGATCCGGCGATTTGCAGACCGTAACCGGGTTTCCAGATCGTCGAAATCATCGTCTCGGGGATGGTGAGACGCAGCCCGGGCGTTTCCATCACGATCCGGTCGATGCCGCTGACGCCAGACAATTGCACTGCCGACAAACTGCCTGATCCGCTCAGGCGCAACGTGTTGAACCCGCCTCCACCGGACACGATGTCGCGTGCATTTAAATCGCTGACGTTGAATATGAAGATGTCATCTTCATCCGTGCCGACGAAATTATCGTCCGTGTTGGGATTGCCGGTGAACGTCGCCATATCTCATCTCCCGATTTACCGGGATCATGCACGGCAACAGTCAAAGTGCAAGAATTAAGCGACCGATTTATTTTGGGATTTGGATGCCCGACAAGGACTCGAACCTTGATTGACGGAGTCAGAGTCCGCTCTCTTACCATTAGAGGATCGGGCATCAATCCTGAGCGCACCGCGCTTGGGACGCCGCAGATAGGCGGGGTTGCAGAGTCGGTCAAGCGCTTTTCTGATATAATTGCATGACTTTTCCGCAGACCGGCCGCGTCGGATTCCCATCGGACAAAAAGAAAGCCCGCCGGACGCAGATGCGTCCGACGGGCATATCTTCCCGTCCTCGCGGAAGGGAAGGGCTGGGAGCCGCACTCCATATAGGGTGCGGCTCCCAGGCTTTCAAAGGGCTTATTCGCCGTCGCTCTTCAGCAGGTAATCGCCCGCGTCCGCGTCGCTGCCATGGGTTTCCCCTTCGACAGCCGCCAGCGGATCGTTGCCGATCGCCGCTTCCGGACCTTGTGCCAGCTCGGCAGCCCGTTCGGCAGCCGCCGACTTGGGTGCGATCAGGTCCACCTGGCTGGAGGCGCGCAGCGCGGCTCGCAGCGCCGCGTCACGCGACGAAGCGGCAACGCGCAGGCGGTTCATGCCGGCACCGGTACCCGCCGGGATCAGGCGGCCGACGATGACGTTTTCCTTCAGGCCAACGAGCGTGTCCTTCTTGCCCTGAACCGCCGCTTCCGTGAGGACGCGAGTGGTTTCCTGGAAGGAGGCCGCCGAGATGAACGAACGGGTCTGGAGCGAGGCCTTGGTGATGCCGAGCAGCACCGGCTTGCCAGCAGCGGGCAGGAAGCCCGGCTGGAGCTTGGCGTTGATCTCGTCCATTTCCTCGCGGTCGATCTGCTCGCCCACCAACAGGGTGGTGTCGCCGGACTCGATGATCTCGACCTTCTGCAACATCTGACGAACGATCGTTTCGATGTGCTTGTCGTTGATCTTCACGCCCTGCAAGCGATAGACTTCCTGGATTTCGGCGACCAGATATTCAGCCAGAGGCTCGATACCCAGCACTTCCAGAATGTCGTGCGGATCGGGCGAACCGCCGATCAGGTTGTCGCCGCGCTTCACGAAGTCGCCTTCCTGAACGTCGATCACCTTGCTCTTGGGGATCAGATATTCGACCGGCTCGCCGCCATCTTCGGGATTGATGGCGATCTTACGCTTCGCCTTATAATCCTTCAGGAACTGCACGCGGCCCGACACCTTGGCAATGATCGCATTGTCCTTGGGCTTGCGGGCTTCGAACAGCTCGGCAACACGCGGCAGACCACCGGTGATGTCGCGGGTCTTGGCGGCTTCACGGCTGACACGCGCCAGCACGTCACCGGCCTGAACCTGCGCACCATCGTCGACCGACAGGGTCGCGCCGACCGCCAGCATGTAGCGGGCGGCTTCGCCGCTATTGTCGTCCATCAGGGTCAGGCGCGGACGAAGATCTTCCTTCGTACGGGCCGCACCGCGATGTTCGATCACCACGCGCTGGGCGATGCCGGTGGCTTCGTCGGTCTGCTCGGTCAGCGTCTTATTGTCGATCAGGTCGACATACTTAACGATACCGGGCTTTTCCGTGATCACCGGCATGGTGAAGGGATCCCACTCGGCGAAGCGTTCGCCCTTCTTCACGGCATCGCCATCTGCGAACAGGATGGTGGCGCCGTAGGGCAGGCGGTGCGTTTCGCGTTCGCGGCCTTCGCTGTCGATGATCGCGATCTCGCCGTTGCGGGCGAGCGACAGACGGCGACCGTTCTTGTCGGTGATCGTCGGCATGTCGCGCAGTTCGATCGTACCGTCGGCCAGAGCCTCCAGGTTCGACGTTTCGTTGAAGTTCGCCGCGCCGCCGATGTGGAAGGTACGCATGGTCAACTGCGTGCCCGGTTCACCGATCGACTGGGCCGCGATGACGCCGACGGCTTCACCGATGTTCACCGGCGTACCACGGGCCAGGTCACGGCCGTAGCACTTGCCGCACACGCCCATCCGGCTTTCGCAGATCAGCGGGCTGCGGATCTTCACGGCCTGCGTGCCGATCGCTTCGATCTTCGCGATCATCGGCTCGTCCAGCAGGGTGCCGATCGGGATGATGACGGTGCCGTCCTTGGTGTCGACGATGTCCTGCGCCGTGGTGCGGCCCAGGATGCGCTCGCCGAGCGAGGCGATGACCGAACCACCCTGAACGATGGCCTTCATCTCCAGCGCCTTTTCGGTGCCGCAATCTTCCTCGACGATGGTGCAGTCCTGCGACACGTCGACCAGACGGCGGGTCAGGTAACCCGAGTTCGCCGTCTTGAGCGCGGTGTCGGCCAAGCCCTTACGGGCGCCGTGGGTGGAGTTGAAATATTCAAGGACGGTCAGACCTTCCTTGAAGTTCGAGATGATCGGCGTTTCGATGATCTCGCCCGAAGGCTTGGCCATCAGGCCGCGCATACCGGCCAGCTGCTTCATCTGGGCCTGCGAACCACGGGCACCGGAGTGGGCCATCATGTAGATCGAGTTGATCTGCTTCTGGCGACCGGTTTCCGGGTCGATCGGCATCGCACGGATTTCGTCCATCATGGCGTTCGCCACCACGTCGCCGCAACGGCTCCAGGCGTCGATGACCTTGTTGTACTTTTCCTGCTGCGTGATCAGACCGTCCTGATACTGCTGCTCATAGTCGGCCACCAGCGCCTTGGTTTCGGCGACCGAGCCTTCCTTCGAATCCGGGATCACCATGTCGTCCTTGCCGAACGAGATGCCGGCCTGGAATGCGTGGCGGAAGCCCAGCGCCATGATGGCGTCGGCGAACAGCACCGTGTCCTTCTGGCCGGTGTGACGATAGACTTCGTCGATCACGTCGCCGACGTCCTTCTTGGTCAGAAGGCGGTTGACGGCGTCGAAGGGCACCTTGTGCGACTTGGGCAGACATTCGCCCAGCAGCATGCGGCCCGGCGTCGTTTCGAAGCGCTTCATATACTGCTGACCATTTTCGTCGGTCTGCGGCACGCGGCTGATGATCTTCGAATGCAGGGTGACGGCCTTGGCATAGAGGGCCTGATGGACCTCCTGCATGTCGGCCAGCAGCATGCCTTCGCCCGGCTCGCCCACGCGCTCCATCGACAGATAATAGATACCCAGCACCATGTCCTGCGAAGGCACGATGATTGGCTTGCCGTTGGCAGGCGACAGGATGTTGTTGGTCGACATCATCAGCACGCGCGCTTCCAACTGGGCCTCCAGCGAGAGCGGGACGTGGACGGCCATCTGGTCACCGTCGAAGTCGGCGTTGAAGGCCGAGCAGACGAGCGGGTGCAGCTGGATCGCCTTGCCTTCGATCAGGACGGGTTCGAACGCCTGAATGCCAAGACGGTGAAGCGTCGGCGCGCGGTTCAGCATGACCGGATGCTCGCGGATTACCTCGTCCAGGATGTCCCAGACTTCCTTGCGCTCCTTCTCGACCCACTTCTTGGCCTGCTTCAGGGTCATGGACAGACCCTTGGCATCCAGACGCGCGTAGATGAACGGCTTGAACAGTTCGAGCGCCATCTTCTTGGGCAGGCCGCATTGATGCAGCTTCAGCTCAGGACCGGTCACGATGACCGAACGACCCGAATAGTCGACGCGCTTGCCGAGCAGGTTCTGACGGAAGCGGCCCTGCTTGCCCTTGAGCATGTCGGACAGCGACTTTAGCGGACGCTTATTGGCGCCGGTGATGACGCGGCCGCGACGGCCGTTATCGAACAGGGCGTCGACGGCTTCCTGCAACATGCGCTTTTCGTTGCGGACGATGATGTCCGGCGCGCGCAGTTCCATCAGCCGCTTCAGGCGGTTGTTACGGTTGATGACGCGACGATACAGGTCGTTAAGATCCGACGTCGCGAAGCGGCCACCGTCCAGCGGCACCAGCGGGCGCAGTTCCGGCGGAATGACCGGCACGACGTCGAGGATCATCCATTCGGGGCGGTTGCCCGATTCCAGGAAGCTCTCGACGACCTTCAGGCGCTTGATGATCTTCTTGGGCTTCAGTTCCGACTTGGTGACGGCCAGTTCGTCCAGCAGCGCCTGCTTCTCGCCTTCCAGGTCGAGGTCCATCAGCATCTGCTTGACGGCTTCAGCACCGATGCCGGCGGAGAAGGCGTCTTCGCCATATTCGTCCTGCGCGTCGAGCAGTTCGTCCTCGGTCAGCAGCTGGAACTTCTCCAGCGGCGTCAGGCCCGGTTCGGTGACGATGTAGGATTCGAAGTAGAGGACGCGCTCCAGCTGCTTCAGCTGCATATCGAGCAGCAGGCCGATGCGCGAGGGCAGCGACTTCAGGAACCAGATATGCGCGACCGGTGCGGCCAGTTCGATATGGCCCATGCGCTCACGGCGCACCTTGCTCACGGTAACTTCGACACCGCACTTTTCGCAGACGATGCCCTTATACTTCATGCGCTTATACTTGCCGCACAGGCATTCATAATCCTTGATCGGACCGAAGATGCGCGCGCAAAACAGGCCGTCACGCTCGGGCTTGAACGTGCGATAGTTGATGGTTTCCGGCTTCTTGATTTCGCCGAAGGACCAGGACCGGATGCGCTCGGGCGAGGCAAGGCCGATCTGAATCTGGTCGAAGGTTTCGGCCTTCTGGACCGGGTTTGCGAAGTTGGTCAGTTCGTTCATTTTTTCAGTCCCTTGATGGGGTGAATTCAGTCAATCTGCGGCTTGGGCGCGCGAAAGGAGCGGATCATCCGGTAGGTCCAAAGGCATGCTAGTGGCGTACATGCGATGGCCCAGAACCCATGACGCTCCCACTGGAAGAAGGCGAAACTGAGCCAGATCACGAGAGCGGTCAGCCAACCGGCTGTCTCTGCAAATTTGGCCAGTTTCGCGTTCATTCCTGTCCCTTACTCCGCCGCTGCCGCGAAGCCGTCGTCGTCTTCGGCCACGGGGTCCATGGACGCGAGTTCGACGTTGAGGCCCAGCGAGCGCATTTCCTTGACGAGCACGTTGAAGGATTCCGGAATGCCGGCTTCGAACGTGTCGTCGCCCTTGACGATCGCCTCATAGACCTTGGTACGGCCGACCACGTCGTCCGACTTCACCGTCAGCATTTCCTGCAAGGTATAGGCAGCGCCATAGGCCTGGAGCGCCCACACTTCCATTTCACCGAAGCGCTGGCCACCGAACTGCGCCTTACCACCCAACGGCTGCTGGGTAACGAGCGAGTAGGGCCCGATCGAACGAGCATGGATCTTGTCGTCGACCAGGTGATGCAGCTTCAGCATGTAGATGATGCCGACAGTCACCTTACGGTCGAAACGGTCGCCGGTGCGGCCGTCGAACAGATCGCTCTGACCCGACGTGTGCAGGCCTGCGCGTTCCAGCATGTCCGAAACGTCCGCTTCGCGGGCGCCGTCGAACACCGGGGTTGCCATCGGGATACCGCGCTGGAGATGCTCGGCCAGATCGATGATCTGTTCAGGCGAACGGGCTTCGATCTGCTCGGCATAGCGCTCACCATAGGAGGTCAGCAGCCGTTCCTTGACCGCATCGGGCATGTCGCCCGGCTGCGGGTTCGGATTGGCCTCACGCCAGTCTTCCAGCGCGTGCTTCAGCTGCTGGCCAAGGCCACGGGCAGCCCAGCCCAGATGCGTTTCGAAGATCTGCCCGACGTTCATGCGCGACGGCACGCCCAGCGGGTTCAACACGATGTCGACATGGGTGCCATCTTCCAGGAACGGCATGTCCTCGATCGGCAGGATGCGCGAAATCACACCCTTGTTCCCGTGACGGCCGGCCATCTTGTCGCCCGGTTGCAGCTTGCGCTTCACCGCGACGAACACCTTGACCATCTTCAGCACGCCCGGCGGCAGCTCGTCGCCACGCTGAAGCTTGTCGACGCGATCCTCGAACTTGTCGACGATCGACTTCACGGCCTCGTCATACTGGCCCTTGATCGCTTCGATCTGGGCCTGACGGCTGTCGTCCTCGACCGCAAACTTCCACCATTCGTGGCGCTCGACTTCGTCCAGCAGGGCCTCGTCGATGACAACGCCCTTCTTGACGCCCTTGGGCGCGGCCGAAGCGGTCTGGCCCAGCAGCATTTCCTGAAGACGGTTGAAGGTCGCACGGTTCAGAATGCCACGTTCGTCCTCACGGTCCTTGGCGAGACGGTCGATTTCCTCCCGCTCGATCGCCATGGCGCGTTCGTCCTTGTCGATGCCGTGGCGGTTGAACACGCGGACTTCCACGACGGTACCGGCCACGCCCGGCGGCAGACGCAGGGACGTGTCGCGCACGTCGCTGGCCTTTTCACCGAAGATCGCGCGGAGCAGCTTTTCTTCCGGGGTCATCGGCGATTCACCCTTGGGGGTGATCTTGCCGACCAGAATGTCGCCCGGCTCCACTTCGGCGCCGATATACACGATGCCAGCCTCGTCGAGGTTGCGCAGCGCTTCTTCGCCGACGTTCGGGATGTCGCGGGTGATGTCCTCCGGCCCCAGCTTGGTGTCGCGGGCCATGACCTCGAACTCCTCGATATGGATCGAGGTGAAGACGTCGTCCTTCACGATCCGTTCGGAGATCAGGATGGAGTCTTCGTAGTTGTAGCCGTTCCAGGGCATGAACGCGACGAGAGTGTTCCGGCCCAGCGCCAGCTCGCCGAACTCGGTCGACGGGCCGTCGGCGATCACGTCGCCGGCTTCGATCAGGTCGCCCACCTTCACCAGCGGACGCTGGTTGATGCAGGTGTCCTGGTTCGACCGCTGGAACTTCTGGAGCGTGTAGATGTCGACGCCCGACTGGCCGGCTTCGATGTCGCCGGTTGCGCGGATGACGATACGGGTCGCGTCGACCTGATCGACGATGCCCGCACGCTTGGACGCGACGGCGGCGCCGGAGTCACGGGCGACCGTGCCTTCCATGCCGGTGCCTACGAACGGCGCTTCGGCCCGTACCAGAGGCACGGCCTGACGCTGCATGTTCGATCCCATCAGCGCGCGGTTGGCGTCATCGTTTTCCAGGAACGGAATGAGCGATGCGGCGACCGACACCAGCTGCTTGGGGCTGACGTCCATCAGGGTGATGTGGTCCTTGGGCGCCATCAGGAACTCGCCGGCCTCACGGGCGGAGATGAGATCCTCGACGAAGGTGCCGTCGGCATTCACTTCGGCGTTGGCCTGCGCGATCGTGTGCTTGGCCTCTTCCATCGCCGACAGATAGACGACGTCGTCGGTGACCTTGTTGTCCACGACCTTGCGGTACGGCGTTTCGATGAAGCCGTACTTGTTGACGCGGCTGAAGGTGGCCAGCGAGTTGATCAGACCGATGTTCGGGCCTTCCGGCGTTTCGATCGGGCAGATACGGCCATAATGGGTCGGGTGAACGTCGCGGACTTCGAAGCCTGCGCGCTCCCGCGTCAGACCGCCCGGCCCAAGGGCCGACACGCGGCGCTTGTGGGTGACTTCCGACAGCGGGTTGGTCTGGTCCATGAACTGCGACAGCTGCGAGGAGCCGAAGAATTCACGCACGGCGGCCACGGCGGGCTTCGCGTTGATCAGGTCGTTCGGCATCACGGTCGACACGTCGACGGACGACATGCGTTCCTTGACCGCGCGTTCCATGCGCAGCAGGCCGACGCGATACTGGTTTTCCAGCAGCTCACCGACCGAACGGACACGACGGTTGCCGAGGTTGTCGATATCGTCGATTTCGCCCTTGCCGTCCTTCAGGTTCACCAGTTCCTTGACGACCGCGAGGATATCCTCGGTGCGCAGGGTGGTGACCGTGTCCTCGGCGTCGAGGTCGAGGCGCATGTTCAGCTTGACGCGGCCCACGGCCGACAGGTCATAGCGTTCCGGATCGAAGAAGAGGCCGGCGAACAGCGCTTCGGCGGTTTCCTTCGTCGGCGGTTCGCCGGGGCGCATGACGCGATAAATGTCGCTCAGGGCCTGGTCACGGTCTTCGGCCTTGTCGGCCTTGAGCGTGTTACGAATCCACGCGCCGGTGCCGACATGGTCGATGTCGAGCAGTTCGAGGCGGTCGATGCCCGCCTTATCCAGCTTTTCGAGATTCTCAGGCGACACCTCGTCGCCGGCCTCGATGTAGATTTCACCGGTGCTCTCGTTGATGAGGTCATAGGCGCTGTAGCGGCCATAGACTTCCTCGGTCGGGATCAGCAGCGTGGCCAGACCGTCCTTTTCCGCCTTGTTGGCGGCGCGGGGGCTGATCTTGTGACCGGCGGCGAACACGACTTCGCCCGACGCGGCATCGACAATGTCGAACGCCGGCTTCAGGCCGCGCCATGCTTCGGGGAGATAAGGGATGACCCAGCCGCCTTCACCGCGGACATAGGTGACCTTGTTGTAGAATTCGCCCAGAATTTCTTCCGGCGTCAGGCCCAGCGCGAACAGCAGCGCCGTGACCGGCAACTTGCGCTTGCGGTCGATACGGACGTTGACGATGTCCTTAGCGTCGAATTCGAAGTCGAGCCACGAACCGCGATAGGGGATGACGCGCGCAGCGAAGAGATACTTGCCCGACGAGTGGGTCTTGCCACGGTCATGGTCGAACAGAACGCCCGGCGAACGGTGCATCTGCGACACGATGACGCGCTCGGTGCCGTTGACGATGAAGGTGCCGTTGCCCGTCATCAGGGGCATGTCGCCCATGTAGACGTCCTGCTCCTTGATATCCAGAACCGACCGGGTTTCGGTATCCTGATCGACTTCGAACACGATCAGGCGCAGGGTGACGCGCATCGGCGCTGCATAGGTGATGCCGCGCTGACGGCATTCCTCGACGTCGTACTTCGGGTCTTCCAGCTCATAATGGACGAAGTCCATTTCGGCGGTGCCGGCGAAATCGCGGATCGGGAAGACGCTGCGCAGCGTCTTTTCCAGGCCCGACACATAGCCGATCGACGGATCGGAACGCAGGAACTGTTCGTAACTCTCCCTCTGGACCTCGATCAGGTTCGGCATCTGCACCACTTCGTGGATGTCGCCGAACACCTTGCGGATGCGCTTCTTAGCGCCGGTGTTGCTGATGGGGGGGAGAGCCTTGGTCGCCATGCGGTTCCTGCCTGTTACCTGTCTAAACGTCGTCAGTTCGTCGTGTTTTTCCGCATCCCGGCGAAAATTCAGTCGAAGCGCCATGGAGCAGCGGGTGATTCGCACCCTGCATTCCACACAAAAAAGTGCGGGCCGGGACTGTCCGATCCGCACTATCAGCACCTGATGACCCGTCGAAAGTCGCCCAATTCCGCCAGCTTCGCGCGCAATTCGATGCTGGACCCCGAGCGATCCGGGGGACGGTCGACCAACAACGTATAGCGTCGCAGGACAACCGGATTGACGCCGATATAGGCGTTATGTCCCTGTTTGTGAAGGGGGTCAGCTAAACAGCCCGCGCTCGGCCCGGATCGCGGCCACCAGCCGGTCCAGTTCGGCGCTGGTGTTGAACAGGGCTGGTGTTACCCGCAGCACCGGGCCGGACGCCAGGCCGGCCTTGGCCACGACCAGCAGTCGATATTTCTCCAGAAACAGTGCCGCTGCCCTCTTCGCATCGTCCGGTCCCTTCATGCCGGGCAGGCGGAAACCCGCGACGGCGCCATGGCGGTCCGGTTCGTCGGGCAAAAGCATCTCCAGCCCTTCGATATCGCGCACCCGGTCGGCCCAATAGTTACGTAACCGCAATAAATGCCGATATTTGGCCGTCGCGCCGATCGTCTCATGCACTGTGATCGCGCGCGGCACCGTCAGTCGTGCGGCGAAATCGACCGTCCCGGTTGGGATGCGCGCGCGAATATCCTCCCGCCCATGGATGCGATTGCCCAGCCAGGGGCTGATATCCTGCAACCGGTTCTTGCGGATATAGATGCCCCCGGTGCCGAGCGGCGCGGCCAGCCATTTGTGCAACGAAAAGCCGATAAAATCAGCGCCGGTGTCGTCCACTGTGAAGGGCAGGTGGCCCACCGCCTGCGCGCTGTCCAATATGGTGTCCACCCCGCGTGCCCGCGCCATGTCCACGATCGCCTTGACCGGCGGCACCAGCCCGCTGCGGTTGGACAGGTGCGTCAACAGCAACAGCTTTGCACGCGGGGTGTTCTTCAATATCTTCTCATAGGCCGCCAATATATTGGCCTCATTATGCGGTTCCGGTAGCGAGAAGCGCACGATCCGTGCGCCCCGGCTCTTTTCCAGATAGTCGCAGGCGAACTGCATCTCGTCATAATCGACATCGGCATAGATCACGGCGTCGCCCGGTTGCAGCAGCGCATAATTGGCGATCAGCGCATAGAGCGCCTCCGTCCCGCCCCCGGCCAGCGCGATCTCTTCGGTCGATGCGCCCAGCAGCTTGGCGACGGCCGCTCGCGACTTGTCCAGTTCGACGTCGCGAGGATGGCCGTAGGCCGCATTGCGCAGAAACAGTGCATGATGGCGATTTACCCAGCGCGACCGCGCCTCATAGGCGGCCTGCACCGGCAGTGTCATCGCGCCATAATAGGCCGCGTCGAAGGTGGCGACAGTGCGGTTGACCTGATAGAGCGTCCCCAACATGCGTTGCGCGAGCTTGAAATCCTCCATATCGACCGGGAAGTAGAAAGGCGGATCGGCCGGCCATGCATTGGCCGGGTCGCCCAGGCTCAGCGCCGCGCCGGGCTCGCTGGTGCCGATCGCAAGGCCGCCGGCCAGCGCGCCGCCACTCCCCAGGAAAGCCCGCCGCGTCACCATGTTCGTTCCTCGCTAAGAATGTAATAACATACCATAACGAGGTTGCGCGGCAAATCCACCAGATGCGCAGCACGATTCACCCGTTTATTTCGGTGTCTCACTTGCCGGCGTGACGGGCGCGATCTTCACCGTCTCGAACCGCTCCTTGCGGCGCACCCCCGACAGGCCCGGTTCGGCCACACCGGTGGTCGGGGTCACCGTCGGGATGCGCTGGCGCATGCATTCGCCCTTTGCGGCGCGGGGTGTCTGCGCGCAATTCCACAGCGCGCGTTGCAACCCGCTGCCGGTATTGTGGATATAGGCGAAGCTCATCGTCGCCATCTGCCCGTCGCTCAGCGGCAGGCCGGCCGGCACCGTGCCGGGGCGCCAGGCCATGATCCGGCATTCGGCCCGGCCCGCGCAAAAGGTCTGCGCCATCGCCGGCCAGCTATCCGCCGCGCCGCTGCCGGGCAGCTCGACCAGAAAGCTTTTCGCCCCCGGCGCGATCGCGATCAGCCGCACGCCGGCCACCGTCTTGCCGAGCGACTCCGCGCCGATCGCCTGTAGCGGCTTCGCAGCCAGCGCGGCGGCGGCCTCGGCCGTCAGCACCGGCGGCGGTGTCAGCGGCGCATCCGGTCCGCCCTTATGCGCGGGCGAGAAGCGCGCGATCCGGCCGATCAGCGGCTCCCCCTTGTCGATGCTCTGGCGAAAGGCCGGCGGTGTCCCCCACCAGCCGCGCCAGCGAAAGAAGAGGTGCGTGCCGACCGCCGTGATCTTGTCCAGGCTATCGCTCCAATAGGGCACGACCCAGTCGGTATGATAATGGGTGGCATGGCCGACCGGCCTGTAGACCTTGCCCGCCAGCGCGCCGCGCGCAATCTCCTGCGCGCGTGCCCAAGCCGCCTGACTGGGCGTGCGCGCCAGTGCCCCATCGCAACTGAAGGTGAACTGGCAGCCGGTGCGGCGTTCCTGCCCCTGAAACACCACGCCGCATACCGTCTTGGGGAAAGCGGGGTGGCGGACCCGGTTCAACACCACCTGCGCCACCGCCTGCTCGCCGACCGCATCGTCGCCGGCCTCATAGATTTCCGCCGCCGCGAGGCAGTCGACGGCGCGGGCCAGGTCCATTTCGGAGCCTGAAAACAGAAAGGGCCGGGCAGCCGGATTGGGGTCGCGGGAGAAGGGTATGGCGCTGTTGAGCGCTACAGCCTGATCCCGCTCCAGCGCATAGACCTGCACCGGCTCGACCGGGGGAGGAGGTGTGGGCGGACGCGTCATTCGTGCCGCCACAGCGGCGGCAAAGTGCGCCGGCACATCACCGGATCGCTGTCGGCTTTCCCAGGACGCGACACCCATGGGCAGGCCGACGAACAGCAAGGCCCAGACGATCCAGCACAGCAGGGTAGGCCAGTGGGGGAGGGAGGAAGAATGGATTCGGATCACGCGCGACTGGTTTCCCAACTCCGTTCGCCCTGAGCCTGTCGAAGGGCGCGGTCCCGTCATAGGGGCAGCGCGCGCTCCGACAAGCTGTGAAGCGTCCTGCCTTATTCCGGCAGGAAGTCCGGCACCGACAGATAACGTTCGCCGGTATCATAGTTGAAGCCCAGCACACGGCTGCCGGCGGGCAGTTCCTTCAGCTTCTGCGCGATCGCCGCCAGCGTGCCGCCGGACGAAATGCCGACCAGCAGGCCCTCCTGCGTCGCGGCGCGGCGGGCATAATCCTTGGCATCGGCCGGATCGACCTGAATCACGCCATCCAGCAGCTGGGTGTGCAGGTTGGCCGGGATGAAGCCCGCGCCGATACCCTGAATGGGGTGCGGACCGGGCTGGCCACCGCTGATGACCGGCGACAGTGTCGGCTCGACCGCATAGACCTTCAGGTTCGGCCACGCCTTCTTGAGCACTTCGGCCACGCCGGTGATGTGGCCGCCCGTGCCCACGCCGGTGATCAGCGCGTCGATCGGCGTGTCGGCGAAGTCGGCCAGGATTTCCTGCGCCGTGGTGCGGACATGGACGTCGATATTGGCCGGGTTCTCGAACTGCTGCGGCATCCAGCTGTTCGGCGTCTGCGACACCAGCTCCAGCGCGCGCTCGATCGCGCCCTTCATGCCCTTTTCGCGCGGCGTCAGGTCGAAGCTGGCGCCATAGGCCAGCATCAGGCGACGCCGCTCGATCGACATGCTTTCGGGCATGACCAGCACCAGCTTGTAACCCTTGACCGCCGCGACCATGGCCAGACCCACGCCGGTATTGCCCGACGTCGGCTCGATGATGGTGCCGCCGGGCTGCAATTCGCCGCTGGCCTCGGCCGCCTCGATCATGGCGAGGGCAATGCGGTCCTTGATCGACCCGCCGGGGTTGGACCGTTCCGACTTCACCCACACTTCGGCATCACCGAACAGCCGGTTGATGCGGACATGCGGCGTATTGCCGATGGTTTCGAGAATCGTGGCAGCTTTCATGAAGGCTTCTCCTGGCTGTTTTCCGCTCGCCCGATGTCGGGTGGATCGAAGCTACGTGCAAGGCGCAATTCAGGAAAGAGTCGCGCCCAGATGATGGTGATGATGATAGCACCGACGCCGCCGCCGATCACCGCCGCGATCGGCCCGACCATGGCGGCCAGAAAACCGGACTCCGCCTCGCCCAGTTCGTTGGAGGCGGAAATGGTGAGCTGCGACAGGCTGGACACGCGCCCGCGCATGGCATCGGGCGTATGCAACTGGACCAGCGACTGGCGCACGAACACAGATACCATGTCCGCGCCGCCCAGCACCACCAGCGCAGCCACGCCAGCCTCCACCGCTATGTCGCGCGGCAGGAAGGCGGTGCAGCCGAACGCGATGGTGGCGAGGCCGAACAGAATGACCGCGCCCAGCATCTTCAGGCCGACCTGACTCTTCATCGGGCGGAAGGAAAACCATAAAGCCGTAACCGCCGCGCCGATGCCGGGTGCGATGGCCAGATGGCCATAGCCTTCCGACCCGACATGCAGGATGTCACGGGCATAGACCGGCAGCAGCGCCGTGGCGCCGGCCAGCAGCACCGCGAACAGGTCCAGCGTGATCGTTGCCAATACCAGCCGGTTGCCCCTCACATAGGTGAAGCCGTCGATCATCTGGCGGATGGGGTGGCGACCCTGCTGGCGTGGCGGTTGCGGCACCGGCCCGATCATCAGCATGGAAACAAGCCCGACCCCAAACAGGACGGCGGACAGCGCATAGGCGAACCAGGGTTCCATCGCATAGGCATAGCCGCCCAGTGCCTTGCCCAATATGTCGCCCGCCTGCCAGGCGACGGAGGACAGGGCGATGGCATTGGGCAGCACCGCCGCCGGCACCAGATTGGGCGCCAGCGCGCCATAGGCCGGCCCGTTGAACGCACGGGCGATTCCGACGATGACCGCGATGAAGAAGATCAGCGGCAGGCTGACCCATCCTTCATAGGTGGCGAACGCCAGCAAGGCCGACGCCATGGTGAGCAGGGCCAGCGTGAGGCGGGTGATGATCCGCCGGTCATAATGATCCGCGACCCATCCGGTGACGGGCGTCAGCAGGAACAGCGGCAGGAACTGGGCGAGGCCGATCAGGCCCAGCTGTGCCGACGCGCCGGCCGTCGTCATCGTTTCGCGCGCGATATTATAGGCCTGCCACGCCAAGATGATCATCATGCTGTACTGCGCCAGCGTCGCGCAGAAACGCCCCACCAGATAGGCCCGGAAATTGGGAAATTGCAGCGGATGGCGGGATGGGGGGGAGGCCGTCATGCCGATGGCTTTAGCGGGGCTTATATTGCCGAAGCAACAGGCCCGCGACCCGCCATGCAACAAGATTTGCTTTGCGACCTATGAGCGGAGACGGGGGAGCAGATGGGTATGGCCGATCGACGGACCACCGGATGATTCGGGATGTCGGTGGCGACGGGTGGGCTTTGCAAGGTCACTCCGGGGTCACTCCATGGGCGAGGAGCGAAGTTCACACCGTCGCTGGCGACGAGAAATGGTAGAAAATCCGCGACGATGCACTGCTCAAGCGCCATGAAGGTCACCGACATGCGCCGGCAACGCGCCCTTAGGGTCGTTGCGCCGCGCCGGTCAGGGCATGACAAGGCGCCGGTCGGATCATGCCTGCGTGACGGGGTGAGCGGATCGGGCGTGCCGGGATGAGGGGCCGAACGGGTTATCCGACAGGACAGATCAGAGATTATCCTACATTGGTAGTGGCCTGTCATGTGGACGGCCAGATGGCGGGTTTTGAGCAGAAGCGGACATGTTCCCCCTCCCGTTTACGGGAGGGGGCTAGGGGGTGGGCTGGACGTCGCGACAGCCCACCCCGCTGCGACTAACGCGCTGCGCGCGCAAGTCTCGCTGCCCCTCCCGCAGGCGGGAGGGGAATGGCCG